>NZ_CP071456.1:300000-422827 GCF_017352135.1 Rhizobium lentis
GTGCTCATTTCAAACCCGGACAAGCCATTGTGGCCGGACGTCAACGGTGGTGATCCGGTAACAAAGGAAGAATTGGCCCGCTATTACGAGGCGGTCGGCGACTGGATGATCGAGCACCTCAAGGGCAGGCCCTGCTCCATCATCCGTGCTCCGGATGGAGTTGGTGGCGAGCAGTTCTTCCAGCGTCATGCGATGCCGGGGCAATCCAAACTGCTCGAATTGATCAAGGTATTTGGCGACAAGAAGCCATATCTGCAGATTGATCGCATCGAAGGACTTGCTGCGGTTGCCCAGATCGCGGCTGTCGAGCTCCACCCGTGGAACTGTGAACCCGGGCAGCCGGAAGTGCCTGGCCGCCTGGTATTCGATCTTGATCCCGGTCCCGACGTCCCATTTTCCACGGTCGTTGCCGCTGCCCGCGAAATGCGCGATCGGCTGGAAGACCTCGGATTGACCAGCTTCTGCAAGACGACGGGCGGCAAGGGCTTGCATGTCGTAACCCCGCTTGCTGTCAACAAACGAAAACCGTTGTCATGGCCCGAAGCAAAGGCCTTCGCGCACGACGTCTGCCAGCAGATGGCCCGAAACAACCCCGATCTCTATCTGATCAAAATGACCAAGAGCCTGCGGGGCGGTCGCATTTTCCTTGATTACCTGCGCAACGATCGCATGGCGACGGCGGTCGCTCCGCTCTCCCCCCGAGCCCGCCCGGGCGCCACGGTGTCTATGCCTCTGACGTGGACGCAGGTGAAATCGGATCTTGACCCGAAAAGGTTCACGATCCGAACCGTGCCTGCCCTGCTATCGAAGTCGTCCGCCTGGAAGGATTATTGTGAGGGACAGCGTCCCTTGGAGCAGGCGATCAAGAAGCTCGGCCGAACCGGCAAACATGCCGCCTGACAGGGCGAGTATTGCGGCATAGGTGGCAGTTGGCTCTTGCGAGATCTTGATCGCGTTGCGGGATTTCACGGAATCGCAGGGGCATCAGTCATATCAAAGACGGCTGCGTTATCCTGGATTTCGCGGAGGCCCTTGTAGGAGGGGTGTCGCAGGCTGCCCTCATGCGTCCAGCCGCGAAATTCGACTTCGGCGATCAGGGTTGGCTGCGAAAAGACGAGGCGCTTTCCTTTGAGCGGCACAACAGGTTTTTTCGTCTGGAGGCGGTTCAATGTCTTGCGCAGATATTCCGCCTCCGTTCGATTGAAGCCTGTGCCGACAGAGCCGACATAGATCCAGTCGTGACCGTTTCGACCCGCAAGCAAAAGACTGCCGAGTCCGCCGCGGTTGCTGGCGGATTCCTCGTACCCGACGATCATGAAACTTTCGCTCTGAACGCACTTGATCTTCTGCCAGTCCCCCAGACGACCACTGCGGTAAGGGCTGTCCCTGTGCTTTGCGATGATGCCTTCCAGGCCGCGATCGCATGCGTGCTCGAGCAGTTCCTCGCCACCCAAATCCAGGTCTTGCGAGAACCGAATGGCGCCAGCGTCGGTCTCAGGAATCAGATCTTCGAGAAGGTGGCGGCGGACCGACAGCTCGGTGCGCGTCAGGTCGTGACCGTCGAGATACAATAGATCGAAGGCGTAGAAGACGGATTCGGTCGAAATCCGTTTGCCGCCCCTTCCGCCGAGCGAGCGCTGCAACGCTCCAAAGTCCGAGCGACCCTCTTCATCAAGGACGACAGCTTCTCCGTCGAGAATGCAGCGTGTTACACCGAGCTCCTTTGCCCCTGCGGCGATATTTGGAAAACGGTGGGTCCAGTCATGGCCGCCACGGGTGAGAATGCGAATACCTTTCGGCTCGATGTGGAGCGCCAATCGGTAGCCGTCCCACTTCACCTCATAGAGCCAGTCCGGCCCTTGCGGCACCGTCTGCTTCAGCAAGGCCAGGCATGGCTCCACTCTGGACGGCATTGCATCGAACGGCAGGTTCGGCTGGTCGGGATCACGGCGACGGACAGGTCGCGATTGTATGGAAGAACCGGAGTCGCGAAGGAGGGGGGCGGAAGGGCGCCGTGGTTTGGTCATCGCTTAATGTCTGCCAGGTCGGTTCTCGGCATCGACGGATTTACGCAGGGCGTCCATGATGTTGATGACGTTGCTGGGAGCCGGCTCGACTTTTCCCTTGCCCTTGGACTTGGCTCCGACAGGCTTTTTCATCTGTTTCTTCTTGGATTCGATAAGATCAAGCAGCCTATCCTGCACCGGATCGGATACCATCTTCGGGTTCCAGTGCTGCGTCTGCTTTTTGATGAGCTGTTGAACGAGCGGCATCATCTTGCTGTCCGCCGGCTGATCGTCGACACGTTCGAAATAACTATCGGCGCCGCGGACTTCGTCACCGTAACGCAGGGTCCAAAGGACGATGCCCTTCCCACGTGGCTCCAGCATCACGGCGCGCTCGCGGCGGGCAATCACCAGCCGCGAGATCCCGACCATGTCCTCGGCCGCCATCGCATCGCGGATCACCGAGAATGCCTCTTGGCCGACCGGATCGTCAGGCGAAAGATAATAGGGCGTGTCGAGCCATATCCAGTCGACGCCGTTGCGCGGTGTAAAGACCTCGATATCGATCGTCTTGGTGCTTTCGAGCGCGACGTTCTCCAGTTCCTCGTCTTCCAGCATGACATATTCGTTCTCGCCACGCTGATAGGCTTTCACTTCATCTTCATCCTTCACGTCCTTGCCGGTGACGGCATCGACATAGTGGCTGATCACTCGGTTCTGGGTTGCGCGATTGAGCGTGTGGAAGCGCACCTTCTCGTTTTCGGACGTGGCCGGCATCATCTGCACCGGGCAGGTGACAAGCGACAGCTTCAGGTAACCTTTCCAGTATGGCCGGATTGCCATGGCAACCTCCGATCACCCGGCGCGGCGCTGGTGGGCGCCACCGGGGCTGCGTGATTTCGTCGTCGACGCGCGCGCGGCCTTCTGCCTGCTCTTTCCGGCATTGGCATTTGCAGCGGTGCGCTTCGTTTTGGCCGGCGTCGCCATGCCGGCGCTTTCGCGCAGCGCCTGTAACAGGTCGTTGGGTTTCGCAGCCGGCGGCGCCTTCTTCTTTGGCAAGCTGCGGCCTTCGATCTTGGCCTTTACCAATTCGGCGACGGCGGCTTCGTAACGGTCGTCGAATTGCTTCGGATCGAACTCGCCCTTCTTGGTGTTGATGATGTGCTTGGCAAGCTCCAGCATCTCGCCTTCAATCTTGAGATCCGGCATCTCCTCGAAAGCCTTCTCGGAGGAGCGGACCTCGTAATCGAAGTTCAAAGTGGAGCCGATCAGCCCCTTGCCATGGGGGCGGATGAGGAGGGTTCGCAGGCGCCGGAACAGCACCGTCCGGGCGATAGCCGCGACCTTGGCCTTCTTCATGCCATCCCTGAGGAGCTTGAAAGCGTCGCTGCCCATCGTGTCGGGAGCCAGATAATAAGGCTTGTCGAAATAGACGTCGTCGACCTCGTCACAAGGAATGAAGGCCTCCACCTTCAGCGTTTTGTCGCTTTCAGGTATGGCGGCCGCGACCTCCTCGGGCTCGAGGACGACGTAGCGCCCATCTTCGATCTCGAAACCCTTGACCTGGTCCTCGCGTTCGACCGGATCGCCGGTCTCGCCGTCCACAAATTCCCGGCGGACGCGGTTGCCGGTCTTCCTGTTCAGAGTATGAAATGCGATACGCTCGGATGTGGAGGCGGCGGTATAGAGCGCCACCGGGAAAGCCACCTCTCCGAACTTGATAAAGCCTTTCCAATTCGCTCTCGGGGCAACCATTTCGTACGCGCTCCTGCCGCAACCAGTGCGAGTCAACCGAATCACTTTACGATTGGTTCCGAATCAAAACGAATCAAATTTCAATAGCTTAGAGAGAATGATTCACGCGTTTTCCGAGTCTCGCCTATCCCCTTGAATCCGATTGATCTTTTTTTAGCCAGGTGTCTTTGCGATAGGAACAACCAGAGACAGGGACGCCTGAGGCGTGATTCTGGGCTCGATTCCCTAGTCGACGCGTCGTCCCTCGCCATCGAACACGTGCAGATATTGGGGCGGGAAGGCGACATTGATCTTCGGCCCCGCCTTCAGCGCTTCCCGGTCGAGCGTGAAGATCTTGAATGGCAGGCCATGCAGGGCAAGATGCAGGATGATGCCGAAGCCGGTGGGTTCGACGAGTTCCACATCGGTGGCAAGCCCGGTTCCGTCATTCGTCATCAGCACATGCTCCGGCCGAATGCCGAGCGTCACCTTCGCGCCTTCTGAAAGCCGCAGCGGCTTCGCCAGCGGCACGATCGTTCCGTCCTGCAGCTTTACGCCGCCTGCGGTATAGCTGGCCTCCAGGAAGTTCATACCCGGCGAGCCGATGAAACCGGCAACGAACAGATTGGCGGGGCGGTCGTAGAGTTCCAGCGGGCTGCCGACCTGCTGGACGACGCCGCCATGCATGGCGACGATCCGGTCGGCGAGAGTCATCGCCTCGATCTGGTCATGGGTAACGTAGATCGAGGTCGCCTTCAGCTCGCCGTGCAGCTTCTTGATTTCGGCGCGCATCTGCTCGCGCAGGCGCGCGTCGAGATTGGAGAGCGGCTCGTCGAACAGGAAGGCTTTCGGCTGGCGCACGATGGCGCGGCCCATGGCGACGCGCTGGCGCTGGCCACCCGAAAGCGCCTTCGGCCGCCGTTCGAGCAGCGGGTCAAGGCCGAGCTTGGCTGCGGCGGCAGCCACCGCGCTTGTGATCTTCTCCTTGGCGGTCTTCCGCAGCCTCAGGCTGTAGCTCATATTGCCGGCGACGTTCATGTGCGGATAGAGCGCATAGGACTGGAACACCATGGCAATGTCGCGGTCCTTGGGGTGCAACTCGTTGACCCGACCGCCGGCGATGCGGATTTCGCCTGATGTGACATCCTCCAATCCGGCGATCATGCGCAACAGCGTAGACTTGCCGCAGCCGGAGGGGCCGACGAGCACGACGAATTCGCCGTCCCTGATCGACAGGTCGACGCCGTGCAGCACCTGCACGTGGCCATAGGCTTTGCGGATATTCTGGATATCGATCGATGCCATTCTGTTTAACCCTTGACCGCGCCGGCCGTCAGGCCCTGGACGAGATAACGCTGGATGAGCAGGAAGAAGAGGCCGGCCGGAATGAGCGCCATGACGCCCGCCGCCATCATCTGCCCGAAATCCACCGAGAATTTCGAAACGAAGGTGAGAAGCCCGACCGGGAAAGTCGCCGCGTCATTGCCGTTGATCAGCATCAGCGCAAACAGCAATTCGCTCCAGGCGGCGGTGAAGACGAAGCCGAGCGTCGCGGCGATGCCGGGCAGCGTCAGCGGCAGGATGATCTGGCGAAACGCCGTGAACTGCGTCGCCCCATCGATCATCGCCGCCTCTTCGAGGTCCTTCGGAATGCCGTCGAAGAAGGACTGCATCAGGAAGGTGGCGAAGGGCACGTTGAAGGCGGTGTAGACGATGACGAGCCCGGTCAGGCTGTTGGTCAGATGCAAGGGCGACAGGATCTTGAAGATCGGGGCGACCAGCATGACGAGCGGAAACATCTGGGTCAGCAGCATCAGCGCCACGATCCAGTATTTCGCTCGGAAATTGAAGCGCGACAGCGCGTAGCCCGAGAGTGAGGCGCAGATCGTCACGGTCACCGCCGTCGAGGCCGAGACGATCAGACTGTTCTTGAAGAAGGTCGGAAAGGCGCTGTGCTGCAGCACGAAAGCATAATGATCCCAGCTCGTGCGCGACGGCCACAGGCGCACGCCCTCGGTATAGAGCAGATCGTTTGGCGTCACCGAGACCTTGAGCAGCCAGAACAGCGGAAAGAGCGCGAAGGCGATGTAGCAGAGAATTGCCAGACGGTGCGCGATCGTGGGGATGACGGATCGTCTCATGTCTCAATCCTTGTTCAGCAGCGTCTGCCGCAGCAGGATGATCAGCATCGAATATGCGAGCAGCAGCGCCAGCAGCACCAGCGCGATCGCCGAGGCATAACCGAAATCAAGCCGCTTGAAGGCGGTCGTGAAGATGTAACTGGCGACAATCTGCGTCCGGTCGGCCGGACCGCCATTGGTCATCACGACGATGAGATCGGCGAAATTGGAGATCCACACGGTGCGCAAGAGCACGGTGATGGCGATCGTCGGCGCGAGAAACGGCAGGGTGATCGAGCGGAAGCGCTGGAACCAGCCGGCGCCGTCGATCGACGCCGCCTCGTAGAGATCGCGCGGGATGGCCTGCAGGGCAGCAAGCAGCGTGATGGCGAAGAAGGGAATACCCCACCAGACATTAGCGACGATCGGGCCCCACATCGCATAATTCGGATCGGAGAGGATGTTGCCCGGCTCCTGCATCAGCCCGAGCCCGAAAAGCCAGTGCGGGATCGGCCCGATGACCGGGTTGAACAGCCAGGCCCAGTTCAGGCCGGCGAGAAAGGACGGCACCGCCCAGGGCAGGAAGACGAGCGCCTGCGCGAGCGCCCGGCCCGGGAACGGCTTGTCGAGCAACAGGGCCAGGATCAGCCCGAAGGCAAATTGCAGGACTACGGAAGCGCCGGTCCACCAGAGCGTATTCCTCAGCGCGCCGTAGAAGGCCGCATCACTTGCAAGCTCGCGGAAATGCTCGAGGCCGACGAAGCCACCGGAAAAGGGGTTGAGCAGCTGGATGTCGCGGAAGGCATAGGACAGCCCGAGCGTCAGCGGCACAAGCATCACCGCGATGATCAGGATCAGGGACGGCGCGCTGTAGAGATAGGGCTCCGAGGCATCGGCAAGACGACGCAGCCATGGTCTGCGGTCGCGGCGCATGTCGAGCATATCGGCGGAAATGGTCATCGAATTGCAGTTTCCATTGTCTTACCCGGTTGGAGATTCTTGCCTGAGTATACTTCTGAAGTGGGAGGTCGGAGCCCCCTCATCCGACCCTTCGGGCCACCTTCTCCTCGAGGGGAGAAGGGGACGGAAACGTTGCGGCATATTCCCTTCTCCCCAGCGGGGAGAAGGTGCCGGCAGGCGGATGAGGGGGCCTCCAGCTCGACGCCCGTTAGCTATTTCTTCGACAAGAACTTCTGCTGCGCCTTGGTCAGATAGTCCGCCCATTGGTCGGCCAGGTCCTTCGCCGAGATATCGCCGAGCAGGGCCTGTTGCGAGGTCTTGATCGCCAGCGAATCCTTGAAGAAGGCGAACTCTTCCAGATAGGTCGGCATGACCGTCGGCACCGTGTTCGGATCCGCCAGTTCCTCGAACCAGCCCTTGAACTGGTCACCGGCATAGAAGGGGTCCTTCTCTGCCGCCGTATAGGCCGGCAGGGCGCCGATGCGCTTGTTCCACTCGATATTGCCTTCCGGCCCTTCGAGGGTGGCGATCAGCTTCCAGGAGAGATCCTTGTTGCCACTCGTCGAAAACATCGACCAGCCGCCATAACCGATGGTCGGGAAGGACTTGCCGTCAGGACCCTTCGGCAGCGGCGCGACACCGAAATCCTCCTTCTTCATGCGCTCGGCGATGGCGATCAGCGCATCGGGATCCTGGTCGAGGAAAGCGCAGGTGCCGGAATAGAAGCCGGCGACGACTTCGTTGAAGCCCCAGTTGACGCTGTCCTTCGGCGCATAGCCCTTCTTGTAGAGATCGACCATCCATTCGATGCCCTTGGCCCAGCCGGGGCTGTTCATCGTCGAGGTACCGTCTTCCTTGAAGTATGTATTGTCGCCCGCCATCGTGGCGGCGAAGATCATCCAGCCGTTGAGGCCGCCCGGGCCGCCGCGCATGCAGTAGCCGTATTTGCCGGGCAGCTTGGAGACTTTTTCGGACGCGGCGGTGAACTCGTCCAGCGTCTTCGGCGGCTGGGCCACGCCGGCCTCCGAAAGCAGCTTCTTGTTGTAGAACATCGCTCTGAGATAGAAGCCGTAGGGCAGCATATAGGCGGTGTTCTTGACATCGCGGCCGAGTTCGAGGGCGCGCGGCGTCAATTCCCCAGTGTGCTCCCACTTTTCGAGATAGGGCTCGAGGCTTTCGAGCATGCCGTTATTGGCATAGAGCGACAGCCAGGTGTCCGGCATCTCCATCACGTCAGGAACATCACCTGCCGACACCATGGTCGCGAATTTCTGGAAGGCTTCGTTCCAGGGCAGCGAGATGATGTCGACCTTGGTGCCGGGATTGGCGGCCTCAAACTTGCCGACGATCGATTTCAGCGTTTCGGTGCGCTCCGGGCTGGTGATGACTTCGACAAGCTTCAGCGTCGTATCGGCAAAGGCCGTGCCCGCCATCATCGAAGCAAAGAGCGTGGCGATTATTAGTTTTTTCATGCTCAGTTCCCCCTTTTTAGGTTTCTCTCGAGGTTTCAGGATCGTGAGGCGGCGGCGAGCGCCTCCTCGATGTCCCTCCACAGGGCCTCGGTTCCTTCGAGGCCGACATGGAGGCGTACGGATCGCGCATGGATTCCAAAGGTTTGCGCGGAATTGGGTTGCGCCTTCTGCTGAAGCACCACCTCGCCCGGTACGATCAGGCTTTCATGCCCACCCCAGCTCACTCCCAGTTTGAAGAGCTTGAGGCGATCGGCGAAGGCGCGGATATCGACGCCTTCTTGGAAAATGAACGAAAACAGGCCCGAGGTGCCGTTGAGCCCGGCCGGCAGACGGTTGGCAAGCCCGGGGTGGCAGACCGTCTCCACCACGTGGAGCTTCTGCAGGCGTTTGGCGATCTCCAGGGCGGAGGCCTCATGGGCCTTCATCCGCAGCGGCAGCGTCCGCAGGCCGCGGATCAACAGCCAGGCGTCGAAAGGCGAAAGCTTGCCGCCGAGATAGGGATAGGCCTCGGCCTTGATGCGCGCGATCATTTCCCTCGAACCGGCGACGACGCCCGCCACCACATCGCTGTGGCCGCCTAGATATTTGGAGGCGGAATGGATGACGAGATCGACGCCGAGCGTCAACGGCCGCTGGAAGAACGGGCTCGCCCAGCTGTTGTCGATCATCGAGACGACGCCGTGCCGCTTGGCGAGTGCTGCGAGCGCCCCGACGTCATGCGCCTCCATCACCCAGCTCGTCGGGCTTTCCAGGTACAGGAGCTTGGCGCCGGGCAGCGCCCTCGCCACCGCCTCCTCGTCGCGGCCGTCGACATAGGTAACCTCGATCTTCATCCGCTTCAAAATGGTGCCGAACAGGCGGAAGGCGTCGGGATAGACGTGTCGAACGGCGACGATGCGATCGCCCGGCTCGACGAAACTCAGCACGGCCGAGGAAATCGCCGCCATGCCGCTCGCAAAGCCAAGCGCGTCCTCCGCGCCTTCGAGCTTGGCCAGCATTTCCTCGAAGGCGCGCACCGTCGGGTTGAGGCCGCGCGTATAGGTCGGCCGCACCTTCTCGCCGCGATAAGCGGCGATCATCTCGTCGTAATCGGAAAAGGTGAAAAGCGAAGTCTGGAAGATCGGCGGCACGACGGCGTCGGCAAAGTTGCCGTCGTCATGGGCGGTGATGAGGGAAGCAAGATCGAACGGATCTGCGCCGTTGCTCATTTGGACATTTCCTTGATGTCTTCTTCGACGATGTCGAGAATTTTCAATGTTTCCGCCCGCGCCGCCTCCGCGTCCCGGGCGACGATCGCGTTGAAAAGCGTGCGGTGAAAGGGAAAGGACCGGCGGGCGAAATCCTGCCGGTCGAACGGATGCTCCCAGAAGCGCTCAAAGGTCTCGCGCATCTGCTCGAGCAGCTGGCGAAACAGCGGATTGTGGGTGGCGTCATAGACGGCGAGATGGAAAGCGAGATCCTCCGGCCCGGAGGTGCCCTTCTCCAAGTGCACCCGCTCCATCTCGTTGAGCTTCTCCTCGATGACGACAAGGTCCTTCTCGGTGCGCCGCCGGGCTGCGACCATGCCCGCTTCGCATTCGATGCCGCGGCGGACCTCGAGCGTCTGCAGCAGCGCGTCGCGCAGATGCAGCGCGTCGAAGGACAGCGGCATATGGATCGTCGCCCTGGAAACCGGCTTCAGGAGATAGGTGCCGCTGCCCTTGCGGGTTTCGATGACGCCGAGTGCCTGGAAATGCCGGATCGCCTCGCGAATGGTCGAACGTCCCACCGCAAGCGCCGCCATCAGCTCCCGCTCCGCCGGCAGCCGGTCGCCCGCCTGCAGCCGCGCTTCCTCCACATAATCCGCAAGCGCATCGGTCACCTGACGCGCGCGGTCGATAACGGGAAGCGGCCGGATCACCGGCCTCTCGCTGCGATTTGCCTTCATGGTTCCCCATTTTCTATCAGGCAGCCAGACTGGAAATTGGTCTGACATCTTAGCATTTCGCAAGTGGTGCAATACGTCAAGCCCGCGACGTGGATTTCTAGTCCCGCCCTCCAAATTGCCGGAGCAGGGTGCGCAATTTACCGTCTGAGCTTTGCCTGAGGGTCGTGGTCGGCCTGCTAGCGGATACGTCCGATTCGCGACAGCAACATGGCCGGCAGAATGCCGATCAGCACGATGGCGAGCGCTGCAATCGAGGCTTCCTCGTAAGTGCCTCTCGCGGCCTCTCCATAGAGATGAGTTGCAAAAGTTTCGATATTGAGCGGGCGCAGGAGCAGCGTCGCCGGCAGTTCCTTCACACAATCGACGAAGACCAGCAGGGCGGCAGCCGAGATTGCCGCCTTCGAGAGCGGCAAATGCACGTATCGCAGGGTGCCTGCGGTGGATTGGCCCAGCGAACGCGAAGCATGATCAAGCGAGAGGGAAATGCGTGAGAGACCGGCTTCTATACTGCCGGCCGAGATCGCCAGAAACCGCACGATGAGCGCATAAATGACGGCAGCACCCGATCCCATAAGGAGCAGGCCAGTCGACACACCAAACAAGGAAAGAGCGGCCCGATCGATAAGCTGATCGAGCCCGCCAAGCACGATCAGCACGCCGATGGCGACCACAGTTCCGGGAGCAGCATAACCCATTGTGGAACAGCGCAGGAGCCAGGAGGACCGCTGACCGGGGCGCAGGCGGGTAGCGTAGGCAGCGAGAAGCCCAAGGATGACGGTCGCCGTTGTCGCCAGGGTGGCTATAACGAGCGTGTTCACGGCCTCATCGATGATGCGAGAGGATATGCCGGCGAACCGATAGCGTTTTGCCGCTTCGATCAAGAGATAGAGCGCGGGCGCGGCGAACCCTAGGATGACCGGCAGAAGACCGCCCAGAAACAGCATTATGCCCTTTCCCAAGGACACCCGCCGCGGTTGGAAACTCCGCATCCGGCGCACATCGATTGAGTAGCGCTGCTTGCGTCGCGCCCATCGCTCTACCGCAACAATGGCGACGACGATTAGAAGAAGGGCAAGGGCGATCTGCGACGCTCCTGATAAATCGGAGCGGGTGATCCAGGTCGTATAGATGGAGACGGTGATTGTCCGAACACCGAGGAATTCGGCGGCACCGATATCGTTCAACGTTTCCATCAGAGCAAGGCTGATACCCACGGCAACGGCCGGGCGCGCGAGCGGCAGGGCGACCCGCCAGAAGACCGCGCGGCGAGACGTGCCGAGCGTGCGCGCTGCATCGACCAGATTTCCGGATTGGGTGAGGAACATCGCCCGGGTGGGGATGTAGACATAGGGGTAGAGGACGATTCCGAGAAGCAAAATACAGCCGGCCTTGGAACGGACGTCTGGAAGGCGAAACTGGCGCGGACTCTCATAGCCGAGCAGCCAGCGCACGGCATCCTGCACCGGGCCGATCGGATGCAATATATCCAGATAGGCATAGGCGACGATATAGGTCGGAACGGCCAGCGGCAGAAGCAGCATCCATTCGAGAGCATGCCTGCCGGGAAAATCATAAGCCGTCACCAGCCATGCCGTCGTCGTGCCAACCACGGCAGTGATGACACCGACTCCCGCAAGGAGGATGACGGTGTCGAGAAGCGCGACCGGCAGGACGGTCGCGAAAAGATGTCCCCAAAGACCCGCCGAGCCTTTCGAAGCTTCGAGAATCAATCCCCCGATCGGCAGAATGGCGATGAGCGCGATAATACCGGCAATCGTCAGCCATACCCCGCCAGGGCGCTTTGCAGAGCGGGCGGGCGCCTGGCTGGTAATCATCACTGGATCCATTCTCGGGAGGGAAGGCGCCTCTCAGCGGCGCCTTCCTTGTCCTTAGTTGTCGAAGCCGACCTTGTCCACGAGTTCACTCGCCTGCTTGCGATGGCTGACGATTTCGGACAGCGGCTTGCTGTCGATCTTGAGTTCACCGAAGGACGCGATGATCGGATCGGCCGCGACGCCCGCTTTCACGGGATATTCGTAATTGGCCTCGGCATAGATCTTCTGCGCTTCGTCGGAGACGAGATATTCGAGAAGTTTGACGGCTTCAGCCTTGTTCGGCGAATGCTTGGCGATTGCCGCGCCGCTGATATTCACTTGCGTGCCGCCATTCTTGAAGGTCGGAAGGATGACCTTGATGGCCTCGCCCCATTTGACCTGCTCTTCACCGCCCTTGCCGGACCGCATGAGGCCAACATAATAGGAGTTTGCGATACCGATATCGCAAATGCCGCCGAGGATATCCTTAGCCGCATCGCGATCACCGCCGGCTGCCTTGCGGGCGAGATTGGCCTTGACACCGGTCAGCCATTTCTCGGTTTCCTCCGCGCCGTAATGGGCGATGTAGTCGGCAAACAGTGCCGTATTATAGGGGTGTTGGCCCGAGCGTATGCAGATCTTGCCCTTCCATTTGGGATCGGCGAGCTCCTCGTAGTTAAATGTGCTGATGTCAGCATCCTTGGCGGCATAAAGCACGCGGGCGCGCATCGATAGTGCAAACCAGTTGCCCTTGGCATCACGCAGCTGTTCCGCGATGGCCGAGTTCAGGACAGGCGATTCGACCGGTTGCGTTACGCCTTTATCGACCAGATCGACAAGGTTGCCGGCATCGACGGCCATCAGGATGTCAGCTGGCGAGCTGGCGCCTTCGGAGGCGACACGCTCCGCGAGGCCGTCCTTCAGGAAAATGGTATTGACCTTCGTACCGGTCGATTTGCTGAATGCCCCCAGAAGAGGTGCGATCAGGGCCGGTTCTCTGGTCGTATAGAGATTGATTTCGGCGGCGGCAGCGATTCCAGGCGACATCAGCGCCGAAGCGGCAAGCAGCATGGATGTAAGGATCGAGCGCGAATTCATTATGTCCCTCCGCGAATGAATGCGCATTGCTTGCAACAGTTCATGACCCTGAAAGTCAAGTTTACTCTGGAACTTCAAGCCAAATATCACGGAAACTTGATGAAAGTGCCAGCAGAATGCGCTCGCAGGCGGGCTGTCAAAAAGCCAGCAGCCGCTCGGGGAGGACTGAGATCTCAATATTCTCGGCATCGATGGGCAGCCGCTCCAAGGCTCTCGCATTAAGCGGCACATCGAGGCCATCAACCATCAACGTGATCTGCTCGAATTCACCATGCAGAACACGGTTCTCGATGCGAGCGGGGATTCCCGAGCCGGGTGACAGCGCAATTGCATGCGGCCGGATATAAACGGTCACCGAACTTGCCGGTGGACGATCGAGCGTATAGGCGAAGTTACCGATCGCCGTCTCGATCCATCCGCCCCGGTAAACGCCGGGAACTTTGCTGGACGCGCAAAAAAACTCTGCCGCGTAAGCATTAGTTGGGCGGTCGTGCAGATCGTAGGCTGAGCCGGACTGGACAATTTCACCTGCGCGCATCAAGACCACCTGGTCGCCGACGGAAAGTGCTTCCTGGGGATCATGCGTCACGATGATCACGGTCGTGCCAAGTGTCCTCAACAGGTTCAAGGTGTCGCTGCGCACCTTGCCGCGCAGACCCTGATCCAGATTGGAAAAGGGCTCGTCCATCAGCACGATACTCGGCCGGGGTGCCAGGGCGCGGGCCAGCGCAACACGCTGCTGTTCGCCGCCGGAGAGGGTGTGCGGATAGCGATGCGTTAGATGCTCGATTCCGACCTTGCTGATCAGCTCCTCTGTCCGCGCCGCTGCTTCCCTCTTCGGATGTCGCTTGAGACCGAAGAGGATATTGTCGCGGACACTCAGATGCGGAAAGAGAGCATAGTCCTGGAAGACGAAGCCGACGCCACGAGCCTCCGGTTCGACAAAATTAGCCGAACTTGCGACCTCGCGGCCTTCGAGAAAGATGCGGCCTGATTCAGGTATCTCGACACCGGCGATCATGCGCAGCAGCGTAGACTTGCCGCAACCGGAATGGCCGACGAGAGAAACCGCATCTCCGCGCCGAATATGAAGAGAAAGATCGCGCACGGCTGGAGTGGTGCCGAAGCGACGGGTAACCTTTTCCATTCGTACTGCGATTTCGCTCATTGCAGCTTTCATGCCCGCCGGTGGTTTCAGTGCAAGTCCTGGAACACTCCTAGAACATACCGAGGCAGGTCGGGACAAGCGCAATCTGTCTCGCAAACAGATGAGAGATCTGCTGCTCAAAATCGCGGCACCCCGCCCTGTTCGAGCTCGATTTCGGCGACGAGGGCGCGACGCTGTTCCACCATCAGCTATGCCGAGAAT
Organism: Rhizobium lentis; assembly: GCF_017352135.1. Taxonomy (NCBI): domain Bacteria; kingdom Pseudomonadati; phylum Pseudomonadota; class Alphaproteobacteria; order Hyphomicrobiales; family Rhizobiaceae; genus Rhizobium; species Rhizobium lentis. The sequence continues at coordinate 314,501 of NZ_CP071456.1, forward strand.
ACAGCAGGGGATCACCGGCAACCTTCCGAAGTCGCATCACATGGCTTTCGGGCGTCAGCGCCGATAGACGCCTTTCCACCACGCAGGCTTCCTTGTGCCTTCAAAAGCCCCGTGAGATGTTGCGGCGCGAAGCACAGCCCCTGGAGACAGAAGCATGCGCGACTACCTCAAAAGCAAAGACTTTCACCGGCATATGCGGTCGCTGCTGGCTCCGAAGTTTCGGGAGCTCGGCTGGGAAACGCAAGCGGCCGGCAAGTGCAGCTTTGCCAGGGGCGGAAGGGCTTGTTGGCTGCAGGTCTCGCAATATTCGAACGCCGTCATGGGCGCCAAATTTACGATCAACCTGACCGAGGGCACCGGTTCCGCCGGCGACACAAGAATACTTCGTCGCCTGGACGAGACGGATCGCGCGGTTGGCCAAGCTCTGGAAGAACAGATCATCGCGCGGCTTCCCAGGCCCGATCCTGATCCGGAAATCGAAGTTGTCGGAGATAACGGCGGAACCGTCTTGGTCAAGCTCGGCGATCTCGCGCGTGCAAATATGCGACAATGGGAGGCTCCCGCCGACGTCTGGCTGCCTTATTTCAGCAAAAGCGATCTTGACGAATGGGCTGCGTTCCTCTTGCCTCGGCTTGAGCGACTGACTGCGCCTTCTTCACCCGAAATCATCGATCCGCAGCTGCGGGCCGCCGAGCGGTTTCGCCGTCTCGTCGGTTTTTTCCGCTCCAAATGAATGTTGCTAACCGCCCGCCGGCTTCAGGTCGACAAGCGCCTTGATTGGCAAATGATCGGAGGCGATGCGCGCCAGCGGCGTATCATGCGCTTCGACCTCGGTGATGATCCCCTTGCGGTTGGCGATGATGCGGTCGAGCGCCAGGAGCGGCAGACCGGCGGGAAAGCTCGGTACGGCCGGCGGCAGCTCGCCGAAGGCGGATTGGAAGGTGTTGAGCGAGGAGCGGTCGCCAAGACGCCATTCGTTGAGGTCGCCGAGCAGAATGGTCGGCATCTCGTGCCGGTCGTTGATGAGGTCGACCAATGTGCGGGCCTGCTGGGCTCTGTTGTGGCGCAGCAGGCCGAAATGCGCGGCGATGATGCGCAGCACCCCGCCCTCTTCGAGCTCGATCTCGGCGACCAGCGCCCCGCGCGGCTCCAGCCCCGGCAGCTTGACTTGATGGACGTCATGCACCAGTCCCTTCTTGAACAGCACGACATTGCCGTGCCAGCCATGCGCCTTTGCCATGCCGGCCACCGGCACGGGGATCAGCCCCGTCTCCCGCTCCAGCCTGCCGAGGTCGAGAATGCCGGTGCGCTCGCCGAAACGGGTATCGGCCTCCTGCAGCGCGATCACGTCGGCGCCGATTTCATGGATCACCCGGCTGGTGCGCTCCGGATCGAAGCGGCGATCGGTCCCGACGCATTTGTGCACGTTGTAGGAGGCGATCAGCGTGCCGGCGCCGCGCGGCCGTGCCTCCATATGCGCCGCGTCGAGCCGCTTTTTCCTGCTCCGGATCGAGGCGAGAATGCTGGCGGGAAGACTGTCTTTTTTGGCGTGCATCGAACGGCACACTTGTTTCGTTGATCGAAAGGCTACTCACTCCGCAGTATAGGCGGCCGAGCGGAACTTGCCATGTCCGGGCGCAAAAAAGGCGCGTTGCGTCGACTTTAAATCATGCGAGCGCCAAATTTTGTTTTCATGCATGTCGTCCTCCCAAAACAGCTGCACAGTTTTGAGCGACATGCCTTAGAGATAGGGCGATCCCAGCCACAGCACCTTCTCGATCAGCCGCACCGGGAAGGGCCGCGCGCGCAAGCCGTCCAGCGTCACCGGCGTTGCCGATTTTAGGGTTTCCTCGATATGCTCGTCGATCTCGGCGGCGAAACCCTCGTTCAGCACTTCGAGGTCGACCTCGAAATTCAGCCTGAGCGAACGCGGATCGAGATTGGAAGAGCCGACGTAGGCCCAGGTGCCGTCAATCGTCAAAAGCTTCGAATGGCTGAAGCTGCCGGTCGAGCGCCAGATGCGGCAGTAATTCTTGAGGATCTGATCGAATTGCGCGGTCATCGCCCGGTCGACCAGCAGAAGGTTGTTGACGGCAGGCACGACGATATCGACTTCGACGCCGCGCCGCGCGGCCGTCACCAGGGCGCCGATCAGTTCACGGTCCGGCAGGAAATAGGGCGACATGATGCGGATCGATTGGCGCGCGACGGAAAAGGCGCCCGTCAGCATTTTGTGGTTGGTCTCGAGGCTGCGGTCCGGCCCCGAGGCGACGACGCGCATCAGGATCGGATCGCCGGGGTTGCGCTCAGGCGGTTCGATACGCCAGGCCTCTTCGATCAACAGTTCCTCGGTGGTGAAGCGCCAGTCCTCGGCGGCTATGTCGAAAAGGTCGGCCACGACGGGGCCGGTGACGCTGAAATGCGTGTCATGGGCAAAGGTCTCGCCGGTCGCCTCCTCGCTGAAACCGGCCCGGATGTTCATTCCGCCTGTCAGCGCAATACGGCCGTCGACGATCAGGATCTTACGGTGAGTGCGCAGATTGGCATAGGGCAGCCGCAGGCCCATGATGACATTGCCGTTGAAGACGGCCACGGTGACGCCGCCTTCCTTGAGATGGCCGAGTATGCTCGGCACCGAATAGCGTGCGCCGACGGCGTCGATCAACACCCGAACCGTGACACCCCGCTTCACCGCCGCTATCAGCGCATCGGCGATGCGAAGCCCGATGACGTCGCGATCGAATATGTAGGTTTCGAGCAGAATGCTGCGCGTCGCCTCGTCGATCGCCGACTTCATCGCCGCATAGGCCTCGTCGCCGGTCTCCAGCACGTCGATCGAATTGCCCGATGTCAGCGGATTGCGGGTCACCCGGTCGCCGAGCGTCTGCAGCGCCGCAAAGCGGCGGCCAAACTGGCTGATCACCGTCTCGGCCTCGGCATCGAAGGTCTCGAGCTCGTCGATTTCGGCCGCCCGCAGCAGCGAGTCGCGGCGGATGCTCAGCGATTTGCGGCGGATGCGATTGATGCCGGCAATCGCATAGAGCAGCGCGCCGACGATCGGAGAGAGGATGATGACGCCGACCCAGCCGATCGCCGCGCGCACCTCCTCCTTGGTCATGGCGGCATGGATCGCCGCCGCGGCCCCCATGGCGATCGAAACGACAAAGAGGATATGCGGCCAGTAGGTCGACAGGAGATAGAACATCGCTCGCCAAATATAGCCGCGAAACGATGGCGTTCAATCGCACCGCCCCTCTCCCATGACGCGAAATTTTTCGCCGGGTTCATTTGCCGGCCAGGTCCCCATTCCGCGGCGAGGAACAATCCCCGCCCGGATCGATTGATCCGGTGAGACAAGGATCGCTGTCATGAAGGTTGTCGCAACGCTCGGTCCCGCTTTGGCGCTCGACGTCGCGGATGCAGAAAGCACTGCCGAACTCCGGCAGCAGGCCGAAGGCTGCACCCGCTGTGATCTCTACAGGAACGCCACACAAATCGTCTTCGGCGAAGGGGCTGAGAACGCCGGGATCGTTCTGGTCGGCGAGCAGCCGGGCGACCGGGAAGACCTGACGGGCCGACCCTTTGTCGGTCCCGCCGGCCACCTGCTCGATCACTGCCTCGAAGAGGCCGGACTCGACCGCGAGCGCTGTTATGTCACCAATGCCGTCAAGCACTTCAAGTTCACGCCGCGAGGCAAACGGCGCCTGCATGCCAAACCCAATGCCGGTGAGATCCGGCGTTGCGCCTGGTGGCTCGGCGCGGAGGTCAACATCCTCGAGCCGAAACTCGTCGTGGCGCTCGGCGCCAGCGCGCTTTATGCGCTGCTCGGGCCTAAGGTGAAATTAACGCCAGAGCGTGGCCATATCCTGCAACCGGCAAACCACCCGCCCGTTCTGGTCACCATCCATCCCTCCTTTCTCCTGCGCATCCGCGACGAGGCGGAGCGGGAACGGCAGCGCCGTGCTTTCGTGTCAGATTTGCACAAGGCGGCGGAATTTCAGCCTCGGTGAACGCCGATTTTCAACCTTGATATGCTGCGACGCGAAATATTTACGGTTGCAGCTCGATTTCGCTTGAAACAGCGCCCCTCCTCTGGAACCATCCAGGCAGTATCGCGTTCGAACGACGGCATTATGTGACTGGAGATCAGCGATGGCAGAAACTCGGGAAGAGTGGATCAAAAAACGTGCATACGCCCTTTGGGAAGAAGAGGGTTATCCGACAGGGCGAGATTCCATCCATTGGGACCAGGCACGGCACGAGCGCGAAGCGCTCGAAGGCTCTGCTGCCTCTTCCAACGGCAAAGAAGCCAAACCCAAGGCCAAACGCGCCGCAACGGCCACGAAGCGTGCCGCAACAGGTGCCAAGACGAACGGCGGCGTCACGCCGGCGCCCAAGCGGACTGCGAGCCGCAAGACGGCGTCCTGAACACTGGACTACCGATCACATCGACAAAAAGGGCGTCTTCACGACGCCCTTCGGCCGTTCTTTGTCATATGTCTGAATTAGTTGTGTTTTATGGAATTGTGTAGGCGGGTTTTCCACGCGGGGGTGAAACAAAGGCCGGATGACGCTGCACGCTTTGAGGCTTCCAAAAAAAGTTGAACCTTTGCCCGCAAGCCGGGAACGAGACCGTCCAAAATTCGTCTACAGCGAAACCTCGGAAGCGGCCGTGAACGGGCAGATCGCAATGCTCTTCGTCACGCCTCTCGCAGCCCGCGGCCGCGCGTCCGGCGTGATCGTGTGAGGTATGGAAATGTCGCTCCTCGTCACCGCCGCTCTGCTTTATCTCGGCCTGGCACTCGGATTCATCCTCGTCGTCGACAATCTCGTCGGACTGGTTTTCCGCGATTCCCGCACGCCCCTGCGACTGCCCTCCTTCGACATCGGCCGCGCCTTCGCAGCCACGCAAAAATTCGACCGAAAATAACGGCTCAGCCCGCGCCCAACCACGGCTAAACTGGGGAACATCAGGCGGTACGTAATTTCGACCGAACCCTTTCCCTGCCATCACAAGCCTCTATGTTGACGGTTGGACGAGAAAAACCCCCACGGACCGGACGTCTTTTCAGACGCGCATAGGATCTGTAGAACTTTTAATGGCTGCCGCTGGCGCGGCGGGCGACAGGGAAGCGGTTTTGAATGGGAAGCGTCGGCAACGGCTGGCCGAGAGGCGGCGGCGAAATCGGCGAATTATTGCGGCATCCGGCCTTTGACGCCGTCGGTCTCGGACCGGTCGAAAGCTGGCCTGCTTCCCTCAAGCATATTGCCGAAATGGTATTGAATTCGCGGCAGCCGAAATTCGTCGCCTGGGGTTCGGATCTCGCCTTTCTCTATAATGACGCCTACGTATCTGTTTTTCCCGAGCGGCATCCCGCCGCGCTCGGAAGACCCTTCCGCGACGTCTGGGCGGATATTTGGGAGCAGTTCTCGCCGATCGTCGCCAGCACGCTCGAAGGCAGGCCGCAGCTCTTCAAAGAGCTGCTCATCCCGATGCGCCGCGACGGCCGCACCGAGGATACCTGGTTCACCTTCTCCTATACGCCGCTGCGCGACGATGACGGCACAATCGCCGGCATCCTCTGCGCGACCCTCGACGTCACGGACCAGGTGGCGGCCAAGCGGGGTGAGAAGCTGGCGCTTGAAGAACTGCGCGCCAAGTCGGAAGCGCTTGCAGTCGTCAACCGGGCGGGCGCCGCCATCACCGTCGAGCCCGATGTCGAACGTCTCACCCAGATCGTCGTCGATGCCGGCGTGACGCTGACGGGTGCCGAATTCGGGGCCTTTTTCTATAATGTCGATGATGGCGATGGCGGCAGCTACATGCTTTACGCGCTCTCCGGCGTCGACCGGAAGAACTTCGAAAAATTCCCGATGCCACGCAATACCAAGGTGTTTGAGCCGACCTTCAGCGGCGAAGGCATCGTGCGCTCCGACGACATCCTGCTCGACCCGCGCTACGGGCAGAATGCACCGCATGCCGGCATGCCGAAGGGGCATTTGCCGGTCAGGAGCTATCTTGCCGTGCCGGTAAAATCGCGCGACGGCAGCGTCATCGGCGGCTTGTTCTTCGGCCACGGCGCGCCCGGCCGCTTTTCTCAAGCGGCCGAGGCGAGCCTCGTCAGCCTCGCCGGCCAATCAGCCGTCGCGATCGACAATATCCGGCTCTTCCGAGCAGCCAAAGTCGAGATCGACCAGCGCCGCGCCATAGAAGATCAGTTGCGCAAACTCAACGAAATGCTCGAGGTCCGCGTCGCGGCCGAGATCGCCGATCGTCAGCAGGCGGAAGCCGCGCTCCAGCAGTCGCAGAAGATGGAATCGATCGGCAAGCTCACCGGCGGCGTCGCCCATGACTTCAACAATCTGCTGCAGGTGATCTCAGGCAATCTGCAGCTTCTCGGCAAGGACGTGGCGGAGAACAGCCGGGCCAAGGAGCGCATTTCGAATGCGCTTGCCGCCGTCGAACGCGGCTCGCGGCTGGCAAGTCAGCTGCTCGCCTTCGGCCGCCGCCAGCCGCTGGAACCGAAGGTCATCAACATCGGCCGCCTGGTCATCGGCATGGACGATATGTTGCGTCGCGCCCTCGGCGAGGAGATCGAAGTCGAAACCGTCGTCTCCGGCGGCCTCTGGAACACCTTCGCCGATCCGGTCCAGATCGAAAACGCCCTGCTCAACCTCGCGATCAACTCGCGCGACGCGATGAATGGCATCGGCAAGCTGAAGATCGAGGTCGGCAACGCCTTCCTCGATGAAACCTACAGCCGCACCCATCCTGAAGTGAAGGCCGGCCAATATGTGGTGCTCGCCGTCACCGATACCGGCTCCGGCATGACACAGGACGTCAAGGAGCAGGCCTTCGAGCCCTTCTTCTCGACCAAACCGGAAGGCAAGGGCACCGGTCTCGGCCTGTCGATGGTCTATGGCTTCGTCAAGCAGTCCGGCGGCCACGTGAAGATCTACAGCGAGATCGGCGAAGGCACGACCGTCAAACTCTACCTCGCCCGCTCGTTCCGCAGTGAGGATCGCGCCACGGCGGCCGACACCCTGCCGGCAACCGGCGGGACCGAAACCATCCTTGTCGCCGAGGACGACGAAGGCGTTCGCGCCACGGTCATCGAAATGCTGTCGGATCTCGGCTATTACGTGCTGAAGGCAAAGGATGCGCAAAGCGCGCTCACCGTCATCGAAAGCGGCGCCCATATCGACCTGCTGTTTACCGATGTCGTCATGCCCGGCCCCTTGAGGAGCCCGGAGCTGGCGCGTATGGCACGTCAGCGGCTGCCCGATATCGCCGTGCTCTACACGTCGGGTTATACCGAAAACTCGATCGTTCATGGCGGCAGGCTCGATCCGGGCCTGGAGCTGCTGTCCAAGCCCTATACGCGCGAGGAGCTCGCCCGCAAGATCCGCCAGGTGCTCGCCAACCGGCCGCAACGCCGTCAGGCGGAGGCTGATACCCCGGTGTCCAACTCAAGACATTCTGATCCAGGGGGTCCCGGAACGGCCGGAAAGCTGAAGCTGCTGCTCGTCGAGGATGACGCCTTCATCCGCATGGATACGGCCGAGATCCTGCAGGATCTCGGCTATGACGTCATCGAGGCCGACAGCGGCGAACAGGGCGTGGACATCCTTGGCCAGGCCTCGATCGACATCATCGTCGTCGATGTCGGCCTACCCGGCATATCGGGCTCTGCCTTTGCCGCCAAGGCGCGGGAGGTCCTTCCGTCGGTCGGCCTGGTCTTTGCCACCGGCGACAGCGACCTGCCTGACGCGGATCGCTTCTCCGGCTCGGTGCTGCTGACCAAACCCTACAACAGCGCCACGCTCGACCGGGCGGTCAAGACCGCCGACCAGCAGCGGCCCCGCGCCGAACGCCTTTCCGGGTGAGCTTAGAATTGTTTTCCCAGGCAGCGCAAAGCGCTTTGTCGAGAGTTGCGTAAAACAAAAGGTTCGAACGGTTCTGCGCTGCCGTGAAAAGCCACACCGCTCTAGCCCGCGCCGTCGAATTCGGGATATTTGCGCCTGAGGTCGACCTCGCTGATGCAGCTGTCGTCGCGCGCCGACAATTCGATCGAGACCGCGTCGGCGGGATCGAGGCGACCGTCATGATGATGGCCGTCATCGTGATGATTGCCATCATGGTGATAGACGGGAATGCGGGCGCCGCTCTGGCTGACAAGCACGGCATCTCTGTTGAAGCCTTTCTGCAACAACCAGTCGCGCGGCGCCATCAGGCGAATATCGACCTCAAAGGAGGGTCCCTTCCCTTCCTTGACCCTGACGGTATAGGTGACCGGCGATACCTGGCCGTTCACGTCGATCGCGCCGATTCCATCGGCCTTGACGATGTGTTTTTCCATGTTCTCGGCTCCTTCCTGTAGGCGGCTTATCCAGGCTTTCGCTCGAAAACCTGACAAAACCAGCTTTTGTTCCGAAATCCGGGACAATGACCATTGGGGAACTTTCGTGCTCCGCGGGGGTTGGATTCGCTTACCATCCGCAGTCGATCCTTTTGCAAACCAGAGGAGGCGAAGATGCCGCGAGGAGACAAATCCGACTATACGGACAAGCAGAAGCGCAAGGCCGAGCATATCGAGGAAAGCTACGAGGAGCGTGGCGTCTCCGACAAAGAAGCCGAACGGCGTGCCTGGGCGACGGTCAACAAGGAAAGCGGCGGCGGCAATAAATCCGGCTCCGGCCGCGGCAAGAAGGATACGCATGTATCCTCCGAAAAGGGCGGCCGAGCCGGGGGTGCCGCATCCGCCGCGCGCTCGAAAGAGGAACGCTCCGCCTCCGCCAAGAAGGCCGCCGCCACGCGCAAGCGCAATGAACACCACAGCCACCACTAGAGCATGCCCTGCAAGACCGTGCAGCGGTTTTGCGACCAGGACATGCCGGAACAAAGACCGAAAGCGCGTCACGCGAGACTGAAAGATCGCGGCGCGCTTCAACGAGGATTTGCAGTCATGGCCAAATCGAAGAAGAAATGGTCTCAGGACGTGACCGAACACAGCGACGCGATGGACCTGAAGGAAGGCGTATTCAAATCGGACGATCCGAAGAAGATCGCCCGCTCCGTCAAGCACTCCGCCGAGGAGAGCGATCGCCGCAAGTCGAGCCCTTTCCGCGCCGCAATGTCGATGCTGACCTTTTACATCAATCGCGCCGGCGACCAGCTGTCGAAAAAACGGCGCGGCACGGTGGAAAAAGCCAAGGACGAATTGCGAAAGGACTTCGGTCGTCAGCCGAAGCATTGAGGATGACATACGAGCTCTATTACTGGGACGGCATTCAAGGCCGCGGCGAATTCGTGCGTCTGGCGCTGGAAGAAGCCGGCGCGGATTATATCGACGTCACGCGGCAGCCCCAGGGTACGGGCGCCATGCTCGACATCATGAAGAGCAAATCCGAGCCGCACCTTCCCTTCGCCCCACCCTTCCTGAAGGACGGCGACCTCATTATCCCGCATGTGGCCAACATCCTGTTATACCTCGGCCCCAAGCTCGGGCTGGCGCCAGCGGACGAAAGCCTTCGTTATGTCGTCAACGGCCTGCAGCTCACCATCACCGACTTCGTCGCCGAAGCCCACGACACGCACCACCCGATCGACATGTCGCTCTATTACGAAGACCAGAAGCCGGAGGCAAAAGCCCGCTCGGCCGCCTTCATCCGCCAACGGATCCCTAAATTTCTCGGCTATTTCGAGCGTGTGTTGAAGCGGAATCCAAAGGGTCCCGATCATATCATCGGCAATGCGCTCACCTATGTCGACCTCTCGCTGTTCCAGGTGATCGAGGGTCTGACCTATGCCTTTCCGAAAGCCATGGCGAAACGCAAGGCGGAATACCCCGCGCTGCTTGCCCTGCATGATAGGATAGCAAGGCGTCCGAACATCGCCCGCTATCTCGCCTCCCCTCGCCGCCTGGCTTTCAACGAGGAGGGGATTTTCAGGCATTATCCTGAGCTCGACAGCACGGAATGAGGTGATAGCCGTTCATTCCAACGGCGCGGCCGCATCGAAGAAATCGCCCCATGGGTCCTTCGGCCGAGTCTTCAAGCGCTGCGGCACGTTGTTGAGTGTAAAAGCGGCCGGACCGCTCACCGCGTTCAACTCCTGCCAATCGAGCGGCATCGAAACCGGCGCCCCCGCCCGCGCCCGCGTCGAATAGGGTGCAACCGCCGTGTTGCCGCGGCCGTTGCGGAGATAATCGATGTAGATATGTCCGCCGCGTTTTGCCTTCGTCGCGGTTGCCAGATATGTCTCCGGCCGATCGGCCGCCATGTTTTCGGCAAGCGAATGGGCGAAGTCCTTCACCTCAGTCCACCCGGCCTTCGGCTCAAGCGGGCTCACCACATGCAGCCCCTTGCCGCCAGAGGTCTTGACGAAGGCGGCAAGCCCGCGGGCTTCCAGCCGTGCCTTCACTTCAAGCGCTGCTGACAGCACCGCGGTCCAGGCGACGTCCTCGCCGGGATCGAGGTCCATGGTGATCATATCTGGTCTTTCCCAATGATCGGTCGTGGTGCCCCAGGGATGAATTTCGAGCACGGCCGATTGCACCAGCGCCACAAGCCCGTCGAAATCGGAAATCCGCAGCAGCTTTTCGCCGTCCCCATCCTGAGGATCGGCGATCTCCTCTATATGCGCATTCATGCCCTTCCAGGCATGTTTCTGAAAAAACCGCTGGTGTCCCTTTATCCCGTCCGGCAGGCGCAAGAGCGCGAGCGGCCGGTTGACGACATAGGGCGCCATGAAGTGCCAGACCTCGGCGTAATAAGCCGCAAGCGCCTGCTTGGTCACGCCCTCATCCGGCCAGTAAAGCCGGTCGGGATGGGTCAGGGCTACGTCCGATTTCGGCGGATTGCTTGGGCTCATTCCTCGATCTCGCGTGTGAGGAAATCAAGTAGCCTGTTTTCCTCGGCCCGCAAGCCCCGCAGCGGCTCGGTGCCGCTCTCGATCAAAGGATGATCGTTGCCGGCGAGCGCAATGATCGCCGGATGGATATAGCTCGAGCGTGAGATCGCCGGCGTATTGTGCAGCGCCTCGGCTGCAGCCTCCGACATTTCCTTCACCGTCGGCCGGCCACCGCCGACGATCCTTTCCCGGGCGACACCGAAGGCCGCCAGCGATCCGGCCCAGGTGCGGAAGGTCTTGGCGGAAATCGGAATGCCGGAAATCTCGGCCAGATAGGCATTCAGCCGGCCGGAATCGACCGGCTTCAGCGCGCCGTTTTCATCCTTCCAGACGAAGAGCTGGCGGCCGGGCAGGTCGGAAATCTCTTCCAGGATTTTCTGCAGCCTGGGATGCTTGAGGCTGCGCTGGACGCGCTTGCCGCCCTTGGCGCGGAATTTGAGCTCGATCCGCCCGTCGACGATCTTCAGATGCCGCTTCAGCAGCGTCGTCGCGCCATAGGTGCCGTTCTCCCTGACATAGGCCTGGTTGCCGACCCGCAGATGCGCCTCGTCGAGCAGCGTCGTCAAAGCCGCCAGCACGCCGTTGATGTCCTCGGCGCCGGTGTCGAGATGGCGCAGGACCGTGCGGCGGATCTTCGGCAGCGCCCGGCCGAATTCGATCAGCTGGTGGAACTTTCCGGCGCTGCGGAAGGATTGCCAATCCTTATGATAGCGGTATTGCTTGCGCCCGCGCGCATCGATGCCGGTCGCCTGCAGATGGCCGTTCTCGTAGAGGCAGATCCAGACGTTCCTGTAGGCCGGCGGCAGTCCGAGCGCTGCGATGCGCGCCCGCTGCAACTCATCGGAAAGTGTCGCGCCGTCCGGCATCACGTAGCTGAAGCCCTTGCCTTTCCTGCGCCTGCGGATGCCCGGTTCGGTATCGCTGACATAGATCAGTCCAAGTTCGATGATGGCGTCGGCGTTCATGCTGTTGACGACCTGCTATTTGCCGCGGCGGCCAAACTGAAACCATCGGCGACGCTGGGCCTTGGTCGCCCCCTCCGGCGGCTGAGTCTGGCCTGTCGGCGCAAAGACGGCCAGGCTCTGGGTGTAGACCATGAGGGGATTGTCCTGATCGTGCACCTCGAAGGCGCCGGTCTCCGCCCCGGTGTCGAGAACCCGTGACCACTGCGTCAGTCCGTTCACGACAGGCAGATGAACTTCGCAATCGCCGCCGGCGTTGAAGACGAGGAACAGGTCGTCCATCGTTTCGGTGTCGGTCGCGTGCGCGCTTTTCGACAGATAGACGCCGAGCACCTGCAGGCCGTCGTCGTTCCAGGCCGCATCGTCCATGAAATTGCCGTCCGGCTTGTACCAGGCGATCTCGATGCGCCCGTCCTCGCTGGTCTCACCGGTCAGGAACCGCTCCTGGCGCAGGACGGGATGGGCCTTGCGGAACGCGACGGCCTGCCTGCAGAAATCGAGGAAGGGATCGTCGAGCCCGTCCCAACTCGTCCAGCCGATCTCATTATCCTGGCAATAAGCATTGTTGTTGCCGCCCTGGCTGTTGCCGAGCTCGTCGCCGGCCAGGATCATCGGCACGCCCTGGGAAAGCATCAGCGTCGCCATCATGTTGCGCCGGCGCCGCGCCCGGGCGGCATTGATATCGGCGTTATCGGTCGGGCCCTCGACGCCCATATTGTCGGAGTGATTGTCCGAATGACCGTCCCGATTATCCTCGCCGTTCGCCTCATTGTGCTTGCCATCGAAGGAAACCGTATCCATCAGCGTGAAGCCGTCATGGGCCGACAGAAGATTGATCGAGGAGGTCGCGCCCCGATCGGAATGGTTGAACTGGGGCGCCGAACCGGTAATGCGCGCTGCCAGCTCCGAAACCATGCCGCCGTCGCCCTTCCAGAAACGGCGCACGTCGTCGCGGAACTTGTCGTTCCATTCGCGGAAAGGGTGCGGGAAACCGCCGACCTGATAGCCGCCGGCGCCGATATCCCAGGGTTCGGCGATCAGCTTGACGCCGGCAAGAATCGGATCCTGGCGGATGGCGCCGAAGAACAGGCCCTGACGGTCGAATTCCAGATCCTGACGCCCGAGCGTGCTGGCGAGATCGAAACGGAAGCCGTCGATGTGCATGACGCCGACCCAGTAGCGCAGGCTGTCGAGCACCATGCGCATCACCATCGGATTGGCGACATTCAGCGTGTTGCCGGTTCCCGTCGTATCGAAGGTGTGGCGGGGATCGTCGGGGGAGAGGATATAATAGCTGGCATTGTCAAGCCCGCGGAAGGACAGCGTCGGTCCTTTCTCGCTGCCTTCGGCGGTATGGTTGTAGACCACATCCATGATGACCTCGATGCCGGCGGCATGGAACCTCTTCACCATGGTCTTGATCTCGGTGATCCTGTCACTCGACAGATAGCGCGCCTGCGGCGCGAAGAAGCCGAGCGTCTGATAGCCCCAATAGTTTCGCAGCTTCTTTTCGAGCAGATAGCGGTCGTCGAGAAAATACTGGATCGGCAGAAGCTCGATCGCCGAGATGCCAAGCTTTACGAGATGATCGATGATCGGATCGCTGCACATGCCGAGAAAGGTGCCGCGCAGGCGGTCGGGCACTTTCGGATGCGTCATCGTCAGGCCGCGCACATGCGCCTCGTAGATGATGGTGTCGGGCCACGGCCGGCGGATCGCCTCCTCACCCGCCCAGTCGAAGTCGGGATCCTGAACAACGCCCTTGACCGTGAAGGGCGCGCTGTCGCGGTCGTCGAAGGAAAGATCGTCCTCACCGATCCGATAGCCGAACAGCGCATCGTGCCATTGCAATTCGCCCGTCACCTGTTTGGCATAGGGGTCGAGCAGAAGCTTGTTGGGATTGAAGCGGTGGCCGGCGCCGGGGTCGTAGGGGCCGTGGGCGCGATAGCCATAGACCGTACCCGGCCCGATGCCGGCAATATAACCGGACCAGATGTCGCCCTCGCGTTTGGGCAGGGGCAGTCGGGCGATCTCATCCTTTCCGTCGGGTGAAAACAGGCAGAGCTCGATCTGTTCCGCATGCGCCGAAAAGACGGCGAAATGGGTCCCGGAACCCGTATACTCCGCCCCCAGCTCCGGCTTGAGGAAGTCGAGTTCCGAAAATGAAAAGCTCATGGCGCCCCGCGTGATGAAAAGACCAAGCGGGAAACGTGACGGCGGTTCGAAAGTTCCGTCCCGCCGGGAAAAGGGAGATGCGGCGCGCCGGCGAGCGTGTTTACGGCATCAGCTGGCCGCCATTGACCTCGATGATCTGCCCGGTGATGTAGCCCGAAAGCGTTGGCGAGGCGAGGAAGAGATAGGCGCCGACGCAATCCTCCGGTGAGCCGACGAAGCCCATCGGGATCGACCGGCGTTGCAGCTCCATCTGCTCGTCGTCCGTATAACGCTCGTGGAAGGGCGTGGCGATGACGCCAGGCGCCACCGCGTTGACGCGGATCCTGTCGGCGACGAATTCCTTGGCGTGGCCGCGGGTGATAGTCGAAACGAAGCCCTTGGATGCCGCATAGAGGATCGCGCCGTTTCCGCCGCCGTTGCGGGCGGCGATCGAGGTGGTGTTGATGATGAAGCCACCCTGCTTTTTCAGCCAGGGATGGGCCGCGCGCGTTGCCGCCAGCACGGAGCGGGCATTGAGGTCCATGACCGCGGCATAATGCGCGTCGGTATATTCGGAGGTCGGCTTGCGGCCCAGCATGCCGCCGGCATTGTTGATGAGCCCGTCGAGATGGCCGAAGGTCTTCGCCGTCTCCTCGACGACGCGCTCGGTCTCCCCTTCCCTGGAGACGTCGCCCTGGATGAGATGCACGGTGCCGCCGGCAGCCCGGATTTCTTCGGCGAGCTTTTCCGCCGGTTCGCGGCTGGCATTATAGTGCACCCCGACCTTCGACCCCTGGGCCGCAAAGGCGCGGGCAAGTGCTGCGCCGATGCCGGTCGAGGCGCCGGTGATCAGCACGGCCTTGCCGGAGAGATCCGGCAGTCTGATGGATGTGAGCAATTGAGCAAGTTCTGTCATAGCTAAAACAGCCTCCCGAAAACCAAGGACATAGGTGATGAAACAGACGGTGGAAGTCTAACAGCCGAAATTTGAGAAGAGCAATGCACGAAAGCGGGTTCGGACCGCTTGGCTGCCCCTCACCCTAACCCTTGCCGGCAAACGGATGAGGGGCTGACCTCGCGATCTCCACCCCTCAAGAAGACACGCCCAAGACCGCCTCCTGCTCCCGGCGGCCAAGAGGCGGAAATGCGAGCGCGATCGCAGCCGCCCCGAGCCCGACCATCGCGGAGCCGATGAACAGCCAGGAATAATTGGCGAACGTGTCGAAGATCCAGCCGCCGATGAGAGGGCCGAAGGCCATGCCGAGGCTGGAGAGCATCGTCGCTGCGCCGAGGACGGTACCGATGATGCGCTGGCCGAAATATTCCCGCGCCAGCACCGCATAGAGCGGCATCACGCCACCATAGGCGCTGCCGAAGACGATGGCGAGCGCGTAGAACTCCGTCAGCTCGCTGACCATGAGATAGGTCGCGAGCGCCGCCGCCTGCACCAAGAGGCCGGCGATCAGGACCGGCTTCACGCCTAGCCTGTCGGCAAGGCTGCCATAGAGCAGCCGGCCGCCGAGGCCCGCCAGACCTTCGACGCTATAGATGCTGACGGCCGCCATCGGCGCGACGCCGCAGATCGTCGCATAATTGACCATATGGAAGATCGGGCCGGAATGGGCAGCACAGCAGGCAAAGAAGGTGAGGCCGAGCACGATGAATTGCGGCGAGCGGAAGACTTTCGACAGCTGCGGCCGGGCGCCGTCGGCGGCAAACTCGGTTCCCGCATCGACGCTCTCAGCAGGCGGACGCTTGACCAGCAGGCCGGCCGGCACCAGCAGCACCCAGGTCGCGATACCAATGATCAACATTGCCGGTCGCCATTCATACTCGGTGATCAGCCAACGCGCGAAAGGCGAAATCGTCATCGGCGCCACGCCCATGCCGGCGGAGACGAGCGACACGGCAAGACCGCGGTTCTCGTCGAACCAGGCGGTTGTCGCCGCAATCATCGGCGCGAAGAAGGCGCTGGCGGCCAATCCCACCAGGATGCCGTAGGTCAGCTGAAATTGCAGGAGTGTGTCGGCGCGGCTCGCCAGCACCAGCGCCAGGCCGAGCAGCACGGAGCCTATCAACACGACGATACGCGGGCCAAAACGGTCGCTTGCCGCACCCCAGAGGAAGCCGCCGACGCCCATGACGATGAAATTCAGTGTCATCGCGCTGGCGATCCCGACATGCGACCAGCCGGTGGCGGTCGCGATCGGCTCCTGGAAAATCGCCAGCGAGAACATCGCGCCGATGGCAACGCACGACATCAAAGCGCCCACGGCGACAATGACCCAACGATAAGAAACACTCATGGCTTCATACCTCCATGCCGACAGAGTGATCGCGACGCCGGCGGCTCTTTGCGCCGCGCCCGCGATCTTAAGACGCTCGAGCTGCTGCGATTTCGACAGCGCGCTCACAATCTTTTTTGATCGGCCGCGCTGTCTTCACAAAGCTCCAATCCCATTGTGCCGGCGATCCGGCCTGAGATGGAGGGCGGAGGGCGGCGCAAATGTCAGCAACCAGGATCAAGCACCCCTTCAAAACCCATGGCAGAACAGGCGTATTGGCAGTCCAAGCACGAGGTTTATCATGAACGCCACCACCCTTTCCGCCCTTTGCGCGGGCGATGACAGCGAGCAGCGTCGCCAACATGAACATTATGCAAGACATTCTGCCTTTAGCACGCCCGGCCGCCATTCTGCGCTCCTCGACATGCTGCCGTCCGATCCGGCCGGCGTTGCCCGCACGGCACAGGCCTTACTGATCTACGAGCACGCCGCAGAACCATTCTATGGTTACAGGGTTCCCGAAGCGCGCCGCGGCGAAAGCCACATCCGGCCGATGGAGAAGATGCTCGATACATTGCTGGTGCTCGACGATCGTCCGCTCTCCGTCGCCCGGCCGCCCGAGAAGCGTCTGGTCGGAATCTGCCGCCATTACATGTTGCTGTCCGTCGCAATCCTTCGCCAGCATGGAATTCCCGCCCGTGGCCGCGGAGGCTTCGCCACCTACTTCAATCCGGGCAAGTTCGAGGATCATTGGGTCTGTGAATACTGGAAATCGGCTGATGGCCGCTGGGTCCTGCTGGACAGTCAGCTCGACGAGGTTTTCATCCGCAATCTCGGAATTGGTTTCGACATCCATGATGTCCCACGCGCCCGATTCCTGACCGCGTCCGAGGCCTGGCGCAGATGCCGCAGCGGAGAACTCGATCCGAGTCTTTTCGGCATCGAGTTTGAGCAGCTTCGTGGTCTGTGGTTCATCGCCGGTAACCTGATCCGAGATCTCGCCACCCTCAACGGTCGCGAAGTCCTGCCATGGGACGTTTGGGGAGCACAACCCGCATTGAATGCGACGCTTTCGCATTCCGAACTGGATTTCTTCGACGAGGTCGCTTTGATCACGGCCGATCCAGATGCAAATTTCGACGCGTTGAGCCGGCGTTTCTCCGAGGATAATAAACTACGGCTCCCCCAAACCGTCTTCAACTCATTGCGACGGCGTCAGGAAAGCGTGTTGGAGGGCTGAGGCGCGACACCCTCATCCGGAGATGCGGCGCCTCTCAATATTTGGCGTTCAGTTTGCGCTCAAACACGCTCGAGCGCGATCGCAATCCCCTGCCCGACACCGATGCACATGGTCGACAGCGAATAACGTCCGCCGGTTTCGGCAAGCTCGAGCGCCGCCGTGCCGGTGATGCGGGCGCCCGACATGCCCAAGGGATGGCCGAGCGCGATCGCCCCACCGTTGCGGTTGACCCGCGCATCGTCATCGGCAATCCCCAATTCGCGCAGCACCGCCAATCCCTGGCTGGCGAAGGCCTCGTTGAGTTCGATGACGTCGAACTGTTCCTGGGTCATGCCGAGCCGTGCCATCAGCTTGCGCGAGGCCGGGATCGGTCCGACGCCCATCACCCGTGGCGGAACGGCGGCGGCCGCGCCGCCGAGAATGCGGGCGATCGGCGTCAGGCCGTATTTTCGCGCCGCCGCTTCGGAAGCGACAATCAGCGCGGCCGCGCCGTCATTGACGCCGGAGGCATTGCCGGCCGTCACCGTGCCGCCCTCCTTTTTGAAAGGTGTGGCAAGTTTCGCCAATGCTTCCATCGTCGTGGCGCGCGGATGCTCGTCCTTGTCGACGACGACAGGATCGCCTTTGCGCTGCGGGATGGTCACCGGAGTGATCTCCTTGGCCAGCCGTCCGTTCGCCTGTGCCGCGGCTGCCTTCGCCTGGCTGCGCACCGCGAAGGCGTCCTGATCCTCGCGGCTGACATGATAATCCTCGGCGACGTTCTCGCCGGTCTCCGGCATCGAATCGACGCCATATTGCTTTTTCATCAGCGGATTGACGAAACGCCAGCCGATCGTCGTGTCGTGGATTTCGGCGGCGCGGGAAAAGGCCGTCTCGGCCTTCGGCATGACGAAGGGTGCGCGCGACATGCTTTCGACGCCGCCTGCGACCATCAATTCGGCCTCGCCCGCGCGGATGGCGCGCGCCGCTGACATCACCGCGTCCATGCCGGAACCGCAGAGCCGGTTGATCGTCGTGCCTGGAACCGCGATCGGCAGGCCGGCCAAGAGCGCCGACATGCGCGCGACATTGCGGTTGTCCTCGCCTGCCTGGTTGGCGCAGCCGAAAATGACGTCGTCGACGGCTTCCCAGTCGACGGCGCCATTGCGCTCCACCAGCGCTTTCAGCGGGACGGCGCCGAGGTCATCGGCGCGCACCTGCGAGAGCGAGCCGGCGAAGCGGCCGATCGGCGTCCGGATATAATCGCAGATATAGGCTTCAGTCATGGCTTGTCCTTTAGAGGTGGGGGACGACGAGATCGGCCACCGGCCCCTCGACGTGCAGTCGTGCGCCGGTCATGGCCTGCAACTCCTCCAGCGACATGGCGGCCAACTTCTCCCGCAGGACGAAGCGCCCATCGACGATGTCGATGACGGCGTGGCTCGTATAGATGCGGGTGATGCAGGCGACGCCGGTCAGCGGGAAGGTGCATTTCTCCACCAGCTTCGGCTCGCCCGTCTTGGTGACGTGCTCGGTGATGACGCAGACCTGCTTGGCGCCATGCACCAGGTCCATGGCGCCGCCGACGGCCGGCACGCCTTTACTGCCCACCCGCCAGTTGGCGAGGTCGCCGTTTTCCGCCACCTGATAGGCGCCGAGGATGGCGACGTCGAGATGACCGCCGCGTACCATGGCGAAGCTGTCGGCGTGGTGGAAGAAGGCGGCACCCGGCTTCAGCGTCACCGCCTTCTTGCCGGCATTGATCAGATCCCAGTCCTCCTCGCCTGCCGCCGGCGGCTCGCCGAAATTCAGGATGCCGTTTTCGGTGTGGAAGATTGCCTGGCGGCCGGGCGGCTGGTAGCGGGCGACCATTTCGGGAAAGCCGATGCCGAGATTGACATAGGCGCCGTCGGCAATGTCCTGCGCGGCGCGCCAGGCGATCTGCGCGTTGGAAAGCTTGATATCTTCTCTGGTGTCGACGGTCATACGTAGGCCACTCCGGCTCGGATGAGCTCTTCTTCCTGCTGGGGATTGGGAACCGCGACGAGGCGGTCGACGAAGATGCCTGGCGTCACCACATGCTCGGGATCGATGCCGCCGGCCGGCACGATGGAGGAGACCTGGGCGATGGTCTTGGCCGCCGCCATGCACATCAGCGGATTGAAGTTGCGGCCGGCCTTGTTGTAGGTGAGGTTGCCGTGGACATCGCCGACCGCCGCCTTGACGATCGCGAAATCGGCCTTCAGCCAGCGCTCCTGCACATAATGGCGGCCGTCGAATTCGGCGATGACCTTTCCTTCCGCCAGCTCGGTGCCGTAGCCGGTCGGCGTATAGAAGGCCGGAATGCCGGCGCCGCCGGCGCGGATGCGCTCGGCAAGCGTGCCCTGCGGCACGAGCTCGAGCTCGATTTCGCCGGCGAGGTATTTGTCGGTGAAGGCGCGTGGATCGGACGAGCGCGGGAAGGAGCAGATCATTTTCCGGACCAGGCCGGCGTCGATCATTGCGGCGATGCCGATGCGGCCGTTGCCGGCATTGTTGTTGATGACAGTGAGGTTCTTCGGCCCCTTGTCGATCAGGGCATGGATCAACTCGATCGGCGCGCCGGAGCCGCCGAAACCACCAATCATGACGGTCGCGCCGTCACCGATCTCAGAGACGGCTTCCGCCGTGCTCCCGATTGTCTTGTCCATGCTGGATCTCTCCTGGCTTGATCAGGCCCGGGAAACCGACCTCCCGTCCTCCTGCTGCAGAAATAAAGCTTCCCAGGGGTCGGCGGCAAGCATTTTGTGCGATATTTGACATTTGTTCATATATCGCACAAACTGAGTTCAGAATTGGAGACTTGACCTGATGCGCGAAACGGATTTCGTCAGCGGCTTTGCCCGCGGCCTGAAAGTCATCGAAGCTTTCGGCGAAACGCGCCAGCGGCTTTCCATCGCCGAGGCGTCCAAGCTGACGGACCTCGACCGCGCCACCGTGCGCCGCTCGCTGCTGACGCTCGCCGAGCTCGGCTATGCCGATTACGACGGCAAGTTCTTCACGCTGACGCCGAAGATCCTGCGGCTCGGCCATGCCTATCTTGCAGCCACCCCGCTGCCGGCGCTGTTGCAGCCGCATCTTGATCTTCTCTCGGAACGCGCCGGCCAGAGCGCCTCGGCCTCGGTGCTCGACGGCACCGAGATCGTCTATATCGCCCGCGCCGCGCAGCGCCGGGTCATGTCGATCAATCTCACCCCCGGCAGCCGCCTGTCCGCCTATTGCGCCTCGATGGGCCGGGTGCTGCTCGCCGCGCTTTCCGAGAGCGAGGCACGCGCCATCCTTGCCCGCAGCGAACTCAGGCAGAACACGGTCAATACAAGGACCGACCCGGAGGAGCTCATTGCCGAATTCCGCCGCGTGCGCGCCCAAGGCTACGCCATCATCGACCAGGAGCTGGAGATCGGCCTCTGCTCGATCGCCGTGCCTGTGGAAAACGACCGCGGCGACACGGTCGCGGCGATCAATATCGGCGCGCCGGCCGCCCTCGTTCCGGCCGCCGAGATGAAGGAGCGCTATCTGCCGCTCTTGAAGGAAACGCAGGCGGCGTTGCGGCCGCTGCTGCGCCGGTGACAGCGGCGGGTAACTGCGCGTGAGGGTCTCTTACCGTTGCATGTGATCGAACTATGCGGCCCGACGCGACTGATGGCCGTGGCTTTGGCTAGGAGACCTGCGGTCATGTAGCGAAGCGGACCACTGCGCCAACTGGCAACAGCAACGCGAGGGGCCGTTCAGACCAATAGATGCCGCAAGCGGCTTGAAGACACCAATCACACCGTGGTGCAGGATGTACACGGGATAGAAGATGTATCCGATCCACGTCGCCAGCCCTAGCGCTTGCGGCCGAAGCCCGTTTGGGATTGGGACTCCAGCCGCGAAACAATTCAAGGCGCTGGAGCCAGGAAGCAGCCGGCGAACGGATCATACATCATCTGGCCCCGCCATCTGATGAGCGGCAGGAACCACCACATCAGCGCGAACACGGCAAGGACCACGCTTGCCATAACGGGAATGGTGGTCGCCGCGTCGCCGTTGTTGACGTCCACCTTACCCTCTAACCAAAAATGTGATGTGACTCAAATAGCGAGTGGCCTCATTCTAGACCCGAAGATTTCCCTATAATGACGGTCGAGCACCGCCCATAATGCTGCTTTCGTTCATCGCTCTTGCATCGCCTCGGAACTGATTTCAGCGTGCGGTGAGTTGAGACATTCGAGTTTGCGGCGGCTGCCAGTCTTGACCTCTACGGTGACGGACATGCCGGGGGAGAGTGGGACGCGCGTTCCGTCAACATTGATGCCTGTCTCATCTGGTCTGATGATAACTGGGAAAACCAGATTCTGGAAGCGTTGGGCGTTGGAATGATGCTCTGCAGCTCCTTCGCCGGCCGACCCTCGAGCTGCTCTGCGTCGGGCTCTGGAATGGCGTCGGTCCCAATCGGGCATAGTTTTGTAAGTTCCTACTCTACCCGACTTATTCACTTTGTAGCTCCTGATCCCGTTTCTTGATTCTCTTGCACAGCAAAACAGTCGCCGAGATTCCACCACTCAGCATCTTTAGAAGAACTATGTTGAAAAATGTTAGAAAATACGCATTTCCTAAAACTGTTGTCGAGGCGCCGGCGCCATAGATCGGCATCGGAACCAGAAAAACAAAGGCAAAGAAGACTAGTAGGTAGATTGCAATTGTTTTTACTACCTCTCTTCGATCGTAAACTAAAACTTCGCGGCTCATCGGAATCAAGATGATGTAAAACGAGAAGAACAACGTCTTCAAGCTCGTATACATAATCAAGACGAATGAAAGGCACACATACAGAGAGACTTGGCCGGGTGATTCTCTGCAAGCCACGCAGCTCGAAGTAGTATTTCGGAAAAAAAGCCAGAACAGATCTCGATATAAGACTGGCAACCTCAAGTACATGTGGCGCAACTACATAAGAAAACAGGATCAGTACAGAAAATATCACCATGTCCAGAGGTGGGCCGCTGATATGGCTGCTGTATCTTTTGATAAATTTCTGATCCTGCAAGCCTCGAAAAAGCTCTACTCCTGCGAATGTCTCTCGATTACACCTACCAGAAAAAATGAAGCGAAAAAGACCATTTTACACGGGTGTATTCCGGGAGATGATAAATCCGTGAGTGACCACTCAGAAGGTCGCATGAAACCCGAATGCGGTCTTAGAACTGCGTACTTAACATCGGCAATAAACCTTGCTGCCCTTGCACTGCAAGTGCGCGCGCGTGACAACGATTTTGACCTGCCACGGGTAATTTCCTCCAGTTTGGATTAGAGTCCGGCCCTTTGAAGGACGGACGCATGAAGAAGCAGAGATTTACGGAAGAGCAGATTATTGCGGTACTGAAGGAGCAGGAGGCTGGCGCGAAGGTGGCGGACCTCTGCCGCAAGCATGGGATTTCGGACGCGACATTTTACAATTGGAAAGCCAAATACGGCGGCATGGAGGTTTCTGAGGCGAAGCGTCTGAAGGCGCTCGAAGAGGAGAACGCCAAGCTGAAAAAGCTGCTCGCCGAGCAGATGCTGGATGCCGCCGCACTCCGCGAGCTTCTTGCAAAAAATGGTAGGGCCCGCCGCCCAGCGTGAAGCCGTCGCGCATCTGAAGGCCGTCATGGGCCTCTCGGAGCGGCGGGCCTGCCAGATCATCTCCGCTGACCGGAAGATGGTGCGCTATCGGTCGCGCCGACCGTCAGAGGCCGAACTGCGGAAAAAGCTTCGCGACCTCGCCAACGAGCGACGGCGTTTCGGCTACCGGCGACTGTTCGTCCTGCTCAAGCGAGACGGAGAGCCGTCCGGCGTCAATCGCATCTACCGGCTGTATCGCGAGGAAGGGCTGTCGGTCCGCAAGCGGAAAGCCAGACGGCGTGCCGTCGGCACGCGTGCGCCGATACTGGTCGAAGCGAAGGCCAATGCCCGCTGGTCGCTGGATTTCGTCCACGACCAGTTTGCCTGCGGACGGAGGTTTCGCGTGCTCAACATCGTCGATGACGTGACGCGCGAATGCCTGGCGGCAATCCCCGACACCTCGATCTCCGGGCGTCGGGTCGCCCGCGAACTGACGGCGCTTATCGAACGGCGCGGCAAGCCCGGCATGATCGTCTCCGACCATGGCACGGAGCTCACGTCGAACGCGATCCTCGCCTGGTCAAAGGAGCACAAGGTCGAATGGCACTACATCGCGCCGGGAAAGCCGATGCAGAACGGCTACGTCGAATCCTTCAACGGCCGCATGTGCGACGAACTGCTGAACGAGAGCCTGTTCTTCGGTCTCGGCCACGCCCGCAGCGCCATTTCCGAATGGGCGGAGGATTACAACAACTTCCGGCCGCACTCATCGCTCGGATATCAGACCCCGGCCAACTATGCCGGGACCATCGCCGCAACCGGCTCCAACGCTGCGCAAGATGAAGGCTACGCGTTTCCGCCGGTTGCTCCCACCGCGCCAAATGGCGTATCGAAAACCGCCGGGGCTCTAATCGCCGCTGGATGAAAGTTCAGTGGCAGGTCACGATATCCGAAGCGGCGGCGTTTATGCGCCAGCGCCTTCATTCGCTCGCGAAGTTCTTGGTCATCGCTGCGCCTGGTTTCGTAACGGATCGTCATCCGGCATAAGCCGATGGCTTTACACGCCCGCCCGTCATCTATGCTGGTCCATCAGATGCAGGATGGCTTGCCACTCTGCCCCCGCGCCAAAGGTTTTCAAAACCGCATTGCTAAGTACTGCATGCCGAAAAGCGGTTCAGCTTCGTGGTCTGGGAAGAGTGGTAGCGATCATGAACACAGTTATCTAACCAACGAAACGCCCAACCCTACCCAGGGTGGGACTAGAACATCTAGTCCAAAATAATCGTCGACATAAGTAAGACCAATAAGCTCCAGACGTCTCATGATTGTCTGAAAGGCCTCGTCTCCGAATAAAGGCCCGAATGTTAGAAGGTCATCATTTTCTGCGATTAGATCAATATCGTGCACCGCTTCGGTAAGCGTTCGACCGGAGATGTCCTTTTCGGTCAACGCAGCTTTCCGAATTATCAGACCGAATTCAGGCGCTGCAGCTATATAACTCATTTTAATACCCCGGAATTCTCACGCCCTCAGGCACATGAATCTGTACATTATAAACTGGACTGCTCGGTGACGGTTGAAATATCTGGCTCCACTCAGGTTTGCCGCCGGCTTGGAGCGCGCGCTCTGGAACCGCGAAATCTATTCGCACCGGTCCGGTGCCACCGGGCTTTGCAGCGCCCAACTCTGTTACGTACATACGATCCGTATCCCTAATTCGAGGAATACCAGTTCCTCGTTCCGCCATCCACCCAGCTGCTTCCTCTGGGCTTGCCCATCGTGACACGGTGCGATAACCGCTCGGAAGTGCTCCTTCTGCCGCTCCGGCCCCAGCTGGCGTGAGCGTTCGCCATCCCGGTGTTGAGTTGGAACCCACTGCGGGTTGGTCTGCACTTGATTGCTGTAACCGTTCGGCATCTTTTGCTGTTACAGGATCCTTTTCTGTATTATATCTTGACCACGCGCGCCCAAGCACCCCGCCGCCGACATTTGCAGTCCCTATAGCCGCCGCCGAGTTTGCAATCGACTGCCCTTCGCTCATGTGCCGCTCTTGCGAGCGATCAGCGGGAGCGTTTGCAGGTTTTGCACCAGCCAGCCATCCTATAAAAGCGCCTATGCCGACTGCAACAGCCCCCCAGATGTGGCCATTTGAATCGCTCTTGTTAATCGGATCATTGTCTGCATAAGCATACCGATTGGTACCCACACCAGCCTGAGTTGGGTCCATGGTATCTGGCGAGACAAATTTGGCATTTGCCACCGATCCTAACGAGACACCGATAATGCTGCAGACAAGAAGCAAACTGAGAACACGGCTCAGAAACCCGTTGAAAAGGTATCTCACTAAAGCCTCGCTTAAATCATTCTCTATTGAAACTGCCCATCTTCCGGCCGCCAGCCGAGGGCCTCGGCTTTGGCAAATGCTTCGCCGTTCAGCCGATACCATTCGTCAGCCTTGGCCCGGAGAGCAGTGGGAATGTCTTGCATGCGGTTATATTTACCCGCCAACTCACGCTGCAGCAGTCCCCCATAAGCATTGCCTAGTTTGGCAAGCAGATAGGCGAAGTTGGGATAATGGCTGAGAAGCACTTCGCAGATCGCGATGGCGCTTTCAAAGTCACCCTTCTCGAGCGCGTGTTCAACTAACGTGGAGGCGATCAGCGCTACCTCTTCATCGTGCGATAGAGGCGTGAGATAGACACCGTTCGCCACGGCTTCGTCCGACATCTGCAGTTTTTGCCGATACCAGAGATCGCGGGTAAAGCCACCGCCGCTTGTCGCCTCCAGATTCCAGGTCTTGCCGTCATCGTCGGTGTATTTGATGAACACATGCAGAGGCGCCTGCGCCAGTGTCATGTTCAGGCCAAGCCGTTTGCCAAGAAACATCATCAGCATCGGCATGGTAATGCAGTTGCCGCGTCGGGTTTCGAGATAGGTCGACAGCCTGCGGTTTATCGGCCTTGTGCCGAGTGGATCGGTCTGGTCATAGCTGAACGCCGAGCCGCCGTTCCAATCTCCTGGTTCGTAGAGATAGCGGAGCAAGGTTGCCAGGGTCTCCGCACCGGTGGCATTGTCGGGAAGCATGGCCCTCACGTCTGCGGCCATCCGATCAATCTGGCCAATACTCGCCTCGATGCTGACGGACGCATCGATCATGTGATCCACAGTTAGCTTTATATCAGCGAGGTCACGTTCAGGCATGAACAACGCCTCGACATCGGTAACGGGCGGACCAACAGAGTTCGCCTGCGACGCCGACCGGCACAGATGCAGCGCTGTGAGCGCAACGACAACGAGGATAAAAAGCCTTCTCATCGTGGTTCAGATGCCCCCGCGCGGCCCTGGTCGTCCTTGGGAACAAACCGCCCGAATGCCGGATCGTAGTACCTGGCATTGAGATACATCAGCCCGGTTTCAGGATCGAAGCGTTCGCCGA
Organism: Rhizobium lentis; assembly: GCF_017352135.1. Taxonomy (NCBI): domain Bacteria; kingdom Pseudomonadati; phylum Pseudomonadota; class Alphaproteobacteria; order Hyphomicrobiales; family Rhizobiaceae; genus Rhizobium; species Rhizobium lentis. Next base: position 341,091 of record NZ_CP071456.1, read on the forward strand.
TATAGCTCTTCTTGGTCTGGAAGCTGGTATTGGTGGCTTCGCCATAGGCGGCATAGCCGGTCTGCTCGACACGGTAGCCGCTCTCGTTGGTCACCTGCCGCACCGAAGCGAGATGATCGCGGTGCAGGTAGGACTTGGTCTGGGTGGTCGAGCCTGATGTGACGACGATCCTGGCGTCGGGATGCGGATAGAGGGTGTAGATGTCGGTGCCTGGGGTCGAGCGGTCGATCTCGACATTGGCGTCGGGATAGAGCGTCGTGCCGAAGCCCCAGCTCTTCTTCACCCGGGCTCCGTCCGGTCCACAGGCGAAGCTCACCGTGGCGCCGTTCTGGGTGACGCTCGACAGCCGGTTGGCGCCGTCCCAAGTCAGCGTGCGGCTGCCGTCCGAGACCATGTTGCCGTTGGCGTCATAGCTGATCGCCTTGGCAGCGATCTGCGTTGCCGCATGCGGACGGATCGCCGATGCCGTCGTCGGATAGACATAGGTGCCGATCCGGGTGCGTGAGAGAAGATTGTGATTGGTATCGTAGCTATAGTCTTCGTCGAGCGTATTGTCACCGGCATTGTCGGCTTTGGTCAGGCGAGAGAGATCGTCATAGCTATATTCCCAGCTGTCGGTTGGTGTCTGGACGGGCCCGACGATCTTCGTGATCCGGCCAAGCCGGTCGCGAGTGTACTGATTGTCCATCAGCACCGTCGTGCCCTTCGCCGTCGTCACCCGATCCAGCCAGCGCCGGGTCGGCGAATAGCTGAAGCTGGTCGTCACGCCATTGACGTAATTGATCCTCTGCGTCTGGCCGTCGGCTTCGTAGATCGTCGAGTCAATCAGCCCGGGGATCCTGGAAAGCAGATCGGCGTCGTTGTAGAGCCAGGGCAAGGTCCTTTTGCCGACGACGATGTTGGCAGGCTGATGACCGATCGCCGTGGTCTTGCCGGTCGGTCCGTGCTCGACGCTGGTCGTGCTCGCCACCCCATCGATGACCGCCCGGGTGATGACTTTGTCGCCGGCGCCGTTATAGAAACGGGTGTAGGTCATCGTCGCATTGGCGTTCTCCGCCGTGGTCAGCATCCCGGCATTATGCGACTGGCCGGTGGCGGCAGGCTCGTCATAGCGGTTCTCAGCCAGCAGTGTCGGCACCGTCGCCCCCGGCTCCGTCACCTCCTTGCGGAGCACCCGTCCCATCTGGTCATAGGCCATCGTCGTCACCGCACCGCGGGCATCCGTCTGGCGGATCAACCGGCCGGCATCGTCATAGTCATAGGACCAGTTGCCGAGATCCGGATCGCTTGCCGTCAGCCGGTTGCCGAGCAGGTCGTAGGTGTAGGTCCATTGCGCGCCCTTGGGATCACGCACTCCCAGCAGACGGCCGAGTGGATCGTAGGTGCGGTTTTCCGTGACCCAGTTCGCGCCGAGCTGCGACTGCAGGGCGATGACATTGCCGTCTGCGTCGGCATAGCTGCGATGCGGATGGTTTTCCTCGTCGGTCATGACAGTCAGCGACACCGGCAGCCTGGTGACGTCGGTCACAAGTGCCGACTGCGCCGCATATTGGTAGAGCTTCTGGCTGCTGTCCGGATTGACCGTCTTGATCACCCGGTCCTGCCAGTCATAGCTGTTGGTCGTCCATTGTACCGTTTCGCTCTCGGCGTTGAAGCGGACAAGTGACGTCTTCTGCACGTTCCCACGCGCATCATAGGCGGTTTCGGTGATGCGAACCGGTCCGGTGGCAGACGCCCCGGGCGTCTCCACCTGCCAAGGCCGGCCGAGACCGTCATAATAAGTGCGGCTGAAGACCTCGCCTGTCCCGTTGGTCCGCGGCGAAGTGGTGACCACCGCCTGCGTCGTCGGGTTGCCTTCGTTCTCATAGCGGGTGTTGAGGTAATTGCCCGATCCGGCATTCACATAGCCATAGGGGCGGCAATAGGCGTCGTAGGTGTAGGTCTCGACGATGCCGTTCCAGTCGGTCTTCGTGGCCGGCAGGCCGCAGACCAGATCGTAGCTGGTCGTGCTGACGAAGCGGCTGTCACCCGGTAGGGCGCCATTGGCGAAGTAGCGCGGCGCCCGTTCCGCAACCGGGTAGAGGTGATAGGTGGCGTCGTAGTCCCATTCTGTGCGGTTGCCGAGCGCATCGGTCTCGGCAATCCGGTTGCCATAGGCATCATAAGCATAGCTGGTCGGCGACACCCGCGGTGTGCTGCCGACGCTCATATAGGCAAGCTTCTGCGTCAGGTTGCCCTTGACCGGCGGTGTCGCAACAGCCGTCGCATCGTCATAGAGGTACTCCTCTTTACTGCCGACCGGTGACGCCGCATCGACGCCGAGACGAACGGTCTTCGAAGACGGCAGCGCGACGATGTAAGCAGAGGTGTTCGGCGCAAAGGTAAATGTCGTCGTCTTCTCGTCGCCGCTGGTGTTCACATTCTCCGTGCCGGCGGCATCCACCGTGCGGCCGCGGTCCTTGATCTCGGTCACATTGCCGTAAACATCGAAACTGCGATCCGTCCGCAGGTAGGCCGTCGTGCCACCCTCCGTCAGTGTCGTCGCCGTCGCAATGTTTCTGGCCTTGTAAGGCTTCGAGGCGATGCTGGCGTCGTAGGTTTCGGTGATTGTCTTGGATGCCGTGTTCGTTGCGTTGCGGATCGTCGTTTCTTCTGGCAAACCATAGCTAGCCGGGTCCTGACGGTATGTTGTTTCAACGATCGTGTTAGAGATCTCGCCTGCCGCCAAAGGTTTTGTGGCGGTGACGGTGCGATAACCGAAGAATTTGCGCCATCCAGCGTTATATACCCCCCCGGAATAGGAATAGCTGGTGACGGCAACATTTCCCCGTTGGTCGTCGACTGTCAATCTAGTCACCGGGTGCATGACAATCGGCATGAAGCTGTTCGTAAAGCTTGTGGAAGGGGCGTAGTTGATCGAAATCGTTCCACCGGTCTCCAGGACAATCTTACGGAGCAGATTGGGATTACCCGAACCGGCATTGGAGATCGCCGTATCCGTTTGCGAAGCGACGAAGTCGGGAAGGCCGTCCCCGTTAAAATCACCGGACAAGGCTGAGCCAACTTGCAGGAAAGGTGAGACGACCAGACTGTTGCCGGAGCTTCCAAACCACAGGCCATAGGCTCTGAGATCCTTGAAGGGATCAGTATCCTTGCGGTCCTTGGCAGCGACAACGTCCACCTTGCCGTCATTGTCCATGTCGCGAAGGATCGGCGTTCCTTCGAGCGCCAAGCCGCTCGCTACTTGGACGAAATTTCGACCAGTGCCGAGCCAGACTGTCGCAACATAGCTCGTTCCGGAAAGCGACGCCCTTACCACGTCGGTCGTGCCGTCACCATTCATATCCGCCAAAGCACAATACGCAGATACTGAATTGCAATCGATGCCCAAGGCCTGAGGCGTCCAATTGCCGCTGACGTATGTGAAGGCCATGAGGTCCTTACCCCTGACTACTCCCTGGCGACCATTGCCGCGGAAATCCGCAACGCCACGGATGTAATCGCCAACATTCCATAGCTGGTCGATTCCATTGCCATCCGGGTCCACCGAGGCATCCGTGACCATATTGCTGCTGTCGTAGTTGGTGGGAATGGCTTTGCAGATATCAACATAAGTGTCTGAGCAAAGCGCGGTCGATATATTCAGCGAAGGGTCGGTTGTGATAACGCCATTGGTGCGCGTTCTAGTGACGTTACCGTTGCTGCCGGTAAAAGTGGTGTTGTAACTGAATGCGAGATATTTAGTCGCTTTGTTCGAATAATACCGACCAGCAATGTAGTTAGGGACCGGCAGATTATCATATGTCAGATTTGCACGTGGTAGCATTGCCGAGGAGGTGCCAGCGACGGCCCCACTTCCTACGCTGAACTTCGTGATCGTAAATTTTATAGGATCTGGTCTATAAGTCCGCAAATCGGAATTATAGGAATAGGTCAATAGTGAGCCATATAACTCGTCCCTGCCGTCGAAGTTAAGGTCGCCGGTCTGCCGGGAGAGGAAATACGAAAGCTGTTTGGCGCCATCGCCAGGCGTTGCCGACGGAAATTGGTTGCTCAGCCTAGTGTAACTGTAGTTGATGTTATCATACACCATCGAGCGCAGCGTCTTGTATGTCCCGCCGGATATATTGCCGGATGAATCCAAAACCGCATCCCGCCCATATCGATCGACTCTCACAAGGCGAGAGGCGTTGGAAAATGGTGCCTGGTCGTAGGTGAGGGAATAACCACCACTGATGCCCGCATCGGTTGCTGCGCTGTAATAGATCGATTTGATCCGGAATCGGGTCCATGTAATACCCGAGCCGTCGGCCATCGGCTGGTAGTCCGGCCGCCGTTCATAAGCAAAGGCAATCTGAGCATGGCTGCCGTAGTCGATCCTTGCCGGGTAACACATCGGCAGATCCGGGCAGGTATAAGAGTATCGTATTTGATTGCCGTTCGGATCGGTGACAGAGGTGATAAGATAACGTCCAAAATTTTTCGGATGGTTTGCTATATCGGTCATCGATAAAGTAACGCCCGCAATATCCGCAACCGATTTGAATGCCTTGACCACCCCCATTTTGTCGGTGACGGTCCACTCATGGTTAGCAGCAACAATCCTGAGAAACGATTCACGTTCAGTCGTATGGGTGGAACCGGCCTCGCAGTTAGTTTGCGACGAGCAGGGGACTACCGGCTCCCCGTTCAACATGTAGATGTCAGTTGAATCCCACGCGGGAACGCCATAACCGGCGCTAACTTTCTCAATAATGTCGAAGCCGTCCATGCCCCAGCCAAAACCCAGCCAACCCTGATAGAGGCCGCCGAGCCGAGACTTGCGCGCTGAGTCGTACTGGAGGCTGAGCTTAGGGGCGATGCCGTGATAGGCCGGCGCGTCGATCTCGATTGTCTGCGTCATCGAACCGTTGCCGGAGACTTCAGGAACTGATGCCTTTTCGGGGGCATTGACCGCGGGTGAATCCGGTTCAACCGCCGCGGCCGTCGCCGCAAGCGTGGTGGCGCCGACAGGTTCGGTCGCGTCCGATTTCACTGCTGCATTTTGGGTTCGTCCGTCAACGGTCGACATCTCGCCATTTGCGGCGCCGTCAGTGAGCGCCAAAGCGGTCTTCCCGAGCGTGGTCCGATCGACCGCCTTGTCCGGCTGCGGAGAAACAGCAGCAGGATCGGACGCAAGAGCCGTCGTCGGCGGAACAGTGGTGACTGTCCCGCCGAGTCCCTTGCTTCCATTGCTAAAGCCACTGTCAGCGGTTTTCTCGTCATCGGCCGCAACGGCAATTCCGACAACGGCAGGGTTTATGCCCGGCGCAACAAACAACACAAAGAGAACCGCTGCAGCAGAAGCCGCAACACCCGAACGAAACTGACGCATGAATCCCCCAGTGAATCAAGACGTGCTGAAATGTACGCGTTTTAAAGTCGTAAATATTTCCAATTGCAAGTAGGAGCCTCGCCAAGAAGATGAAAATAAGCGGGCGTCAACAACCACACAAAGAAATTGTTAAAAGAAATCGGTGCTCGCCCCGCTAGGCTGCAACGAGCCAAGCATTGTTTGCCGTGGAAGAAATACTCATGATTCCGTACTTTTGCCGACCAGGATCGTGCATACCATACGTTGGCCTGCCTGCTCAATTGAGCGACTTCCTCGCAATGAGGTCTGTGAGGCACTGTCCTCTCGCCGACGGGTCTCTTTCCGCGCCACCCACTTGCCGTATCATAATTTCCGATATACATCATTACATCGGAAATTATGGGGAAATGATGGAACGTTCGTTTTTGACGATTGCCGCGGGGGAGAATAGTGAGGCGATACGGGCGCTTTCGGCGCCGGCGCGGATCGAGATTCTCAAGCTGCTCTGCGCCAAGGGGCCGCTCAATATCAACGATATTGCCCAGGCGCTTTCGCTTCCCCAATCCACCGTCGCGACCGGCATCCAGATCCTCGAGGATGCCGGCCTCGTTGATTCCCGGCTGGCCAAGGCGCGCAAGGGCAACCAGAAGATCTGCTCGGCGGTCTATAGCGAAATCCTGATCAGCTTCGAGGAGAGCGCCGCCCAGCGGGCAAACAACATCATCGAAGTGGAGATGCCGGTCGGGCTTTATACGAGCTGCGACGTGCATGCGCCCTGCGGCCTGTGCTCGACTGAGAGCGTCATCGGCCCGCTCGATGTGCCCGACTATTTCCTCGATCCGCAGCGCATGCAGGCCGGGCTCGTCTGGTTCGGGCGTGGCTATGTCGAATATAAATTTCCCAACAATGCCAAGGTGTTGAACAAGGATATCCGGGCCATCGAATTTGCGCTGGAGCTGTCGTCCGAGGTGCCGGGCACCAATCCGGACTGGCCGTCCGACATCACGCTTTGGGTCAACGGCATGGCGATCGGCACCTGGACGTCGCCCGGCGATTACGGCGACAAGCGCGGCGCCTTCACGCCGGCCTGGTGGAAGCTCGAGGGTTCGCAATATGGAATGATGAAGACCTGGCGGATTTCGACGCGCGGCACCTTCATCGACGGTGTGGCGGCGTCGAATGTCACGCTCAGCGATCTGGCGCTCGGCCAGCATTCGTCCATCCGGCTGCGCGTCGGCATCGCCGAGAATGCCGGCCATACCGGCGGCGTCAATATTTTCGGCCGCGGCTTCGGGAATCACGGCCGCGACATCATCATGCGGCTGCACGTCTGACTAAATGATATCGGAAATCCTGATTTAAATAACACGATTATTTCCGATTTCAGCAACAGCTGAATTTCTACAACCTACTGAAATAAAATAATTTTATTCGGGTTTTCTATTAGTATGATGAAAGCCGGAACTTGGTTGACAGATCGGCATTGCTGATATCAAGTTAGAGGCAAGAAAACAAAATTCCTGATATACAAACGGGAGGATCCGTTGAAGACGAATGTCGTTGCCCACCGCGATTTTCGCATCGCGACCATTGACGCCAGGCTCTACAGCTCGTTTCTCGAGCATCTCGGCAGAGCGATCTACGGCGGCATCTACGAGCCCGGACATCCCACAGCCGATGAAGACGGCTTCCGCCGCGACGTGCTCGAGCTGGTGCGCGAGCTCGACACGCCCTACTGCCGTTATCCCGGCGGCAATTTCGTCTCGGCCTATAATTGGGAAGACGGCGTCGGTCCGCGCTCGGAGCGTCCGGTGCGGCTCGATCTCGCCTGGCGCACCCGCGAGGCCAACCAGGTCGGCGTCAACGAATTCGTCGACTGGTGCAAGAAGGCCAATACCAAGCCGATGCTGGCGGTCAATTTGGGATCACGCGGCCTCGACGCTGCCCGCAACTTCCTCGAATATTGCAACCATCCCGGCGGCACCTACTGGTCGGACCTGCGCCGCAAACACGGCTGGTCCAATCCCCATGATGTGAAACTCTGGTGCCTCGGCAACGAGATGGACGGCCCCTGGCAGGTCGGCCACAAATCGGCCTATGAATATGGCCGGCTGGCGGACGAGACGGCGAAAGCCATGCGCGGCTTCGACAAGTCGCTGGAACTCGTCGTCTGCGGCTCCTCCAATTCCGACATGAAGACCTATCCCGATTGGGAGGCCCAGGTCCTCGAACAGTGCTACGACAGCGCCGACTACATCTCGCTGCATATGTATTTCGCCAACCGCGAGAAGAACACGCTGAACTACCTCGCCCGGGCGACGAAGCTCGACCGCTACATCACCACGATCGGCGGCGTGATCGATTACATCAAGGCGAAGAAGCGCTCGAAGAAGACGATCGGCATTTCCTTCGACGAATGGAATGTCTGGTATCACTCAAACCAGCAGGACAAGGAGATCCTGGCGCGCGACGAGTGGCCGGATGCGCCGCATCTCTTGGAAGACGTCTATAATTTCGAGGACGTGCTGCAGGTCGGCGGCATCCTCAACACCTTCATCCGCCGCTCCGACCGGGTGCGCATCGCCTGCATCGCCCAGCTCGTCAACGTCATCGCGCCTATCATGACCGAGGACGGCGGCGCGGCCTGGCGCCAGACGATCTACTATCCCTTCTATTACGCCTCGCGCTATGGCCGCGGCACGGCGCTGCAGCTCGTCGTCGACGGCCCGACCTATGACAGCGACGAGGAGAACGAGGTTCCCTATCTCGACGTCTCCGCGGTGCATTCCGAGGATGGCAGGAGCCTGACCTTCTTTGCCGTCAACCGCCATCCGGATACGGCGCTCGATCTCGACGTGCGGCTGGAAGGTTTCGGCGGCGCCCGGCTGATCGATCAGGTGGAAATGACCCATGGCGATCTCGAAGCTGTCAACACGGCGCGGCGGCCGGAGACGGTGGTGCCCGCCAAGGTCGAGACGGCAAGGATTGAGGATGGGCGGGTGCGGGCGGCGCTGAAGCCGCTGTCCTACAACGTCATCCGGCTGTCGGTGTGACAGCCGCCGGATAGACCCGGCGGAGAGATCGGTCGCTTGCGAGGAGGCAGGCGGCCGAATGGATGGTTCGCCGAAGTTCAGGGCTCCTAAGCCCGCTTCTGCGAACCGACAACCGCGACATGCCCCTGCGTGCCTCGAAGGCCGCCGCATCGTCGCTTTAAAAGGGAGGAGTTCATGCAAAAGTGGAAGAGGTTTGCATTCGGCTTCGTGCTGGCCACGCTCGGCCTGACAGCGGTGGCCGGAGCCCAAGACTACACGTCCTTGCCGCGCAAGGAGACGCTCATCGTCGAAAATCCGGAAGGGACGATCAAGAATCCCGGCTGGTTCAATATCTGGGTCAATGGCGGCGGCGGGGTTTCCACCGGTCTGCAGCAGCTGACCATGGATACGCTCTGGTATATCGACCCAGAACAGGGGCTTGGCGGCGCGAGCTGGGACAATTCGCTCGCCGCCGACAAGCCGCAATATAATGCCGACTTCACCGAAATGACCGTGAAACTGCGCAAGGGGCTCTACTGGAGCGACGGCGTCGAGTTCACCGCCGACGACGTCGTCTATACCGTCAAGACCCAGATGGACCATCCCGGCATGGTCTGGAGCGCTGCCTTCTCGGTGCAGGTGGCCAGCGTCGAGGCGACCGATCCCCAGACGGTGGTGTTCAAGCTGAAGAAGCCGAATTCGCGCTTCCATGCGATCTTCACCGTGCGCTGGAACGGCGCCTGGATCATGCCGAAGCACGTGTTCGAGAAGGTCGAAGATCCGCTTCGCTACGATTTCGCCAATCCCGTCTCGCTCGGCGCCTACAAGCTGAAGGCCTACGATCCGCAGGGCAAATGGTATACCTGGGAGAAGCGCGACGACTGGCAGCGCACCTCGCTTGCCCGTTTCGGCGAGCCGGCCCCGAAATATGTGACCTATACCGATCCCGGCCCGCCGGATAAGCGCACGATCGCCCAGCTCGAGCACAATCTCGATATCATCCACGATAATACGCCGGAGGGCATGTTCACCCTCAAGGAAAAGTCGAAGACGATCGAGACCTGGTTCCCGGGCTTCCCCTTCGCCCATCCGGATCCGACGCTGCCGGCCGTGATCTTCAACACCCAGGAAGCGCCCTTCGACAATGCCGATGTGCGCTGGGCGCTGGCCCTCCTGATCGACATCAAGGCCGTCGACATGGCGAGCTACCGCGGGGCGGCGACGCTTTCGGCGCTCGGCGTGCCGCCGACGGCGGCGACGATGAAAGACTATCAGGCGCCGATGCAGGACTGGCTGAAGAATTTCGAGATCGATACCGGCAAGAGCAAGATCAAGCCCTATGACCCGACAGTCGGGCAGCAGATCGCCGATATCCTGCGCAAGCAGCCGAAGTTCAAGGACCAGATCCCGACCGATCCGGAAGCGATCACCGCTGCCTTCGGCTATGGTTGGTGGAAACCCGACCCGAAAGCGGCCGGCGAACTTCTGGAAAAGGCCGGCTTCAAAAAGTCAGGCGGCAAATGGCTGACCCCGGATGGTCAGCCCTTCAAGATCCGCATGACGGTCGAAGGCGACACACGCTCGGTCTTCACCCGCGCCGGCACGCTGATCGCTCAGCAATGGGCGGCCTTCGGCATCGACGCCAAAGCCGTGCCCGCAGCCAAACTCTGGCAGACGGCGCTGCAGCCCGGCGATTTCCAGGTGGCGATCGCCTGGAGCGTTGAAACCTGGGGCGGCGATCCCGACCTCTCCTTCTTCCTCGACAGCTGGCACTCCCAGTTCGTCGCCAAGAAGGGCGAGGTTCAGCCGCCGCGCAACTGGCAGCGCTGGTCCAATCCGGAGCTCGACAAGATCATCGAGAGCATCCGCGGCATCAGCGCCGACGATCCGAAGGGCATGGAGCTCGGCAAGGACTATCTGAAGCTGGTCGCCCGCGAAATGCCGACGATCCCGCTGATGTCCTATAACGTCTTCACCTCGATGGATACGACCTATTGGACCGGTTATCCCACCATCAAGGACCCCTATACGGATCCGGTGCCGAACTGGGCGAATTCGCGGCTGATGATGGTCAAGCTGAAGCCGGCTCAGCCGCAATAACCCTCCCAACGCCGGCGCGTAAGCCACCGCGCCGGCCCCCTCATCGGCGGGCATGAGCCCCAGCTGCCATGCTCGTCGATCCTTTCAAGAAAGGAAGCAGAGAGGAACTTTCGCCTTATGACGCCCTATCTGATCTTTGTGCTGAAGCGGTTCGGTCAGTTTCTGCTCGTCGTCTTTCTCGGCGTGACGATCACCTTCTTCGTCACCCACCTGACCCCGATCGACCCGGTCGAAGAAAGCATAGGCGCCATCACCCAGATGGGTCAGTCCGATCCCAATGCAATCGAACTGATGCGCCAGTCGCTGCGCGAGCTCTACGGCATGCAGGGCTCGATCTGGGAGCAATATCTTCATTTCTGGCTGCGGCTGGCGACCGGCGATCTCGGCCCCTCGCTCTCGGCCTTCCCGACCCCCGTCTCCACCATCATCCTGCGGTCGCTGCCCTGGACGATCGGGCTGATGACGGTCTCGACGCTGATCACCTTCGTGCTCGGCAATGCGATCGGCGCGCTTGCCGGCTATTATCGCAAGGACATGGTGCTGAAGGCCGTCAGCCTGGTCTTCATCGCGATGCTGCCTATTCCCTATTATATCCTCGCCTTCGTGCTGCTCATCGTCTTCGGCTTCATCTGGCCGGTGCTGCCGATCAATGGCGGCTATGAGATGAACGCCAATCTGGATCTTTCCTTTGCCCTGGTCCTCGACATCCTCAAACATTCCATCCTGCCCGCCCTGTCGCTGATCCTGGTCGGCGCCGGCAGCTGGCTGATCGGCATGCGGGCACTGGTTTCCAACATCATCACCGACGACTATGTCGTCTTTGCCGAGCTCGGCGGCGTGCCGAAGGGAAAGATCCTGCGCTCCTACATCGCCCGCAACGCCATGGTGCCGCAATTCACCGGGCTTGCCATGTCGCTCGGCGCGATCTTCAACGGCACCGTCATCACCGAAATCGTCTTCGGCTATCCCGGCATCGGCAATCTCTTGATCGAAGCGGTGCATGCCGGCGACTACAGCCTGGTGCTCGGCCTCAGCGCGCTGTCGATCGTCGGCGTCGCCGCCGCCGTCTTCATCATCGACGTGCTGAGCCCGCTGATCGATCCGCGCATCAAGGTGGAATAGGCCATGTTTACCATCATCCGCGACCTCGCCCGCCAGAATATGGAATTCCTCTGCGGCCTGCTGCTCTTTGCCGTCATCGTCGGCCTGGTGATCCTGTCCTATTTCTCGCCCTATGGCGCGACCGACATCTATCTCCTGCCGCCCGACATGCCGCCGGACGGCGAATATTGGCTCGGCACGACATCGCGCGGCCAGGACGTGTTCTGGCAGCTGACGATCGGCCTTCGCAACACGCTCTATTTCGGCATCGGCGTCGCCTTTCTCTCGCGCATCATCTCGCTCGTGGTCGGGCTGGTCGCCGGTTATGCCGGTGGCGCGGTCGACCGGGTGCTGATGGCGATCAACGACAGCGTCATGGTCATCCCGCAATTTCCGCTGCTGATCCTTTTCTATTTCGTGCTGAAGGACAACATGACCTGGGTGGCGCTGATCGTCATCATGGCCTCGCTCGGCTGGTCCTATGATGCGCGGCTGATCCGCTCCGTGGCGCTCGGGCTGAAGAGCCGGCCATTTACCACCCAGAGCGTCTATTCCGGCATGACGATGCGCAAGATCCTGGTGGAGGAGCACCTGCCCTACGTGCTGCCGATCGTCTTTGCCACGACGATGAACAACATGATCTGGTCGATCGGCATGGAGATCACCCTTTCGGTGCTCGGCTTCACCGATATCGAGACGCCGACCATGGGCATGATGATCTACTGGGCCAATGCGCATTCGGCGCTGATCTCGGGCATCTGGTGGTGGGTGGCCGCTCCCGTCGCCGTCATCGTCATTCTCTTCCTGGCGCTCTTCCTGCTCTCCATGTCGATGAACGAATACAATGATCCGCGCAGCCGGCTGAACCGGATGGGAAATTAGCATGGAGAATCTGGTCGAAATCGACAACTTGAAAGCCTATTACCGCGCCTTCCTCTATGGCGTCGATCGCGAGGTGCGGGCCGTCGACGATATCAGCCTGACGATCCGCCGCGGCGAGGTCTATGGCGTCGCCGGCGAATCGAGCAGCGGCAAGACGACGCTGATCAAGACCATCGCCGGCGCCATCCGGCCGCCGCTCAGGGTCGTCTCCGGCAGCGTCAAATTCCATTTCGGCGGCGGCACCCAGGATCTCTACGCGATGACGCCGGAGGAGCGCGTGGCGCTGCGCTGGAAGCATCTCTCCTACATCATGCAGGGCTCGATGAATGTGCTCAATCCGGTGCGCCGGATCCGCCATTCCTTCACCGATTTTGCCTTCCGCCACATGAAGGTGAGCAAGCCGGTGTTCTTCGAGAAGGTCGCCAACCACCTGCAGCGGCTGAAGCTCGATCCGCAGCTGCTCGACGCCTATCCGCACGAACTCTCCGGCGGCATGCGCCAGCGCATGACCATTGCGCTCGCCACCATCCTGACGCCGGAGTTAATCATCGCCGACGAGCCGACGACCGCGCTCGACGTGATCGTGCAGCGCGACGTGCTGTCGATGATCCGCGACATCCAGCGCGAGATGGGCTCGTCCTTTCTGTTCGTCACCCATGATATGGGCGTGCATGCGACTGTCTCGGACCGCATCGGCATCGTCTATGCCGGCCGGCTGGTCGAGGAGGCGCCGACGGCCAAGCTCTTCAGCGCGCCGCTCCACCCCTATACGCAGCATCTTGTCGGCAGCCTGCCGAAGATCGGCGACCCCACCACCCGGCCCTCGCTGGAGGGACGGCCGCCGAACCTCGCCATGCCGCCGGAAGGCTGCCGCTTTCACCCGCGCTGCCCGAAGCGCATGGAGATCTGCTCACAGAAGGTTCCGCCTCTGGTCACCGTCGCGCCGGAGCGGCGGGTGGCGTGTTTTGCGGTTACGGGGGATCAGGTTTGACTCTGCTTAGCCTCTCGCATGTGACGAAAATCTACCGCCAGGGCGGCATGCTCGGCCGGCGGCTGATCACCGCCGTCAACGACGTCAGCTTCGAGATCGGCGACGAGCCGGAGATCCTCTCGATCGTCGGCGAATCCGGCTCGGGCAAATCGACCGTGGCGGCAATGATCCTCGGCCAGACGGAACCGACCGAAGGCGAGCTGCAATTTGCCGGCAAGACCGTCGCGATCCACAGCCGGGCCGAACGCAAGGCCTTCATGAAGGAGGTGCAGCCGGTGCTGCAGAACCCCTTCGAAGCCTTCAACCCGCTGAAGCGGGTCGACCGCTATCTCTTCGAGACCGCCCGCAACTTTTCCGCCTCCGGCAAGCGGCCGGACCGGCGGGAGGTGGAGAAGATGGCCGACGCCGCCCTCCACCATGTCGGCCTGACGCTGGAAGAGGTGAAAGGCCGCTTCCCCCACGAACTCTCCGGCGGCCAGCTGCAGCGCGTCGCCATCGCCCGCGCGCTGATCCCTGAGCCCCGCCTGCTGGTGGCCGACGAACCGGTCTCCATGGTCGACGCGTCGCTACGCATGGCGATCGTCAACCTCTTCGGCAGGCTGAAAAACGAGCTCGGTCTTTCGATCATCTACATCACGCATGATCTGGCGACGGCTTATTATGTCAGTGACAATATTATCATCATGCGCAAGGGGGAGATTGTTGAGCGCGGGCGGGCGCGGGCGGTGTTGGATGATCCGCAGCATGCTTATTCGCGGGCGCTGAAGGATGCGGTGCTGGCGGCGGAGTTTGGTGAGGTGGGGTGAGTGGGCAGCGAATGGTTCAGCGGCTATGCCGATAGTCTGCGGATCAACCCTGAAAAGGATCCCCGGTAAGAACGAGGACCGACAGATCGGCCTTTGATGATCTCAGCGCGCCGACCTCGACAACATAGCGCTTCGGCTCCGCATAGGGGATCGCGACACCGGACGTGCTGTCAACAGACCGCATTTTCATTTCGAAGCAAGCTAATGCGCTGCCGACGGTAATCAGCTTGCTCGCGAGCGGCGTCACGACAAGGCGGCTTCCTCCAATAACCGACAATGTATTACGAAAGCGCAACATGGCCTCCAGCAGTTGCCTGTAAACTTCGAATGGATGCCCCTCGTGCGCATAGATAATGTTGCTGAGTGGCGTCTGTCGCTTGGCGAAAAGCGTGTTGTCATACTCTGTCAGGAGCTTGTCACCTCTCCGTGGATCTTTCGACGGATGCGGCAGAACGGGGCAGATTTCCGCCCAATCAGGAATATTGCTTTCTACCTTCTGCACTTGCGCAAGGCGGTTTTCCCCAAGAATAGGAAACCAAACCATCGGCATATCGCGCAACGCTTCAGACTGAAATGCTTCCGAGTATCCCGGAATCAAGACGAGATCATTGCTAGGATCTTGGGCGGCGATCTTGCTATCCAGTTCGGGGTCCTCGCCGACCAATACCTGGAATGTTACACCGTGGCTCGTTAGTTGGTTCTGATCGGTTGCTGCGGGGACGATCCGAGCAAGTACGGAGAGAAGAATCGTGAGATAAACAATTCGAGGAAGCGAACTGACGTCGAGAACAATATCCGTGACGTCATCCAGAAAATTGAGAATCTTGGCTGCGCCGAGCCTAAGCATGATGGTGGCATTCAGCTCTTCGTCATCTTCCGTTTCATCGATAAAATAAGTCTCCACTTTGCCAATCTGGCCAAAAATATCCTCCAATATGCTTGCATTTTCGCTCGTCAGGTCTTCGAGTTCGGGCGACAACTGATAGCCGCTGAAACCTATTAGGAGAAGGGTCGCTTGTTGGATCTGGCATCCAGACGCATTCAGCCGCTCGACGTATTTCGAAATGACATCTTTGGCCCGTACGTCAAACCCCCGACCGGCAATATACAACAGCCGCATCGGACGGTTATTTTTCTTGCGATCCGCATACATATCGTCCCAAAGGTCTTCCACCGCAACGCCGCGGCGAAATACATAGTTTTCCCAGATCAAGTCATCCACCTCCAAGGCTGAGTTTCGCTGCAGGCTGGTAGCCACCCTCCATCCAGTCCGACAGTTTTTGGATCGTGGTTTCCTGCCATCCGCCATATTGGAGCGGGAGGGAGAAGTGAGCGCAAAGGGTTCTGTTGAGATAGAATACCGTTCCTCCTTCTCTATTAGTGCTTGCGGCGCTTTCGCGCGTTACCAAGAGGTTCTCTGCAACACACTCAAAGAGCACTTTCTTCAACTTACCAATATTTGTCTGGTCTTGGATGCGCTCAAACTTTGATAGTTCCGAGTTGGATAGGCGCACACCGGTGACTCCTGGAGCATAGGGAGCGTTCGGCTGGAAAGTTCGATCCCGGCAGAACAAACCTATCGAATCGAGCAACCGCTGCGCCCTAGTGCCGTCTTTGTGGTTCCGAGTGATGAAGTCGCGTTTGTTTGCGGCAGCTTCCTGCAACCGCTTTTCCTGTTCTTGCGGCAGCAGCTCTCGGGATGCTCTCTGCCGAAGAACCTGCTTGGCCTTCATTCCCTCGTAAAGTGCCGCCGCTAACGAGAGGAGCTCTTCAACATTGTTAGTTGCCAGGGTGCAAAGCCTGTCGAGACCGTAATAGTATGGAAACTTCTGCTCGAAATTCATGAAGATTTCAGCAGCGCCTTTTGTAGCGCCGCTGTCGCGCTCTTGCAGTTCCTCTGCTGGAAGAGGGGTCAATTCAAACGAGAGCTGTCTATTGGCTTCGTCACGCGCGATTAAAATCCTAGTCACATACAGGCTGATTATAGCATCTAGACTAGGAGTCGGCGGCCCGTGTGTAGCATTGGCCAACCAGTCCGAATAACGAATGTTCCGCTTATACCGCGCTGAGAAGACTTCGAACAGCGAGCGGGCTTGGACATAGGCATCGTTCAATTCATTGAGCGGGAAGTTCTCCTGAAGATACTGACCGAACGCTTGGCCAGGCACGACGGTCTGCATTTGGAACCGCCTGTCCAGAATGCTTTGTGCGAATGCGTTGAACTGACGATTATTGCTCCCGTTCCCCCAAAGCTCTTCGAGCGGATATTCTCGCACATCTCGTCCACTTCTTGCCCCTTGGGACAAGAACTCCTCACCGAACGCGATGGTGCGGCTCGCGAGCCAGACGGGAATGGACGGCCGCAGCGTGACCAATTCATCGATCAGCAGCGAACGCTGTGCCTTCCGCAGAGCCTGAACGTCATCGATCATTAGGAGCCGAGTTGAAGCCACCTCCCTACCTTTATGGGAGAAACGGACGGATTGTAGCCACAGGATAGATTCAAAACGAGCATGGGCAGGTGGTGGGCTTTCGGCCCTTTGGGACGACAAAATATCCAGATGTTCGTAGACCGACCGTTCGCTGTCCTCGGCCCATTTCATCATGGCAGCGGCGGTGTCGTGAAGAGGAATCGCCCTTAATCCGCTCGCGTGGGCATCATATTGCAATTGCACCTCATCGAGTGCATCCGGCATGCCACTGCTGAGGAATTCCGACAAGCTTCGCAACGTTCGCATAACGATCCGGCAGTCTAGGAGCGCTCGAAAAAGTTCGGTGCTGGCATTTGACGCACCCGGCGGTAGATCCGCATAGCCGGAAGAGCAGGACAACATAACACCCAGAACGACAGGGCCATCCTCCTCGCCCAACACGCCGCGCTCGACTAGGAATTTGTACGTTTCTGACTGAGTGGGTCCGGCATTCCAAAAGGCCCTTAAAGAATTGGGCGTAAACGCACGTAATATAGTAGATTTTCCCCCGCCGGGCGGGCTTCGGAAAATATGCACCGCGCCCTTGAAACAGTCCTCGTGGAGCTTTTCCAAGATCTTGGGCGAGAACAAATGAACGAAATCCTGGTCGGACGTGGTCCGTTCAGACATCCGTTCTAGAAAGGGGTTTGCTCGATATGCCATTACATCTCTCGGTGCCGGCTCACCCGAGGGAATAATCCAAAGAAAGACTTATCTTCGGGTCCCCAAAGAGCATAAATCGAATTGTTCGGAGTGTTATGAGAGAGGATCAGCGGAAGCGCGCAGGCTGCAAATCCAAGCTTTGCATCGTCGGTTCCCCCAATTCTAATATGTTCATCACTGGCCCTCGCATCGTAGTACCGGTCCTGCTTAGCGATTTCAATAATCGGGCCATCGTGGGTAGCTGAAAGCGAGCAATATTTTTCAATCGGATGAAGCACATGCACTTTGAGCGGTTTGTAGCCCCTTTCATTCGTAAACCGTTCCGACCAGTATTCGATGTGGTCGATCGCTTGCCTGGTGGCGACGTAGAGCAGCAGAGATACCTCGTAGTAATCAGGGTTGATCAGGTCACCCTCATAGATCCGCTCATAAATCTTCTTGATCTTGCCTTTGAATTTACGCTCTTCGGCATCATATCGAATATACGTATTGCCACTTCCTGAGAAATCATCCACAAGCCAGATGAGGCTGAAACGTTCCTTGTCACCAGAACTAGTGGGACTAGACGGAATGAAGTTGCCGTTTGTCAGAGATTTGCGAAGCTCTGACAGCATGTCTTCCGCCTTCGCGTCTCCGAGTTCATAGGCCTGCCAGATCTGTTCATTGCTGATCGCGCCATTGCTGGCACGTCGGAGTTCGTTCGTATGCGCGCCGTCGCTCAAACCAAGATAGAGAGAGCGGATTCTTAGCTCCTCGAAACGGCGGTGTCTCGCTAACGCGGCAACCTTGTAGGCTGCTATCTCGTTTTCCTCGGCGACAAGTCGAAGTCGATCTTGCACGATCACATCGGGATAGGACAGCTTGACGAGGTGTGAAATCTCGCGCTCCGAGATGAAAATCAGCCTGTCGCGAACCAATCCGAGCGCTACCGGCCGGTCGGCCTTGTCAAATTGGTTGAGCCAAAGGGCGAGGCTTTCGACGAACTGCTTCCCCGGTCCGAACCGTTGATAGTGATTGTATTTGTAATCCGCCAGCAATTGCAAAATAGAAGCATTTTGCCCCACGACTTCGGGATCCTTCCAGTCCATCACTTGGGCAAGAAGGGCCTGCGCATTGATGTCTTTCATTCTTCCTCACCGGAAAGAAACAATCTGAAACTCCCGTCGCCGGAGGTCTGCATGCGAGATAGATACCACAAGGTTGCATCGACATCTCTCTTAAACCGCGGCGCCAACTTCCAGCCGCGGTCGAGGCGTCGCGACGGTAGATCAACGCTCAAGGAGAAGCGGTGCTGCAGTAAAGATGAGTCGTTACCCGGCCAAGCACCAAGATCCCCCATGGTAATGATCTCGTAGGGATCGATTCGATCGCGTTGGACGATATCGGCGACGACATGCGATTTGCTGACGCCGCTCGCCAAAATATCAACGGAGTGTTTACTTCGCAAAATAATGCCGGTCTCAAGCCCCGATTGCTTCATTGCGTCAGTAACAACGAACCACATGTCCTCGGTGCTAACGCCGTTCTCGAAGCGCACGCTCAATTGAAAGGGTGGGTTTTCCCGGACAAGGTGAATTGGCACGCCGCATGACTTCAGACCAGTCACGACCCGCTTGGCGTGAATAAGAAAGTCGCTCAACTCAGACTGTGCAGGTGGACGGTGACCGAGCTCACCGATCCAACCACCATTATACAGCCCCAGCCGGATTCTGGGCCAGATTGACATATCAAAAATCGGTTCAAAGCGTTCAGCAATGGAGCCGCCCCTTCCTGAGGCAATGCCGATCATGATACCCGCCTCGGCCAGACGCCGGAGATGCGCGCAAATCGCCTCTGGTGGCGGTGTATCCAACGCATTTGAACTGCACAGCGTACCATCATAGTCGAAGACAACTGCACGGAACTTCTGGTTTTCCAGCGACGCCTCTGCCTCCAATCGCGCGCGCCGAATTTTCCCGCTACTGCGCCGGCTGGGCCATCTGGCGCCAAGAACCTCGTATTTGGAATGTTCGCCTCGAATTCGCTCTTCGTCTGGAGGAGGGACCAGCTCTCCCAGCTTCGCATAGTACAGTTTCCGGCCAAGTTCGGAGAGGGGAGGCCTGGCAATGTTCTTGCCGGCCGCATTGGCCACTTTAGACACCAGATGCATACCACCCAATAAGCCGGCGATTAAGTCCGGGGGAGTGGATCCATTGAGGGGCATTTCGAACGTCGCGACCTCATCGGGAACTTGCGCACGCATATCTTGCCAAAGCCCTCCAACGCTCGGCTCGGTAATCACCAGGAGGGCCGTGTCCTTGGATCGTTCGGTGAGCCAAAGGTGTCGCCCGTGCGCAAAGGAACGGAAGTCGGCCAGTTGAATGAAAAGCAGTGCAGATTCCGCAAACCGCGATTCAAGGTCCTCGGCGATTGGCCGAAGACGCGGAGAGAAGACGATTATTACACTCCTTCGCGCGACGGCTTCACTGGCAAACTCGGACGCGCTCTCCACCCATTCGAAGAGCGATAGCTGATCGAATCGAATGTCGGACATCCTGAAAAAATCAGGAGGACCATCTTGATCTAATTCACCAAATGCCCGTGCGATTAAAGAGGCGCTCAAAGCAAGGCTGTTGGTGGCGAGATATCCGTCCTTATGAGCGAGATCAAACACGTGTGGGGCTACGTCGTTCATTGATCGGACCAGATCCATCAATGGGCTGTCCTGTCTGTTGGTAACGACGTGGACAGCCCGTGAACTGTGCTGACGTGCTCGCTGCAATGCTTCGAGTATGTCCGGGTTCTTACCTTCTGCCGAAAAAATAAAAATCGGGCTGGTTGAAGCTAACGTAGGGTTGCAGATAAGTTCAAGCGGAGTAATGGGTCGTGATATACGGCCTGTGTAGGCCTCGTGAAGGCTGCACAGCAGGGAGGCAACTGTATAGGAACCGCCTGAACCGACGGCGATGACACTCGATTGACTTGCGCCGGCAATCGCCAATTTGAGAGGCTCAATGGAAGCAGCGAGCGCCTTGTCGAGACTCCCTTGCAGTTCTTCAAGCTCGATTTCATATGGCGTCATTGAGAATCAGCACGCATTTCATTGAGCGACCTATTGTCGAGGGATACTTCATCGCGCCTTAACCACGAATCCTGTTCGATTAAGCCGTTCGAAATCTCCTCGCGCAGTTCCATAAGCATGACACCTAACATGTTTTTGCCCTTGCCATTGACCTCGCCCCAAAGTCGATTGACAGCGTTATTCACAGAACCGACTTCAACCAACCTTTTCGTGCCGGTGGAAATCAAGATCTCCGCCAGATCCGGGTGCTGCGTGAACTTCGCCCGCAGGACCGCCCGCATGCGATCAAATTTTATGTTCGCCCAGTCGGGGACGACGTCCCAGGTATACAGGCCGTGGGCAGCCATGGCAGCAAGTGAAGGACTTGGCGCAGCCTGGATCCATTCGCGAACGGCAGGTTTGAGTGCCTTTCCGGCTTGATACGCGTGTTCGGAGGTAGGGAAAATCCGTCCTTCAAACTCGATCTCTCGCCGGTAGAGATTACTCAGCACGCCATAGGGGCGCTCGTTGGCTCGATAGAACGAGATGACACCCGTTGTGTCCACGGAGCCTTTCCGATCAATGTCACCACCGATTTCTCGCACCTTCGAGGTTGTTCTTGTAGTCCTCATTTCGTCACGACCCTTAACGTCCTCACGTAGAGACTTGATTCCCGGGGAAATCTCGGCCTCTCAGTTGTCATTTCGCATGCTGATCGTCATGCTCCAATAGGCGCCACGCGAGACTTGAACCTTTTCCCCCGGGTCTTGCAATCGCAAAGTTTAATCAACGCCGAGGATGGACGTCACACGATGGAAAAGACTTCCGAACACACCCTTGAGACCGTGCATCGTGATTTGGCATTGGCGAATGCCTACAGACAGGAGTTCATCAAAACGCTTATTCTTGTTGCTGGCGCGCTCTTCGCATTTTCAGTTTCTTTTAGGCCGCAACTTCAGCAGCCCGTTTTTTCGTACCTGTTTTGGATTTCGTGGATCGCTCTGGCCGCTTCGATGGTGGGCGGCTTTGGGCAGCTTGCTGCATGGGAACGGATCTATGCGAGCTACCAGCGTTTCGAGAGGAAGGGCCTAGACGGCGATCAATATCGGGACGCGTTAACGAAATGGCGCCGGGTTGCCCTTTTCGTTCAAATGGTAGGGTTTACATTGGGAGTGAGTGCACTCGGCGCCTTTACTGCATTCAACCTCTCACACGTCGTTAACAAGAGCTGACTAATTGGCCTCTATGCATCCGTCATGGCGTTCAGGCATGTCGTCGCGCAAAACTGTCCGCGATTTTGCGCCACGCGCAAAAGCAATGACCTAAAGCGAATCTGAAAGATCGCTATGCGCTCTAGCGCCGAAACGAGTGTCATTGCCCCTGGGTGACATCTGAAACGCCGATGCTCTACGCCGCCCGCACCCTGTCCCGACCACTCATCTTCGCATCATAAAGCGCCTGATCCGCCCGCCTATAAAGCTCCGACGCGCTGTCCGTCGGCACACACGTCGCGATCCCGGCGGAGCACGTGTAGCTGAAGTCGGGCGAGTCCGGCAGCGGTCGGGAGAAGCGGATCACTGTCAGCATGCGTTCGACCATGGCAAGCGCGTCCTCCGGCCCGGTGGCCGGCATGACGAGGAGGAATTCTTCGCCGCCGACGCGGCCGAAGCAGTCGTTGCGGCGGACATTCTGATGGATGCGGTGGGCGAAATCGCGCAGCACGAGATCGCCGGCGTGGTGGCCGAGCCGGTCGTTGATGTGCTTGAAATTATCGATGTCGAAGACGGCGAGGCAGCCGCTGCCGCCATGCCGGACAGCGGCCAGCATGTCTTCGACGCGGGCCATGACGAAGCGGCGGTTGGCAACGCCGGTGAGTTCGTCGGTGTAGGAAGCCTTGATCGCCTGGTCGCGATCCTGCCGGACGGTGCGGCCGTGCGCTCGGAGACGGGTGATGTCGCTGGCGATGCAGAGCATCCAGCCGTTCTTCTGCACTGCCTCGGTCATCCACAGCCAGCGGCCGTCGGAAAGATCCGTCTCGAAGGCGCGATAGCCGATCTTGCCTCGGCGCGACTGGGTCGAGCGCAGCCATTCCTCGAAATTCTCCGTGCGGATGACGGTGCCGCGGCCGAGATGAAAATTGCGCCGCATCAGATCCGGCCAGAGCGGCGTTTCCTCCGGCTCGATGAAATAGGCCGAGCGGAAGGCGCTGTTGGCATAGCGCAGCCGGTCATCCCCATCGTAGAGCGCCATCAGCGTTTCGGTCTGTGCGGAAAGGTTGAGAAGCTGTTCGATGAGTGCGTCCATACCGAACCCTGTCTGGTTGCCCTGGCATGACATGGCGCAGAAATCCCACGAGAAAAGAGCCGGCGGCAGCAAGCAAAGGCGCCTTCGGTGATTCCGGAGATATCAACGAGACGGCCTCGCGGGGGCGCTGCCCAAGAATTGTAGGCGATAAACGCTGGAGTAGCAAATTCGCACGCTTCGCGCAGCGGATACCGCGCTGATGCGGATCGCCCTCACTGTTGGACGTGCGCGGATTGCCCGCGATGTGTGTCAGCGCAGCGCGCTGTCGAGATCATGCAAGCCGACCATCTGCATCATCGGATCGGATGGCGAGGGCAGGAAGCCGACCGCCTCGTAGAAGGCTCGCGCCTCGTCGGAAATCGCATGCACCAGCAGAGCGCGGATTCCGATGATCTCTGCGGCGTTGAGCAGGCGCAGGCCCGCGTCGCGCACCAGGGCCCTGCCGAGACCCCGCCCCTGGTACGATCGATCTATGGCGAGACGGCCAAGCACGGCAACCGGAATCGGATCGGGCATGTTGCGCCGAAAACGGCCGGGCGCTTCCGGCTGCCGCACTGCGCCCGAGGCGAGCGCGTAGTAGGCGACGACCCGGTTTGCCTCGCACACGACGAAGGTGCGCGATGCGCCGCTCGCCTGGTTGGCGCGGGCGCGGCGACGCAGCCAATCATCCAGTTCAGGCACGCCGGAACCGAATTCGACCAGCTCGTGATGATCGGCCAATGGCGCCGGAGGGCTGAGGGTCACGCCTCATCCCATGGTGCTTTGGTCGACATGGTCCGTTTCAGACGCTCATTGGGCTTAGCCGGCGCGTCGAGGCGGGCAAGGTATTCAGCATAGATTTCGGGGCTGACCGTAACGATGGCACGGTCGAGCAGTACTTCCTCAGCCCGCCGTTCGGAAGCCTCCAGCATAAAATCCGTGCGCGTCTTGCCAAGCAGCTCAGCGGCGCGGTCGATCAAATTGCGGGTCGCAGGTTTGATGCGCATATTCAGCGGCACGCTTGCGTCCGGGCTCTTGTTCGTGGTGGATGTCGGCATCGGAAACTCCTGTCTGGAGCGATATAGCGTAACGACATTATCTTTACAAGGATCGTAAAGATATCGTCGTTACGCATTCCGTCATACCGCCGCAGCGCAGGCTTTCCCGACTGGCCGTGCGGCTGCCTTTACGGCGTCCTCCCCAAATCCGCCGCGTCGGCAACAATGGCGGCGGATTCGTCGAGCAGGACGTCTTTCGCCTTCTTCCGGGCATTTTCCATGGCGATATCGGCGCTCAGGCTGCGCTCGTCCGCCTGCAGGCCATCGTCGCCGGCAGGGCTCTCGTCATCGCCGGCTTCGGCGCGCGCCTTGAACCGCGCCTCGCGCGCCGCCGCTTCCTTGCGGCGTTCGGCCTCGTTGAGGGAAACCACGCCTTTCTCGCGCTGCGCCTTCAGATCGGCAATGTCCTGCAGCAGACGCTGGAAATCCGGATCGGCCTTGGCCCGCGCGTCGTGGCGGCTTTGCAGGGCCGGCAGCAAGGCCGTGACATCGCCTTCGGGCGCATATTTTGCAGGCTTGATCTCGGCCCACGGCAGGGCATTGTCATAGCTCGTCTCGCCGAAATTCGTGGGATCGGACAGTCCGGGCAGGCTGATATCGGGAGTGA
The DNA here is from genome assembly GCF_017352135.1 of Rhizobium lentis. Classification (NCBI taxonomy): domain Bacteria; kingdom Pseudomonadati; phylum Pseudomonadota; class Alphaproteobacteria; order Hyphomicrobiales; family Rhizobiaceae; genus Rhizobium; species Rhizobium lentis. The sequence continues at coordinate 365,478 of NZ_CP071456.1, forward strand.
CGCCGCGCAGCTGCGTCGTGCCGCCGTTGATCCGGAAGAACTGGGCGATCGTCACCTTCAGCTCGCCGAATTCGGGCTTGCTGTTGTGCACGATCTGGTCGAGATCGACGACCGTCTGAACCGTGCCCTTGCCGAAACTCGGTTCGCCGATGATCACGCCCCGGCCGTAATCCTGGATGGCCGCGGCAAAAATCTCCGAGGCCGAGGCCGAGCCGCGGTTGATCAGGACCCCCAACGGGCCGGTCCAGGCAGGCGTTCTAAGGTCGGCGCTCTTGACCTCGATCTTGCCGTTGCTGGCGCGCTGCTGGACGACCGGGCCCTTGCCGATGAAGAGGCCGGTGAGATCAATAGCCTCGTCGAGCGAACCGCCGCCATTGTTGCGCAGATCGATGAGCACGCCGTCGACCTTCTCCTCGTTCAGTTCGCCGAGAAGCTTGGCGACGTCGCGGCTGGCGCTCTTGTAATCCTTGTCGCCCTTGTTCTTGGCTTCGAAATCCTCATAGAAAACCGGCAGGGTGATGATGCCGATCTTGCGGGTGGTCTCGCCCGCCTTGACGGAAAGCACGGTCTTCCGGGCCGCCTGCTTATCCAGGCTGATCTTGTCGCGCACCAGGCTGATGACGCGATGCACGCCATCGGCGCCGGCATCGGCCGGCAGAATGTCGAGGCGCACCACGGTGCCCTTTTTGCCGCGGATCATCTGCACGACTTCGTCAAGGCGCGTGCCCACCACCTCCTTGATCGGGCCGTCCTTGCCTTGGCCGACGCCGGTGATGCGGTCGCCGACGGCGAGCTTGCCGGAGAGCTGCGCCGGCCCGCCGGGCACGAGTTCGCGGATCGTCGTGTAGTCGTCGCGCTCCTGCAGCACCGCGCCGATGCCGAACAGCGAAAGCTTCATCGAGACGTTGAAATCGACCGAGGCGGCCGCGCCGAAATAGTCCGTATGCGGGTCGATCGCATTGGAGTAGGCGTCCATGAAGGACTGGAAGACGTCGTCGCTCTTGAACTTGTAGGCGCGCTCGAGCGTGTTTTCATAACGCTTGTCGAGCGTCTCGCGAATGGCCGCCTCGTCCTTGCCGCCGAGCTTCAACCGCAGCCAGTCGTTCTTGACGCGCTTGCGCCAGAGATCATTGCTCTCGGCCTCCGACTGCGGCCAGGGCGCCTTGTCGCGCAGCACCGCATACTCTTCCTTGCCGCTGAAATCGAAGCCCTGCTTCAGCAGGCTGCGGGCATAGGTCATGCGGTCGACGACGCGGTCCTGATAGGCGTTGAAGATCGCAAAGGGGATCTTGAGGTCCTGCCGCTCTATGGCATCGTCGATCTCGCTGCGGTCGGCCATGAACTTGTCGATATCGGCCTGCAGGAAGAGCATGCGGTCCGGATCGAGCGACTTGATGAAGCCGTCCATGACCCTCGCCGACAGGGCGTCGTCGAGCGGAACCGGCTTGTAGCTGTAGCGGGAGAGAAACTGCGCACTCAACTCGGCGGCCTGCGCCTGCCGCGTCAACGGTTTCAAAGCAGGCGGCGATGCGACCTCGGCATAGGCGGACGGGGCGAGTGCAAGAAATGCACCGAGAATAACATAGGCTATGCGCATTCAGTCTTGATCCAATTCTTAATGCCGAGGGTGGATGTGTGAACTAAGTGAGGCAATTGTGGTTTTTTGGCAAGCAGGGGAGAATTGTTGGCCGGTCAAGCCGGGAAAAAACCATCCGGCCATGAATATTGCGGCGTCGGGCACAGACCGTCCCACCGGCGCGGCAAAGTTTGGGTTGACCGCTTTCGATGGCGAAGCGACAGTTGATCCGCAGCAAGGCAGGAGGAGCACGATGGACGAGCAAGACCGCTGGCGCCACATGGCAAGCGCACCGAAAGACGGCAGCCGGATCCTGGTGACGATCCGCGCCTCCGAACAGGGGCCGGCGGAAGTCGACCTCGTCTATTGGTCGCATGGCGATCAGTTCGGTGCCGAAGGCTGGCGGGCGTCGGATTCCTCGCCCGGCCACATCATCGAATATGCCGAACCGGAGTTGAAGTGCTGGATGCCGATGCCCTCGGCCAACCGCACCTCGATGCCTTCGCCCTGGGAAGGCGACGAAGACGAGCAGCTGGACGGGTCGGGAATTTGAAGACTCGGCAGCCACAGAAGAATCGTCCTGCGACTTCGGCAAGCCCTGTTCCTGGCGACCGACAAGATCGGCACGGCAGGTGGAGGGCGGTTTAGTCGAAAAAGCCCGCATCCTCTTCCATGAGATATTTCCTGGCGCCTTCGGCGTCGATGTCGAGCCCCAGCCCCGGCGCTTCCAGCAGATCCACCATGCTGTCCTTGACGATCTGCGGCGGCAGGCCGATCACGAGATCCTCCCACCACGGGTCAGACGCGGTCGGATATTCGAAGGCGACGTAATTTGCCGGCAAGGTGGCGCAGACATTGATCAGTGCGCCGAGGCCGAGCAGGCCGTTGGCGGTGCCGTGCGGCGCCATCAGGATCGAGTGCATGTAGGCGTGCTCGGCGACCCATTTGAGCTCGGCCATGCCGCCGATATCGGCCGGATCGGGGCCGATGACGCGAACCGCCTGCGTCTCGATCAGCTCCTTGAAATTGTGCCTGAGGTAGATTTGCTCACCGGTATGGATCGGGGTCGACGTGGAGGTTGTCAGCTCCCGATAGGCCTGCGGGTTGACCCATGGCACGTAGTCGCCTGTCAGCATGTCCTCGAGCCACATCAAATTGTACTTCTCGACGGCGCGAGCGAACCTGATCGCATCCGGCAGCATCCAGCCCGGGCCGCAGTCGAGCGCCAGGCTGACCTTGTCGCCCAGCACTTCCTTCATCGCGATCACGCAGTCGAGCATGTGGTTGAAGCCGCGCTCGCTGATGACGCCCTGGTCCATGGCACCGTGATAGCCGGCCTTCTTCTGCGTCACGCCGTAATGGAAGTCCTCGATGGTGTCCTTCATGTTGGAATGGAAGGAGATTCCCTGCTTGATCATGAAGAAGTTCTGCGGCTGCTCCATCATCCATTTGACGTCAGCGGCGTAATCTTCCGGGCGGTCACCGGTGCGTTTCTGGCGGACCGAGCCGTTGTAGACGCGCACCTTGTCCCGCACCTTGCCGCCGAGCAGTTTATAGGCCGGCACGCCCGCAGCCTTGCCGGCGATATCCCAGAGCGCATGCTCGATCGCGCTCACCGCCGCGCCATACGGCTTGAAGGAGCCACGCTGGCGGATCTTCAGCATCACTCTTTCGACATCGGTCGGATCCTCGCCGATCAGCGCCTCACGGAAATGCAGCACAAAGGGCTTGAGATAGGTCTTGGTGAATTCGACTTCGCCCAGGCCGTAGAGGCCCTCGTCGGTGACGATGCGGACGATCGGGTGTCTGCCGATAACGGCACAGCGCAGGTCGGTGATCTTCATCTTAAGCTCCGTCAGCCTCAGCTCCAGGTGCGATCCCAGGAATACTCATCATCCCAGTGATCCGTCGGCTGCCAGATGCCGGTAACCCCGGGCTGCAGATGCTGCGAGATCACCTCGTCGACGACGTCGTCGATCCCCAGCCCCGGCTTATCGGGAACGGTGATAAAGCCGTCCTTCACCAGCGGCCTGGGAAGGCCGGTGACAATATCGTCCCACCAGCCGACATCGCAGGCGTGGTATTCGAGCGCCATGAAGTTTTCGGTCGCCGTCGCGACGTGTGCGGCGGCCATTGCGGCGATCGGACTTTCCGCCATGTGGATGGCCATGGCGACACCACGGTCCTGCGCCATGTCGCCGATCTTCTTGGTCTCGAGGATGCCCCCGGTGGTGAGCAGGTCCGGGTGGATGACGGAGACGCCGCCGCTCCTGAGCAGCGGCTCGAAGCCCTCCTTGAGGTATATGTCCTCGCCGGTGCAGATCGGCACCGTGGTGGAGTCCTGCAGTTGTCGGTACTGCTCGGTATACTGCCAGGGGATCACATCCTCGAGCCAGGCCGGCACGTATTTCTCGATGCGCCGGGCAAGGCGAATGCCGTTCTGCATCGAGATATGGCCGATATGGTCGATCGCCAGCGGCACCTGCATGCCGATCACCTCACGAACCTCGGCGATATATTGCTCGAGCAGGTCGAGGCCCTTGTCGGAAAAATGGAGTCCGGTAAACGGGTGCTGGACGTTATGCAGATCGTAGGAAGCGTTGCGGACAAGCCGCTCTTCGATGGTCTTCAGCGGCCCGCGACTGGGACGGTCGCGGTATCCTTCCAGTGAGCCGGCGGGAAATACGACCGCACCGGGCACATCCGCGATCTGCATCAGTCCCAAATCCATCTTGAGGAAGGTGAAGCCGAGTTCCATGCGCTGCTTGAGGCGCTTGCCGGTCTCGGTGCCGCTCGGCACGGTGGCGTCGGTATCGCAGTAGACGCGCACCTTCTCCCGAAAACGGCCGCCGAGCATCTGGTAGACAGGGACGCCATAGGCCTTGCCGGCAAGATCCCACAAGGCGATTTCAATCGCCGATACGCCGCCGCCCTGCCGGCCGTGGCCGCCGAACTGCTTGATCCGGCGAAACAGTCGATCGATATTGCAAGGGTTCTCACCCAGCAACCGGCTCTTCAGCATCAGCGCGTAGGTGGCGCTGGCGCCGTCGCGCACCTCGCCAAGCCCGACAATGCCCTGGTTGGTATAGATCTTGAGCAGCACCGAGGTGAACGGCGCGTCGAGTATTTCGGCGACCCGCATGTCGGTGATGCGAAGGTCGGAAGGCCTGGAATGCGTATTCACCCGATTGAGCGCCTCGTCGGCTCCATATGCCTCTGGCATGATTTATCCTCGTTTCGGTGGGGCGGGCTCGGCACGCACGCTGGGGCGGCAGAGAGCGTTGCTAGTCCAGCTCTATCTCGTGGCTTTGAAGGTAGTCTCGGTTCATTTCGACGCCGAGACCGGGTTTCGGCGTAAGCTTCAGGCTGCCGTTCGAAACATCGAGCGGTCTGTCGATGAGGTGATCGTATTTGCCGAGGTTCCACTCCGACGTTTCGAGTTTGTAGAAGTTGGGAACGGTCATCATCACCTGCGCTCCGGCAACGACGTTGATCGGCCCGGCGGCGTCATGCGGCGAGACCGGGATGTAGTAGGCTTCGCACAGGGCAGAAATCTTCTTGAGTTCGGTAATGCCGCCGGTCCAGGTCACATCCGGCATGATGTAGTCGGCGAGCCTGTTTTCGAGCACCGGCACGAAATCCCACTTCGTGTGGCCGCGCTCGCCCCACGAGATCGCGGCGCTGACCTTCTCTCGGACCTGCCTGAGGGCGTTGAGGCTCTCGGGTGGACAGGGCTCCTCGAACCAGTCGATCTGACCAGCCTCCTCGAGGCTCCGGCAAAGGCGAATGGCGGTGGGAACGTCGAAGCGGCCATGCGCATCGATGAGGATGTCGACATCGGCGCCCGCCGTTTCGCGGATCAGGGCCGTGAGTTCGGCGGCTTCGCGCTCATCCTTGCGGGTCATGCTGCCATCGAGGTAGCCGTCCCGCTGTTCGCGCGGCATTCCATCCGCCGAGCGGCCCTGGTAGGGGAAAGGATCGAACTTGAGCGCAGTGTGGCCGGACTCGACGATGTCGCGAATTTCCCGGACCACAGCCTCCTTGCCGGTGAATTTGCGCTGGTCGGGATGGGTGTAGAGCGCGATTTCATCGCGCACCGCGCCACCCAACAGCTCGTAGATCGGCTTGCCAAGGACTTTGCCGCGGATGTCCCAGAGGGCTATGTCTATGGCGCTGACGCATTCGACTGCTGCGCCGCGACTGCCCATGTAGGTGAAGCTGCGGAATATCTTGTGCCATAGATACTCGATACGCGCCGGGTCTTCGCCGGTCACGGCGGCGCCGATCTGCCGCAGGATCGTGCAGAGGGCGCGATTGGCGAGCCTCGTCGTGGTGGTGATCTCTCCCCAGCCGCTCACCCCCTCGTCGGTCGTCACTTCGACGAACAGGAACTCTCCCCAATAGGAAGCATCGGACTTGATCAGCCACGGTCGAACGCTGGTGATTTTCATCTCAACTGCCTTTGTCTGAAGTGGTCGGGAAAGCGAATTCCGGGCTGGGTATCTATCCTGCCCGAGCGGCGTTACGCGCACGCATGTGCTCGAGGATGTGCCGGCCGGAGCCCTCGACATGGCGTGCAATGAGGTCGGCTGCCTCGTTCGCATTTCCCGCTTTGACATGCGCGATGAGCTCGCGATGCTCGCTCAGGATCGCGGCACGGCGGGCGAGCGTGAAGTTGAAACGCCGGCTCACGGCGCGCAGCACTTCGCGATGCTTCCACCAAAGCTCGGCGGCATGGCGGTTGTAGTGCTTCTGGTACATGACGGTGTGAAAGGCGGTGTCCAGTTCGCTGTGCCTGAACGTGTCGGCAAAATCGTTCTCTTCGATCAGGCCCTGGATGCGTTCGAGTTCAGCAATGTCCTCGGCGGTGGCCATATTCACGAACCATCGCGTCAGGGCCGGTTCGATCAAGACACCGATCTCGTAGATGTCGCGAACAAAATCCTGATCTATCGGCCTCACACGCGCTCCGCGGTTGGGAACGAAGGTGACAAAGCCCTCCCCGCGCAACAGTTGCAGAGCCTCGCGCACCGGGTTGGTCGAGGTGCCGTGGCGCCGGGCGAGATCGGTGATCACAAGCCGCTCGTTGGCAGCGAGCCGCCCTTCGATGATGTCTTCCCTGATCAGCTGATAAAGCGAGGCGCCCTCGCTGGAGGCCCCGGTCGCGTCGATCCCTTCAGGTGGCTGTGCTTTAAAATCGCTTGTTTCGGCCAAAGCTGTCTCCAATCCATACACGTCTTTCTCGGATATCATGCCAAGCTTCCGCAAACAATGTACGATTTCTTTCATTGACAGCTAATCTATGATCTGAAAACGTATGATCAGGTCAAAGGGATACATTGGGAGGGTCCCTCGGCCGGGAGCAAAGACCGCTCGCCTGACGCTGAGCGGCATGGGAGAGAACCTGGGAGGTTACCTATGACGAGGATTTCACTCGGCCGTGCCGTTCTGCGCGGCACTGTCTCGACTGCTTTGATGGTTTCGTTGATGTCCGCCTCGGCGCTGGCTGCGCCGGTCGACTTGAGCAAGTGGTCGCCGGAATATGTGCGCTCCATTGCCGGCACGCAGGATTTCGACACGGCGGGCGATTGCGGCAAGGTCACCCCGCTCGACTACAAGGGGCGACTGACTTTCTGGTATCAGGGCGTGTTCGAGGGCGACCCCGACCTCCTGCGCCAGTATTACAAGGAGTTCTTCGAGACCTTCCGCAAGACCTATCCGAACATCCAGCTTGAAGAACAAGCCCTCACCTATAACGACCTGCTGGACAAGTTCCGCACCGCGCTGCTCGGCAATGCAGCGCCCATGGCGGTCCGCCTGCAAATCCTCGGCGGCACCGAATTCGCCGCAAAGGGCTATCTGGAGCCGCTCAAACCCGAGGATGTGGGCTATTCGACCGAGGATTTCTGGCCCGGCGCGATGAAGGCCGTCACCTGGGAAGGGACGACCTACGGCATCCCTACCAACAATGAGACGATGGCGTTCATCTGGAACGCCGACATCTTCAAGCGTGCAGGCCTCGATCCGGACAAGGCTCCGGCAACCTGGGACGACGTCGTCAAATATTCCAAGCAGATCCACGACAAGCTCGGCGTTGCCGGTTACGGCCTCGTGGCTCGCAAGAATGCCGGCAATACGCCGTACCGCTTCATGCCGCAGCTGTGGGCCTATGGCGGCGGCGTCTTCGACGAGGCCACTGCCAACCCGACCTATAAAGAGGTCCAGCTCGATAGCCCGCAGAGCAAGGCGGCATTGCAAGCCTCCTACGATATGTATGTTCGCGACAAGTCGGTTCCGGTCTCGGCGCTCACCAACCAGCAGGCCGACAACCAGCCCCTCTTCCTCGCTGGCCAGCTTGGCATGATGATCTCGCACCCGTCCGATTACAACGTCATGCTCGACCTGCAGAAGAAGACGACGGGCAGCGACAAGGACAAGGCGCAGACCGTCATCGACAATATGCGCTACGGCCTGATCCCGACTGGTCCCGATGGCAAGCGTGCCGTCGTGTTCGGCGGCTCCAACATTCACATCCTGAAGCCCGAATATGTCGAGGGCGGCAAGGTGGACGAGCCGGCTGCAAAGGCGATCATCTGCATGTGGACGAGCCCCGAATGGTCGCTGAAGATGGCCTATGCCGGCTCTAACCCGGGAAACCTCAACGGCTTCAAGACCAAATGGATGAAGGAACGTCTTGATAGCATCAAGTTCCTTGATGTCACGACTTCGATGCTGCCCTACGGCATTCCGTTCCCGGCGCTGCCACAGTCGCCGGAAATCATGAACATCATCATACCGGACATGCTGCAGAATGCCCTGACCGGGGCGATGTCCGTCGACCAAGCAGCCGACGACGCGGCCAACAAGGTCAAAGCCCTGATGGATGGCGGTCTCTAGTCAATCCTGACGATCTGACCGGCTGCACCTCGATTGCAGCCGGTTCATTCCGAAGAACAAGGGCACCGCACAGTGACGATCTTGACTGGCAAGGCCGAGGCTCACCCAAGACTGCAATCCGATCGGTCCGGCGTGCTGCGAAAGATCTGGGAGCATCGCGCCGACTACGCGTATGTGCTTCCCTCGATCGCCGTGATGCTCATCGTCATCGCCTACCCCATCTACTACACGATCGAGCTGTCGTTCTTTAACACACCGCCCGGCCTGCAGCTCCGGGACAAGATTTTCATCGGCCTCGACAACTACACCGCCATCCTCAAAAGTCCGGTGTTCTGGAAAGTCACCTCGAACACTCTCATATGGACAGTGGCATCCACTTTGATCGCATTTGTCCTTGGCTTTGCCTGTGCGCTCGCGCTCCATGGCGAGTTTGTCGGCCGGGGCATCCTGCGCGCCATCCTGATCATTCCCTGGGTCATCAGCGCGGTCGCCGCATCCTATATCTGGAAGTGGATCTACCATTCGGACTTTGGAATAATCGGCGCCGTGCTGGTCGGCCTCGGATGGGCCGACCGGCCGCCGAATTTTATCGACAGTGTCGGCACGGTGCTGCCCTCGCTGATCGTCGTCAATATCTGGCGCGAGTTTCCCTTTGCAATGATCATGATGATGGCTGGCCTGCAGACGGTTCCCGACCAGTTGCTGCGCGCCGCAAAAGTCGACGGCGCCAATGCATGGCAGCGGTTCTGGCACGTCACCTTTCCGCACTTGAGAAACGTCTCGACGGTGACGATCCTTCTGCTCGCAGTGGCCAATTTCAATTCTTTCATCATCCCCTGGATCATGACCGGCGGCGGACCCTCGAACGCATCGCATATCTGGATCACTCACATTTATGAACTTGCCTTCGGCCGTCAGCGCTGGGGGGTGGCATCGGCCTATTCGGTGCTGCTGTTCCTGATCCTGATGGCGCTTGGCTACTTCTACGTCCGTGCGCTGAGCGGCAACGAACGGAAGGATGGGAGCGCATGAGCACCATTGCCGAGACCACGCATCGACGCCTGACCCATCGCCGTATGCGCATCGATGGATGGCGGTGGGGCGGACGCATCTTCCTCGTGTTCATGCTGCTTTACACCGCCTTGCCGATGATCTGGATGCTGATCACCTCGATCAAATCCGGCTTCGCGGCCATGCAATTCCCGCCGCAATGGTGGCCGGACCAACCGACCCTCGACAGCTACCAGAAGCTGCTTGATCCGCAAAACAGCGTCGGCCAGGACTTCCTGCGCTTCTTCTGGAACAGCCTTTTCGTCTCCACCGCCACGACCATCCTTTCGGTGATCGTGGCAGTTCCTGCGGCCTACGCCTTTTCGCGCTTCACCTTCCCTGGCCGGAACTTCCTGTTCTTCGCCGTCCTGCTTCGCAACATGTTCCCGGCAGTGATCTTTCTCGTGCCGCTCTTCATCCTAATGCGCGCGGTCGGGCTGGTGAACACACATGGGTCGCTCGTCCTCACCTACCTTACATTCGGTCTGCCGCTGGCAATCTGGCTCCTCAAGGGCTTCTACGACAACATCCCGGTGCAACTGGAGCAGGCGGCACGCATTGACGGGGCAACGCGGTTCCAGGCGTTTCTCCTGATCGTCATGCCGCTCTCGGCGCCAGGAATCATCGCCACGGCGATCTATTCCTTTATCGGCGCGTGGAACGAGTACATCTACGCCTACACCTTCCTCTCCAAGAACGAGCAGCTGACCCTGCCGGTCGGCATCCAGCGCTTCTTCTCGGAAAATACAACGGACTTTCCAGGCCTTATGGCGGCCAGCTTCATGATGAGCGTGCCCGTCGTCGTCCTGTTCCTCGTCCTGCAGCGATACTTCGTACGGGCGCTTACGGAAGGCGCAGTCAAGCACTAGGGGAGTTTGCGGTGGCCCACGTGGTCCTCAAAGATCTGGTCAAGACCTACGGCAGCTTCAAAGCTGTCAACAATGTTTCGCTGACGGTCAACGACGGCGAATTCGTTGCGCTCGTCGGCCCGTCCGGCTGCGGCAAGACAACCACGCTCAATCTTGTGGCGGGGCTTATCCCTATCACCTCCGGCGACATCGTCATCGGCGACCGGGTGGTCAACGACCTCGACCCCAAGGACCGGGACATCGCGATGGTGTTCCAGAACTACGCACTCTATCCGCAGAAATCGGTCTACAAGAATCTGGCGTTCCCGCTGCAGATGCGAAAACTGCCACGGGACGAGATCGACAGGAAGGTCAAGGAAGCAGCGCGCGTGCTCGACATGACGCAGCTGCTCGAGCGCAAGCCGCGCGAACTTTCGGGCGGGCAACAGCAGCGCGTGGCGCTTGGGCGTGCCCTCGTTCGCGATCCGGCGGTGTTCCTGATGGATGAACCGCTCTCCAATCTCGACGCAAAGCTGCGCGTGCAGATGCGCTCCGAGATCAAACGTTTTCACCAGGACCTCAAGGCGACGATCATCTACGTGACCCACGACCAGCTCGAAGCGGTCACCATGGCCGACAGGATGGCGGTGATGAATGGCGGCTATCTGCAGCAATATGATTCACCGGCGCAGGTCTTTGCCCATCCGGTGAACATGTTCGTCGCGAGCTTCGTCGGCAGCCCGGCGATGAGCCTTATTCCGCTGCAGGCATCAACGGCAAACGGTAACACCGTCTTGACCGGCGCGGAGGGCTGGCACCTCGAGCTCTCGCCGCAGAACGCCCAGAAGGTCGCGAGGGCAACAACCCGGAAAGTCGTGCTCGGCGCACGCCACTCGACGATCAAGCTGCACAAGAGTGCGACGCCTGGAAGCGTCCCCGCCAAGGCCTACACGGTGGAGCCGACCGGAGACGTCACCTTCGTGCAGGCGTTCCTGTCAGGCGCCGTCGTCAATGTCAGCGTGCCGCCGACCATTGCCGTCGCACCCGACGAACAGATTTGGCTCGAGTTCGATCAGGAGCGGATGCACCTGTTCGACGGCGAAACGGAAATGGCGCTGAAGGCCAACTGAGACCCTGGCGGATGCGGGTGAAACGAGGGCGTGGATGACGAAGCTTAACATCACGGCGATCAAGCCCTATCCGGTATGGGTCGGAACGCGCAACCAGATGCTGGTCAAGGTCGAAACCGACAATGGCATCTTCGGCTGGGGCGAGAGCGGCTTGAGCGGTCGCGAGAAGGCCGTCGCCGGTGCGATCGAGCACTATCGCGAATTTCTCATCGGCCGTGACGCGATGCAGATCGGTCGGATCTGGCAGGAAATTTATCGCAGCCAATATTTCGAAGGCGGGCGCGTTCTGCAGGCGGCGATTTCCGCTATCGACATTGCCCTTCACGATATCAAGGGCAAGGCGCTGGGGGTGCCGGCCTACGACCTCTTGGGCGGCAAGCAGCGCGACCGCATTCCGACCTTCGCCTCGACCGGCGACGAGGCCGAGGGCGATGTTGCCATCGAACGAGCCCGCGAACTGCGTGCGCAGGGATGGCAGGCGATCCGCTTCTTCCCCATCGGGCAAAGCAGCAAGGAGATCTTTGAGCCGCGGGAGTCGATCGGACCTACCGCACGGATGCTGAACAAGGCGCGCGAGGCGCTCGGCGACGACGTCGTCCTCGGCATCGACTATCATCACCGGCTGTCGGTCGCAGAGGCGGCGAGCTTCTGTAACAAGCTCGGCCGTGGCGTCCTGGATTTCCTCGAGGAGCCGATACGAGACGAGACACCCGAAGCCTACGAATCCCTGCGGGGGATGACCGACATCCCGTTTGCGATCGGCGAGGAATTTGCCAGCAAGTGGCAATTCCTGCCCTATGTCGAACGTGGCATTCATCAGTTCAACCGGCTCGATGTCTGCAACGTGGGCGGGCTCACAGAAGCGATGAAGGTCGCTGGCTGGAGCGAGGCGCACTATGTCGATCTGATGCCGCACAATCCGCTCGGCCCAATCTGCACGGCGGCGACCATCCATCTCGCCGCCGCGGTCCCGAATTTCGCCTGGCTCGAGACCAGGGCTCCCGAAGCAAAGCTCGGCTTCGACAATTCCGACTTCTTCCCCGTGCAACCACGGCTCGACGGCCCCGACTATCCAGTCAGCGATCTGCCGGGGCTCGGCGTCGAGGTCAATGAAGAGGCGGTCAAGGCGGAAAGCTTTCGTTTCTGGGAAGCGCCTCACCTGAAGCGCCGCGACGGTTCTGTCACTAATTGGTAGCTTCAATCACCGGAGCCTAAAATGACGCATACGCCCGATATTACGCGACCGCCCAGAGACATGATCGACGCGCTGAAGGAGATCGGCGCCGCGACCATTGCCGGAACGCTTGGCCATATGGGCTTCCGCAATCCGCATATGGTCGGCCCGGTATCGCAGAGCCGCGGGAAGTCGATCGTCGGCCCGGCCCTGACGCTTCAGTTCCTGCCGCAGCGGCCGGACCTTTTCACCGAGGGAGAATATGCCGATCCGGAGACGCAGTTGCACCGGCACGTGCTCTATCATGTGCAGGAGGGCGACGTGGTCGTGGTCGACGCGCGCGGCGATATGAGCTCGGGCGTCTTCGGCGATATGATGTCGACCTATTTCAAGGGCAGAGGCGGCGCTGGCATCGTCATCGATGGCTGCATGCGCGATCGGCCTAATGTCGAAAAGCTCGATCTCGCCCTCTGGCTGCGCGGCTGGACACCCAACTACCATGTCCAGACCAGCATCTATCCCAACGCCGTCAACGTTCCGATTGCCTGCGGCGGTGTCACGGTCATCCCCGGAGACATCATCGTCGCCGACGATGACGGGGTGGTGGTTCTTCCAGTCGCAATGGCCCCGAAGGTCATCGAAGAATCGCAAAAGCATCACGATTGGGAGGAGTTTTCGCGGGCGAAGCTTATGGAGGGCGGGTCGTTGCAGCGCTACTATCCGCTGCATGACGATGCCCGCACAGAATACGAAGAGTGGCGCAAAATACATCGCCTTGGAACAATCTAGACAATGGATTGCTCCAGAGGGCGACGAACTTTGTGAGGCGTTGTCGCAGTGAAGGTCAGATGTCGGAATCACCGCTCAACCGCGGGCTCTTGGCTAGTGATTCTTGATTAATTGTCCCCCATCGTAAAACGCTCTATTTTTCTTGCGGGATGCCTCGACGAGACGGAACGTTCTGCTTCGCAGCGCCGTCGGACCACTTCGGTTACCGTACCAATGCCCGGTGCCGGTCGACGACGCGATCTGTGAGGAGACGAGCGATGGCCGCAGCGACGCCGGACAACATCATGCAGCTTGGCATGGGGTTCTGGGCCTCCAAAGCCACGCTCAGCGCAGTCGAGCTCGGCGTCTTCACCGAGCTCGCAGCCGGCTCGGCCGACCTGCCCGAACTGCAGGCCAGGCTGAAACTGCATCCCCGCTCGGCCCGCGACTTCCTCGACACCCTGGTGGCCCTGAAGCTGCTCGAACGCGAGGACGGCCGCTATCGCAATGCCATTGATACGGACCTCTTCCTCGACAAGGCGAAGCCATCCTATATCGGCGGCATCCTCGAAATGGCCAATGCCCGGCTCTACGGTTTCTGGGGCTCGCTTACCGAAGCCCTGCACACGGGAGAGCCGCAGAACGAAGCCAAGCACAGCGAGGACTTCTTCGCGGCGATCTATGCGGAGCCGGCACGTCTGCGCGGGTTCCTCGAGGCGATGAGCGGGGTCAGCGCCGGTGCGGCGCAGGCGATCGCCGCCAAGTTCGACTGGTCGAAATACACAACCTTCGCCGATGTTGGCGCGGCGCAGGGCATGGTACCGGTGGTGATCGCCCGAGCTCATCCACATCTCCGAGGCCTCGGCTTCGACCTGCCCGCCGTGCAGCCAATATTTGACGAGTTCGTCGCCCGGCACGGCCTTGCCGACCGCATCCGCTTCCAAAGTGGCAACTTCTTCGAAGGCCCGATGCCCAATGCGGATGTGATCGTGATGGGGCATATCCTCCACGACTGGGATCTTGCCGAGAAGAGGATGTTGCTGGAAAAAGCCTTCGCCGCGCTGCCGAAAGGCGGCGCCCTGATCGTCTACGACGCCGTCATCGACGATGAGCGTCGCAGCAACGCCTTCGGCCTGCTGATGAGCCTGAACATGCTGATCGAGACCCGCGGAGGGTTCGACTACACCGGCGCCGACTGCCAAGCCTGGATGCGCGACGCCGGGTTTGTGTCCACGCGCGTCGAGCCGTTGCTGGGGCCGGACTCGATGGTGATCGGAATCAAGCCCGGGTGAGCGCCCAACGCTCGTTCGACTTTGTTTTTCTCGCGAAGACTCACGTCCCGCGAAAATTTTTCACGCAAAAGCCCCGCGGCCGTTGCCACCGCGGGGCTCTCGACGCCTCACCCGGGAGAGGGGATCAGGCGGCTTGAACTTTCTTGGATGTGCGGGCCCATTCGGGCAGCCAGTCGCCGTGGGCGGCGAGCAGGTCATCGACCAGCGACCAGATCTGGTCGAGGTCGAGTTCGGCCGCCGTATGCGGGTCCATCATCGCGGCGTGGTAGATATGCTCGCGATTTTCCGTCATCAGCGCCTGCACCGTCAGTTCCTGCACGTTGATATTGGTGCGGATCAGCGCCGTCAGTTGCGGCGGCAGGTCGCCGATGAAGGTCGGCTGGATGCCGGAGGCGTCGACCAGGCAGGGCACTTCGGCGGCGCAATTTTCCGGCAGCGAGGTGATGCAGCCATTGTTGCGGACATTGCCGTAGATCACCGAGGGCTCGCCGGTCCAGACAGAGTTGATGATCGAGGAGGCATATTCCTTCGACGGCTTCACCTCGATCTTGTCGGCGGTGCGATAGGCTTCCGCCTGGCCCTTCCAGCGCTCGATCTGCTCGATGCAGCGCTTCGGATATTCATCGAGCGGAATGCCGAATTTCTCGATCAGGTCCTCGCGGCCCTCCTTGATGAAATAGGGCGTGTATTCGGCGAAATGCTCCGAGCTTTCGGTGACGAAATAGCCGAGCCGCGTCAGCATCTCATAGCGCACCTTGTTCGGGCAGCGTGGGTTCCAGCCGGGCTTCGGCGCCCTGCCCTCGCGATAGGCGCGCAGGAGGTCGGGATAGAGGTTGCGGTATGAGCCGTCGGCCTGGCGATGCTCGAATTTGAGATAGAAGGCCATGTGGTTGATGCCGGCGGCGCGGTAGCGGATTTCCTCGTAGGGAATATCGAGATCGTGCGCCAGCTCCATCGCTGTGCCCTGCACCGAGTGGCAGAGGCCCACCTGGCGGATTGTCGGATATTTCTCCGATATCGCCCAGGTGTTGATCGCCATCGGGTTGACATATTGCAGCATGATCGCCTCGGGGCAGACGGCGAGCATGTCCTCGCACACCTTCCAGAGATGCGGCACGGTGCGCAAGCCCCGCATGATGCCGCCGACGCCGAGCGTGTCGGCGATCGTCTGGCGCAGGCCGTATTTCTTCGGCACCTCAAAATCGGTGACGGTGCAGGGCTCATAGCCGCCGATCTGGAAGGCGACGACGACGAAATCGGCGCCTGAAAGCGCCTTGCGCTGGTCGGAATAGGTCTCGGCCTTGGCTTTGACGCCGAGCGTCGAGATCAGCTTGTTGACGACGATGGCGCTTTCTTCCAATCGCTGCGGATTGAGATCCATCAGAGCGATCGTCGCGCCCGACAGCGCGGGGCGCTGCAGCACGTCGCCGATGATGTTCTTCATGAAGACGGTGGAGCCTGCTCCGATGAAAGTAATTTTGGGATTTCCTGCCATTATAGCCTCCGGCATTCGATAATCATGCTACCTCGAAAGCGGCCTTGACGAGCCGTTCGGTGTAGGCGGTCTTGGGATTGGTGAGAACTTCGTTGACGGGCCCCTCTTCCATGATCTTGCCATGCTGCATGACGATGACGCGATGGCAGAGAGCGCGGACGACCTTGAGGTCGTGGGAGATAAAGAGGTAACTCAAGCCCCGCTCGTCCTGCAGCTTGCGCAGGAGCTCGATGATCTGGGCCTGGACCGAAAGGTCGAGCGCCGATGTCGGCTCGTCGAGCAGGATGAATTCCGGCTCCAGCGCTATGGCGCGGGCGATCGCAATGCGCTGTCGCTGGCCGCCGGAAAATTCATGCGGGAAACGCGACAGGATATTGCCGGGCATGCCGGCGGCAACAAGCGCCTCGCGCACTCGGTCCTGCCGTTCGGCCCGCGTCGCGCCGAGCCGGTTGACGACAAGGCCTTCCTCGATGATCTGGCCGATCGTCATGCGCGGATTGAGCGAGGAGAACGGGTCCTGGAACACCACCTGCATGCGGGCGCGCAGGGGCCGCATCTCGGCCCTGGAAAGCCCGTGGATCGGCTGGCGGTCGAAATGGATCTCGCCCGCCTGCGGCGTGTTCAGCCGCAAGATCGCCTGGCCGAAGGTGGTCTTGCCGGAGCCGGATTCGCCGACGAGGCCGAGGGTCTCGTGACGGCGCAGCGTCAGGCTCAGGCTGTCGACGGCGACAAGCTCGCGCATCTCGGGTTTCAGGAAGGTGCCGTGACGCAGCATGAAGCCGACCCGCACGCCCTTGGCATCGAGGATGATGTCGGAGCCCTCCGGCAGCGGATTGGCTTGTCCACGCGGCTCGGAGGCGAGCAGATGCCGGGTGTAGGGGTGCTGCGGATTGGCAAAGAGCGCCTCGGTGACGTTGTGTTCGCGCACCTCACCATGCTGCATCACATAGACGTAGTCGGAGAACTGCCGCACCACCGTCAGATCATGGGTGATGAGGATGACCGCCATCCCCAGCTCTTTCTGCAGGTTGCGGATGAGGTTCAGGATCTGCGCCTGCACGGTGACGTCGAGCGCCGTGGTCGGCTCGTCGGCGATCAGGACATCGGGATCGTTGGCGAGCGCCATCGCAATCATCACCCGCTGGCGCTGGCCGCCGGAAAGCTGATGCGGATATTGTTTCAGCCGCGCGGCCGGATCGGGGATCTGCACATGTTCGAGCAGCTCGAGCGCCCGCCTTTCCGCATCCTTCCGGCTCATCCGCCGATGGACGCGGATTGCCTCGACGATCTGGCTGCCGATCGTATAGATCGGGTTCAGCGAGCTCATCGGCTCCTGGAAGATCATCGAGATGCGGTCGCCGCGCAGCTTGCGGCGCGCCCGCTCGGAAAACTTCAGGATGTTGCTGCCGTCATAGGAGACCGTCGATTTGTCGGATACGACGGCGCGTTTCGACAGCAGCCCCATCACCGTGCGCGCCGTCACCGATTTTCCGGAGCCGGATTCGCCGACGATGGCGATCGTCTCGCCGCGATAGAGCTGGAAGGAGACGTCCTTGACGGCCTCGACCATGCCGTCCTCGACCTTGAAATTCACCGCCACGTTGCGGGCGTCGATGATCGGCATTTCCGAGCGGCCACCATGATCGTGACGGACCGGCGGGGCGAAGGAATTGACCAGTGCGAGAGCCATATCAATCACCTCAATAGGGGTCGACCGCATCGCGCAGTCCGTCGCCAAGCGCATTGAAGGCGAAGACGGTGACAAGCACGAAGGCGACAGGGGAGAGGATCCAGGGATAGGAGCCGATGACCGAATAGGTCGCCGTATCCTGCAGCATCAGCCCCCAGGAGATCAGCGGCGGTTTGACGGCAAAGCCCAGGAAACCGAGGAAGGATTCCAACAGCACGACGCTCGGTATGTGCAGCGTCACCGCGACGATGACGTGGCTCATCACGTTGGGCAGGATATGCTGGATGATGATGCGCCGGTCGGTGGCGCCGACGGCCATCGCCGCCCGGACATAATCGATGCGCGCAAGCGCCAGGGTCTTGCCGCGCACCTCGCGCGACATCTGCGCCCAGCCAAGCGCCGACATCACGACGATGACGAAGGCCAGGAAGACATTGGTCGGCGCCGTCACCGGGATCAGCGAGGTCAATGCGAGATAGAGCGGCAGCTGTGGGAAGGCGAGCACCAGCTCGACGAAGCGCTGCAGCCAGTTATCGAAGGTGCCGCCGAAATAACCCGAGACCATGCCGACCGTCGTACCGATGAGTGTGACGATGAAGACCACTGTCAGCGCGATCATCAGCGAAATCCGCGAGCCGATGATGGCGCGCGACAGCACGTCGCGGCCGAACTTGTCGGTGCCGAGGAAATGCACCGGCTGGCCATCGGTCGAACCGAAGAAGTGCCGGTTCGCCGGAATGAGGCCGAACAGCTTATACTCCGCGCCTTCGACGAAGAAGCCGAGCAGCCGCGGATTGTCGTAATCCATGCCGACAATCGGCTGGAAGGTGACCGGATCCAGCTCCTCGGAATCCGACAGCGCGTAGACGCGCGGCTGGAAGACGAAGTTTCCGTCCTTGTCGTGGAAGCTCATCACCTGCGGCGGCGCGAAGCCGACATCGGTCGCCTTCGGGTCCATCGGTGCGAAGAAATCGGCAAAGACGGCCATGATGAGCAAGAGCCCGACGAGCACGAGCCCGGCAACGCCGGTCCAGGAGCGCCGCAGCCGGCGCCAAACGAGGGCGAGATAACTTTCGCTGCCATGCGAAGGCTTCCTGATCGCAGGTTCGGTTGTCGGAGGCGTGTCGGACGAATCGAAAGCAAGCATCTCAGGCTCCTCCGAACTGGCGCACGCGCGGATCGAGCAAGGCGAGCAACATGTCGGCGATGATATTGCCGACGATCAGCGTTGCCGACAGCACCATCATGAAGGTCGCCGTGACATAGACGTCACCGATCGCCATCGAGCCGACGATCGCCGGGCCGACGGTCGGCAGGGCAAAGATGATCGCGGTTTCGATCTCGCCGGTCAGCATGTAGGGCAGCACGACGCCCTGATACATGACCAGCGGATGCAGCGCGTTCGGCACCGCATGGCGCATCACCACTGCGCCGCCGGGAAGACCTTTGGCCTTCGCCGTCTCGACATATTGCGCATTCAGCGTATCGAGCAGATTGCCGCGCATGACGCGCATGTTGTAGGCGAGCCCGCCGAAAGTGGCGATCGCGACAACCGGCCAGACATGGCTGACGAGATCGACGAATTTCGCCCAGGACCACGGAGCCCCGCCATATTGCGGCGAGAAGAAGCTGCCGATCTCAGTCACGTTGAATTGGAAAACCAGGAGATAGACGATGATCAGCGCCATCAGGAAACGCGGCACCGTCATGCCGAGGAAGGAGACTGCCGACAGCGTGCTGTCGATCCAGCTATATTGCCGCGTCGCCGCCCAGATGCCGAAGCCGATGCCGAGTACCGAGGCGAAGATGTGGCAGACGAGTGCCAGCAGCAAGGTGCGCGGCAGGCGCTCGCCGACGACGTCGGCGACCGGCTTGTTGTAGAACATGCTGTAGCCGAAATCGCCGCGTGTGACGATGCCGCCGATCCAGTTGACGTATTGGACGACCATCGGCTTGTCGAGGCCGTGCTCGACGCGGTAGGCCTGCGCCTGCGCTTCGGCCTGGGCATAGGATGCGCCGCCCTGATTGATCAGCTGCGATCTTATGTAATCGGCATAGTCGCCGGGCGGCGCCTGGATGATCGCGAAGGTCACCACGCTCAGGATGAAGAGAACGGGGATCGCGGAGGCTATGCGCACGAGCAGGAATCGTAACATCGAACGGTTCGCTTCTCTCTGCCGCCAGTCGCTCCTTGTCAGCGCGGCCGGCTCGTTGGTCATATCAGGCCGCACGTCACGCGCGGCCTGGATCTCGTTTCAGCTGGGAGGGAACTCTCCAGCGCGTCGCCCGATCAGCGACGCGCTTTTGTTTCACATCAATTGATCGGGCCCTTGTCGCCGGGCTTGCCGGGCAACTGCTCGGGGAACAGCTCGTATTTGCCCTGCTTGTCGGCAGCCACCCACAGGCGTTCGCGGATCACCGAATCTTCAGCCCAGTTGAACATCATGATGGGCGTCCCCTGGGGCACGTTCGAGAAGCGCTTGTTGATGATCAGCGCGCCCGGATATTCCGTCAGGCCGACCGTATTGACGTGTTCCGTCGAGATCTTCTGATACTGCTTCATCAGATCGACGCGCTCGTCATTGTCCTGGCTCGTCCTGAACTTGTTGACGACATCGACGAGCTGCGTTTCAAAGGGCATCAGATCGAGCTGGTCATCCTTGCCGGCGCGGTGATGCCAGCTGGTGCGCGGACCGACGGGGGCAAGCTGCTCGGTATTCTGCACCACCGACGACAGCTCCGTCGTGTTGCGCTGGATCAGCCAGTCGAAGCGGCCGGCATAATGGGCGTCGTCCCGCTTGGCGCCATCGAGGGCATTGATGACGATCTTCAGGCCGAGCTTCTCCATCTGGCCGACGACACCTTCGGCAAGGCTCTTGTCGGTCGTGTACTGATTGTTGATCAGCATGACGATTTCGACATCCTTGCCGCCCGCCGTGCCGGCCGGGAAGTTCACGATGCCGTTGCCATCGGTGTCCTTGAGCCCGGCTTCGGCGAGTTCGGCCTTGGCGCCCTTGAGATCATAGGGATAGTAGACGGTGGAGTTGCGGTCGTAGAAGCTGGTGCCGGACGAAAGCCCGCCCGGATAGATTGCCGTAAACGGCCCCTTGACCAGCGAGTCGCCGATCGCTTTCCGATCCAGCGCCATGGTGACGGCCTTGCGGAAATCCTCGTTGCGGTTGAGCTCGCGGATCGCCTGGCCGCGCTCGTCCGGGTTGCCCCAGCCATTGGCGGAGAAGTTCATGCGCAAGTTATAGCCGATCAGGCGCGGTCCGAAGGCAAGACGGGCGGGCGCGGTCTTTTCGGCGGCGCGTTTCAGCGAAGCGACGAAATTCTCCGGCTGCTCGAGGTTGGAGAAATCGGCGGATCCGGCCACCGCCTGAACGTCACGGTCGGCCCAGGTCGAGAGCTTGTAGTGCAGCTCATTGAGATAGGGCAGCTGGTTGCCCTTCTCGTCGGTCTTCCAGTAGTAGGGGTTGCGACGCAGGACGATGATGTCGTCGGGGCGATATTCCACAGGCACCCAGGCGCCCATCACGGGCATGTTCATGAACTCCGGCGGAAAGGCGTTCTTGAACTGGTCGTAGGTGTTCTTCGAATATTTCGGATGCTGCGGTTTGAGGATATGCGACGGACCCGGGCAGAAGTTCGGGTAGGACATCGTGTAGAGATATTGCTTCGGGAAGGCTTCCTTGAAGGTCCATTCGATGGTGTAGTCATCGATCTTCTTCAGCGTCGTGCCCACACCGAAGGCTTCCGGCGAGGCGCCGCCGCCGAGCGGCGAGACGTTGGGATCGATGACCTCGTCCTCCCAATAGAACATGATGTCGTCGGCATTGAACGGCGCGCCGTCGGACCATTTGGCGCCTTCGATCAGATGCATTGTGAGCTTATGGCCGTCCTCGGACCACTCCCAGCCCTTGGCGAGATTCGGCAGCGGCTCCGTATCCTTGGCTTCCACCTGGAAGAGCGGTGCGGTGCGCGTCAGGCATTCGGAAAGGCCGATATCGATGCCGCCCCAGCCCTGCGTCTGGCCGGCACCATAATTCCAGCCCTCCGGCCGGCCACCGATGACATGGCGCATCGTATCGCCGTAGACGCCGATGCCGTCGGGCATGTTGCCGGTCTTAAAGACCAGCGGCTCCTTCGGCAGCCGGTCCTTGACCGGCGGCAGCTTGCCGGCGGCGACGAAATTCTTGGTGACCCAGTCCGGCTCGTGATATTCGGGCAGCGCCTTGAACTCCAGAATGGAGTCGCGTGCGACATAATTGATCTTGCCTTCGGCCGGAAAGTTCGGCGGCACCGGCGGGACAGTCGGCTCCGAGGCATAGGCGTTCAGCGCCATGACGGAGACGCCGAGCGCCAAGCCGGCCAGGATGCCTGTTTTGCGGAAATTCATCATCGTTTCTCCCTCTGTTTCGGAGCGCGGTCACGCCGGCTCCTTTCCTCGCACGATTGTGAAAGCGGGTTTGATGTCATGGATTTCCCTCCCGGAAACCCATGACGATCCATCCTTCACGAATTTACACGGCCTGTTTCAGAGCGGCCTTTTCGGCACGCAGCTCCTCGATCGAGCGGACGTTGCGGCGGGCAGCGCCCGCCCAGTCGCGGGTCTGCACCTTCGATTTCGACAGCCGCTCCTTGGCGGCCGGCACGGCATCGGCATATTGCGGCAGCCAGCGGGCCTGCGCAACGACCATCTCGTCCACCATCTGCCAGACCTCCTCGGGCGTCGAGACGGCGCCGACCAGCGGATCGTGCAGCACCGCAAGCTTCAACAGGTCGATATCGCCCGAAATCGCCGCGTGCACCGACATGCGCTGGACGTTGATCGAGGCAATGCAGGTGGCAGCGCAGGCTTCCGGCAGGGTGACACCCGAAACCATGTTGATGCCGAAGCGATCCACGAAACCGGGCGATTCAATGATCGCATCGGACGGCAGATTGGTGATGACGCCATTGTTCTTGACGTTGAAATGGCCGCGATAGACCCGGTTCGTTTCCAGCCCCTCGAGGATATGGCTCGCATGTTCGTTCGAGCGCTTGGCGGGATCGATCGGCTTCGATGCGGATTCCAGGAATTGCGGGAATTCCGTCTCGAACCAGTTGCGGATTTCCGTCGAGTGACGAAGGTAGCCGCCGGTCTCGCCGTGAATCCAGTCGGACATGTCAATCCAGCGGGTAATTTCCTCCGGCCGCTTGCGGTACCAGGGCAGATATTCCGAGAGATGGCCGTTGCTTTCGGTGGAATAGACGCCGAAACGTTTCAGCACGTCGATGCGCAGTTTCTCCTGCTGCGAATACACGGGATGCGCCTCGAAGGCGGCAACCAACTCGTCTTTGCCGATCTTGCGGCCATTGAGGCGAAGGTCGATGAACCAGGTCTGGTGGTTGATGCCGGAGCAGATGTAATCGAGTTCGCTCACCGACTTGGCGCCGAGCACCTCGGCGATCTGTTCGGCGCCGTGCTGCACGCCGTGGCAGAGGCCGACGGTGTCGACCTTGCCGTATTCGATCGCCGCCCAGGTGTTCATCGCCATCGGGTTGGCGTAGTTGAGGAACTTGGCGCCCGGCTCGGCGACCTCCCTTATGTCCTTGCAGAAATCGAGGATGACCGGAATGTTGCGCTGACCGTAGAGGATGCCGCCGGCGCAGATCGTATCGCCGACACACTGGTCGATGCCGTATTTCAGCGGAATTCTGATATCGTCGGCATAGGCCTCGAGCCCGCCGACCCTGACGCAGCTGATGACGTAACGCGCGCCTTCCAGTGCCTTACGGCGGTCGGTCGTCGCCGTCACCCTGGTCGGCAGCTTGTTTGCCTCGACGACACGGTCGAGGATCGCCTTGATCATCTCGAGGTTATGTTCGCTTATGTCGGTCAGCGCGAATTCGATGTCGCGAAACTCGGGAACGCACAATATGTCGGTAAACAGCTTCTTGGTGAAGCCGACGCTGCCCGCACCGATGATAGCGATTTTGAAACTCATGATCTTCACCTCGGCTCAATCGAATGCTAGAGAAAAGATTGATATGGAGGACCAAGCCGCATGCCGGCGCATGTGGTTGAAAAAGCCGTAAAACTGCCTGTTTTCCTCCCGGCCGCTCCATCGGCCGCGGTCTCTTCTTTCTTGTCGAGCGGGATTATGCCCGAAATCGACAGGCCGACCAGAGAAGGATTATGCTTTCAGGGGTAATTTTGTGCTGCAGGATTTGATTGCCAACGGACAGTCGATGAGGACGGTTTCGCTGCCCCGCGGCGGTCAGCGGCTGCATGCCATGCCGACCAGCGCCGGTTATGAGGTACGCGAGAACGAAACCTATGACTGGGACGGCCGCAGGCGCGGCCAGACGCCTTTCACCGTGCTGCAGCACACGATCAGCGGCACCGGCCGGCTGCGTTACCAGAACCGCAACCACCGCCTCCAAGGCGGCGATACGCTGCTCGTTTTGGTGCCGCACAATCACCGCTACTGGTTGGAAAAGGGCGACCGGTGGGAATATTTCTGGATCTCGATGAACGGCGAGGAGACCTTGCGCATCCACAAGCTGGTGCTTGCGACCGCCGGCCCGGTGTTGAAGCTGCAGCCCTCGACGATCGACCACCTCGCCGACTGCAGTCTGCGCCTCCTCAAAGGGGCGACATCGCCGGGCGCGGCCTCGGCCATTGCCTATGAAGCGGCAATGGCGCTCTATGACGACGTCTTCGGCTCGCCAGCCTTTACCGCCGAACTCAGATTGATGCAGCCGGTGATCGACCATATCAACGCCAATCTCGACAAGCCGCTGCCGGTCAGCGAGCTTGCCGGCATCGTCGGGCTCAGCCGCGCCCATTTCTCGCGCAGCTTCGCCGAGAGCGAGGGCATGCCGCCGGCCGAATTCGTGCTGCAGCAGCGCCTGCAGCGCGCCGTCAAGCTTCTGACCAAGGCGGATTTCCTGCCGGTCAAGGAAGTCGCCATCATGTGCGGCTTCGAAGACGCCAATTATTTCTCCAAGGTCTTCCGCCGCGTCTACGGCACCAATCCCACGGAATTCCGCACGACCGGCATGTATGCCAGCATCGGCAGGCCGAGATAGCTTAACGCCAGGCCCCTTTCCTCACGCCCGGACCTCGAACACCATGTTGAACGGCGTTTCCGTTGCGCGGCGGAAATGCGTGAAGCCGGCGTCGAGCGCGACCTTCCGCAGCTTCATTTCTCCCGCCTGGGCGCCGAGCCCGAGCCCCACCTCCTGGGATAGTGATGCAGGCGTGCAGATCATCGTCGATGCGCCGTAATAGACGCGGCCGACCGGATTGAGATTGTCTTTCAGATGGTCATGGGCAAAGGGTTCGACGATCAGCCAGATCCCGTTTGGACCAAGCGTTTCCTTGACATGCCGGCCGGCGCCGACCGGATCGCCCATGTCGTGCAGGCAGTCGAACATGGCGACCATATCGTAGCCGCGCCCCGGAAATTCCGCCGCCGAGCCCTGCTCAAAGGTCACGCGATCGGCAACACCGGCATCTTTGGCGGCGGCCTTTGCTTTCTCGATCGACGGACCGTGATAGTCGAAACCGGTAAAGCGGGAGGCAGGATAGGCCTGCGCCATCAGGATGGTCGAGGCGCCGTGACCGCAGCCAACATCGGCGACGTTGGCGCCGGCCTTGAGCTTTTCCTCCACTCCCGAAAGAGCCGGAATCCATTCGTTGACGAGATGGCTGTTGTAGCCCGGCCGGAAGAACCGTTCGGTTCCCCGGAACAAGCAGGCGCTGTGTTCGTGCCAGCCGAGACCTTTGCCGGTGCGGAAGGCTTCGGCGACTTTGGGCTCGTCCATCCACATGGATTGGACGACCTCGAAAGCGCCCACGAAGAAGGCGGGGCTGTTTTCATCGGCGAAGACCATCGCCTGTTCCGGCGTCAGGCTGAAACGATCCGACTTTTCGTCGTAGCTGACATACTCCGCGGCCGCCTGGGCACTCAGCCACTCCCTGAGATAGCGCTCCTTCATCCCCGTCTTCGCGGCAAGGTCCTTGACGCTCATGGGTTTTCCGTCGGCCATCGCCCTGAAGATTCCCACCTGATCGCCGAGCACCACCAAGGCGCCTGACATCGCCGCGCCGACGTCGCCGACAAGCCGACCAACAAGCGCATCGAGTTTCTGCATATCTGGCTCACGCATTGTTACCTCCCGGCGTGGGACAACGCGGCCTTGAATTAGGCTTTCATGATATTCAGTCAATCAACCTCCCTATCGCCCAATGAGGGTAGACGTCAGAGGTCGAAAATCTCGGGACTGGACAAGGCACGGATTCCACCCGGCATGGGGGACGCGGACAGCGATCCCTGTTCCGCGTCGGAAGCACGCTCGCTTGCTTTCTTCCCCGCCGGTTACATCTCTCATATTGCCAACCCAGAGCAACAATCAGTGGTTCAATGCCAGGTAGCGATTTGTATCTATCCCCAGCACAGTGCCGCGCGGCACGCGCCCTCATCGCGTGGTCTGAGGACGATCTGTCGTCAGCCTCGGCAATCGCCAGGGCGACGATCGCCGGTTTCGAGGCAGGGACGCTTTCCCCTGACGCGCAGACCCTGCAGGCCATGAAGCAGAATTTGGAGGATGCCGGCGTGGTTTTCATCCCGGAGAATGGCGGCGGCGCCGGCGTTCGCTTGGCAAGACCGGCATCGGCTTCTATAGACACTGACGAGACCGAGATGGTCCAATACGAAGAATATCTCAAAAACGACGCCCCTCCCGGCGCTGGCGGTTGAATGGCAAAGAAACAGAAGCTTGAGCACTCCGAGTTGGCGGGGGAATTCACCGAAGACGGGGTTACGGTGCTCGTCGATATCTTTCGAGCCGCCGGCAGCAATGGAGACTGGACGATGGAAGTCGTCACCCAGGCAGAGGACCTGATCCAGTGGGACGAGCCTTTCGCGACCGACCGCGAAGCTTTCGACGAATTCCTCGCGGTCGTGGCGCGGGACGGCATCCGATCCTTTCTCGACGACGAAGAACCTTCCGTGCATTGAGGGGTAGCCCGTGAAAAGCATCAATGATCTCGTCACCTCGGCGAAAACCGTTTGCGAGCGATACCGGGCCGGCCGAATGGAGCGCGAGACCGTCCGGGAATGGGTCCTTCGGCTGGGCGCCTATCCCCCGCCGCATGGAGACCGCGTGCGCGAAGCGGCTGAATGGTTTCGCCTGCACAATCGCGAGCCGGTTTCCGACGATATAGTGCTGGGAGACATCGACCGCCTCAGCGCGATTTCAGCGCCGTGATCCGGGCAGGCGTGTTCTACCTGGAATAACTTCAGCTGCGATCCCGACTGGCGCATTTACGTCGTTACTCGACGGCGTAGGACCAATGACGATTGCGAGCCTTATGCATAATGGCTTATCCAGCTTCGCATGGAGGTCTGGGAGTTTTGCAGCTTCGGCAATGTGACACGCACGAGGCTGACACGACTCCCTGCATCTCCGGCGAAGCGTAAGCCAAGCGTGGCTCGGTAGTTTTAATTCGTGCGGCAGTAGAAGGAACAGCACGTGGCAGCATTTCCGGAAAAGGCAAAGGTCGTCATCATCGGGCTCGGCGGCATCGTCGGCGCCTCCATCGCGCATCATCTCGTCGAGCGGGGATGGGACGACATCGTCGGCATTGATAAGTCGGGCATACCGACCGATATCGGCTCGACAGCCCATGCCTCGGACTTCTGTTACACCACGAGCCACGACTATTTGTCGGTCTGGACCACGCAATATTCGATCGATTTTTACGAGAAGATGGGCCACTACGCCCGCATCGGCGGCCTCGAAGTGGCGCGGACCGGCGATCATGCCTGGATGGAGGAAATCAAGCGCAAGCTTTCCTCCGCCCGCGCCTTCGGCACGCGCGCCCATTATGTCAGCCCTTCCGAGATCAAGGAGAAGTTCCCGCTGATCGAGGAAGATCAGGTCATGGGCGGGCTTTTCGATCCGGATGCCGGCCTCGTCATTCCGCGCTCGCAGACCGTTGCCGGCAAGCTGGTCGATGCCGCCGAAAAGGCAGGCAAGCTCAAGGTGTTCGGCAACACGCCGGCGAAGTCGCTGATCGTCGAAGGCGGCCGCATCAAGGGCGTCGTCACTCACCGCGGCACGATCATGGCCGACCACGTCATAGTCTGCGCCGGCCTCTGGGGTCGCCTGATCGCGGAGATGGTCGGCGAAGACCTGCCGGTCATGCCGGTCGACCATCCGCTCACCTTCTTCGGCCCCTATAACGAGTTTGAAGGCACCGGCAAGGAAATCGGCTTCCCGCTGCTGCGCGACCAGGGCAACTCCGCCTATATGCGCGACACCGGCGACCCGGCGACGACGGAAGGGGGACAGATTGAGTGGGGCTATTACGAAGCCACCAATCCGCGGATGTGCCATCCGCGCGATCTTCTCGAAAAACACGAAGCTCGCCTTTCGCCCTCGCAGCGTGACCTCGAGATGGAGCAG
This sequence comes from Rhizobium lentis, assembly GCF_017352135.1. Classification (NCBI taxonomy): domain Bacteria; kingdom Pseudomonadati; phylum Pseudomonadota; class Alphaproteobacteria; order Hyphomicrobiales; family Rhizobiaceae; genus Rhizobium; species Rhizobium lentis. The sequence continues at coordinate 393,859 of NZ_CP071456.1, forward strand.
ATCCTCGAGCCGCTCGAGCGCGCCATGGAACTGACGCCGATCCTCGGCGAACTCGGCTACAACGAAGGCCACTCCTTCAACGGTCTTCTGCAGGTTTCCGCCGCCGGCGGCCCATCCTGCGGCGAGAGCCAGAAGGTGCGCGGTCTCTGGTACTGCGTTGCCATCTGGGTCAAGGACGGCCCTGGCTACGGCAAGCTGATCGCCGACTGGATGACCGATGGCCGTACTGAAATCGATCACAACAGCATCGACTACGCCCGCTTCTATCCGCATCAGTTGACGGAAGAGTTCATCGAGGGCCGCTGCTTCGAAGCCGCCCAGAAGATCTATTTCCCGGCCGTTCACACCCGCGAACCCTATGCATCCGGCCGCAACGTCAAGCGCTCGCCCTTCTACGAGCGCGAAAAGGAGCTTGGCGGCTACTTCATGGAACTCGGCGGCTGGGAGCGTGCGCACGGCTATGCCGCCAACGAGCACCTTCTGGAGAAATATGCCGACCGTGTTCCGGTTCGCGAGAACGAATGGGACAGCCGCCATTTCTGGCGCGTGTCGAATGCCGAACATCTGGCGATGAGCGAGGATTGCGGCATCGTCAATCTCAGCCACTTCCACATGGTCGATATCGAGGGACCTGACCATGTCGAGCTGATGGAATGGCTCTGCGCCGCCAAGATCGGCGGCGATGCCAACATCGGCAAGGGCATTTACACCCATTTCCTCGACGACGAAGGCATGGTGCGCGCCGACTTCACCGTCTTCCGCATGGCCGACCGCTGCCGTCTCGTAAACGGCGCCGATGCCGGCCCGCGCGACCTGCACTACATGAAGCGCGTCGCCCAGGACCGCGGCCTTGACGTGACCATCACCGATGTCTCGGAAAAATTCGTGACGATCGGTATCTGGGGTCCGAACGCACGCGACACGCTGAAGAAGGCCGTCGCCGATCCGGCCGGGCTCGATCAGGAAAACTTCGCCTTTGCGGCGATCAAGCCGATCGAGATCGCAGGCAAATCAGTCACCGCCTTCCGCATCTCCTATGTCGGCGAACAGGGCTGGGAACTGCACATGAAATACGAGGACGGCCTCGCCGTCTGGGATGCGCTGCGCGCGACCGGCGTGATGGCCTTCGGCGTCGAGACCTATGCAAACTCGCGCCGCATGGAAAAGAGCCTGCGCCTTCAGAATGCCGACCTCCTGACCCAGTACAACCTGATCGAAGCCGATCTCGCCCGTCCGAAGGTCAAGGAAGCCGATTTCCGCGGCAAGGCAAAACATCTGGAATACAAGGCGCGTGAGCACCAGCCGGCCATGCTATGCACGCTTGTGATGACGGAAAATACCGACAAGACGGGCGTTAAGCGTTATCCCGTCGGCAACCTGCCGGTCGTCGATCCCGCCACGGGAGAGGTCTTGGTCGACGAGCTTGGCCGCCGGTCCTACACGACCTCGATCGCCTACGGCCCGACGGTCGGCAAGAACATTGCCCTCGCCTATCTGCCGTGGTCGCATTGCCAGGTCGGCCGCAAGCTCGAGGTAGAGTATTTCGCCGAGAGCTATCCGGTGGAGGTTGTCGGCGTCGGCTACAAGCCGATCTACGACCCAGAAAACCTGAAGCCGCGCACCTAAGCGCACAGGCCCGAAAATCGGAATCGATTTTCGGTAAGCCCTATACGGGAATTGAAAGTGTTGAAGCGCCGTGCGTCCGAAAGAATGCACGGGCGCTCTACCTACTGAAGCACGGTGGCGCCGCAAGGACCGCCGTTCCCCCCGGCGAGCGCTATTTGCTGTCGCCGTTTTCGGTTTCCACGCCATCCTCAGAGGCGCGGCTCGGAATTAAACGCTTCGAGATCAGCCAGCAGCCGAGCGCCCAGAGCGCGCCCGCGCACCATCCCGCGAAGACGTCCGTGGGATAGTGGACGCCGAGATAGATCCGGCTGAGGCCGATGATGACGGCAAGGAAGACGCCGGCGACCATGACGAAGATCCGCGTCGAGCGGTAACGCTGCGTGCGCGCCACGAGCGCGCCGAGCGTCAGATAGGTCACCGCCGAGACCATGGCGTGTCCGGAGGGGAAGCTGAGATCGCTGACCTCAACGAGATGCGGCACGATGTCCGGACGCGGACGCGCCACGAGGATCTTGAGGAGCGTGCTCGCGAGCCAGCCTGTCAGCACCGAGGAAAAGACGAAGATCGCGATCTGCCAGCGCCGGTCGAGCAGAAGATAGACGGTGATGAGAACCGTCAGCAAGGCGAGTACGGTGACGCCTCCGAGGCTGGTGATGTCGTCCATCGCATGCGTCAACCAGGCGGGACCGATCGGCACCGCAAGATCACCCTGTTGTCTGAGCGCCAGCAGGATCGCCTCGTCGAAACGAAAGGTCTCGCCCTCAAGAACCTCGCTCGTCAGCCGCTGCAGCACGAACAGCCCGCCCGCGACCGACGCCAGCGTGATCAGCGTCAGCGGCTCATATGCCGTAAGCCTCGCCAAAAATCCGCGTCGTTGAATCTCACTCATCCCGACCATCGAACTCCCTTCGCATCATGTCGATCTCCGCCAGATTGGCAATGCAAGCCGTAAATTCAAGGCTTTGCGGCACTTGGGAACAATTCGAGGCGATGTCGTCGGCAGGTCTCGGAAGCACGGTAGCAAAAGCTCAACCTTCTTTTGCTATGGCTAAAGCCGATTGTCCTGGAGATGGTTTCGGCGATGAAAATCCTGACCGCGATGGTTCTGATGGCAGCCGTCCTGCAGCCGGTTTCAGCCTTGGGCGAGACCGAATGGATGGGCGGCGCAAGGCAATGGTCGGTCGGCTTTGAAAGCGCCGGCCCGCAGCCATACTGCCGTCTGCGTTGGGACAGCGAGATCGGCAAGACCATGGAATTCCGCCAGAGCGCGAACGAGACCTTCTGGCTCGTCGCGAAGAACAGCTGGGACATCCCGGCCGATACCAAAACCGAGGTGACGCTGATCGATCGCCAGGTGACGAAGGTGGTCGCCGCCGAATTCTTCGACAAGAACACGCTTCGGCTCTGGCCCATCGGCAGCAAGGGAAGCGCCGGGCTGAAAAAGATCATCAAGAATTCCTTTGCCGGAACCCCTGACGTGCAACTGACCTTTGCCGGCGACGAAGGCGACTGGACGCTGCCGCTTTCGCGGGTGGATCAGCTCTATCCAACCTTCTCTCAATGCCTCAAGCGGTTGGAGGCCGGCGAAAAGGCCAAAGAGGATTCGGCAACCAGCAAGCCGTTCTGAGAGTCTCGTCCAGCTCAGCTGATCGGCGGCGGCATGGTATACTGGATCAGGCTGCGCACCGCCTCGATATCGCCATTGAGCGGCCGCTCGTCACCGTAGTGGAAAACCTGCTCCCGCACGGCCTTGTAAACGAGGTCCGTGCCGGCCGCCCGCGGCGCCGTCGCCGCCAGGAAATCATGCGCCTGGGCCGCGGCCATCAGTTCGATCGCCAGAATATATTCGACATTGTCGATGACGGCGAGCAGCTTGCCGGCGGCGGCTGTGGGATGCGCGAGAAAATCCTCCTGCAGGCCGGAGGTCAGCCCGCCATCCATGGCAGCGGGCGCGGCAAGCCGGCGGTTCTCGTTGCTGAGGGCGGCGGCGGTATATTGCGCGATCATGAAGCCGGAATGGCTGCCGGCATCGCTTGCGAGAAACGGCGGCAGGCCGCTGACCAGCGGATTGACGAGCCGGTCCATGCGCCTCTCGCTGATCGCACCGAGCTGGGCCATTGCAACGGCGAGGCTGTCAGCCGCCTGCCCGAGCGCCGGGGCAACCGCATGCGCCTCGGAGGAGACGACGGGTTCTTCCGGAGTGCCTGAGACGGCGGGATTGTCCGTCACCGAGGCCAGTTCCTGATCGGCGATACGGGCGGAATTGTCGAAGACATCGCGGGCCGCGCCATGGGCATGCGGCACCGACCGAAGGCTCAGCGCATCCTGGGTGCGCCGGCCGAAGGCGGCGGCGACAAGCCCGCTGCCCAGCAGCCGAGCGCGCAGCGCAGCGCCCACCTTTTCGATTCCGGCAGACGGCCGAAGCGCCAGCACCGTCGCGTCGAAGGCGGCGATCTGGCAGCCGGCCGCTTCCAGCGTCAGCGCCGCGATGGCATCGGCCCAGTCGAGCAGCCGCTCGGCGCGCAAAAGCGCCACTGCCGTCAATCCCGTGGCGCAGGCCGTGCCGTTGACCAGGCTCAAGCCTTCCTTGGCGCCGAGCACCAGCGGTGCAAGGCCGATCGCCGCAAGCGCTTCGCGGCCGCTGATGCGCCGCCCGCCGAGCGTCGCGCTGCCTTCGCCGATCAAGACGAGCGCCGTATGGGCATTATGGGTGAGATACCCGGCCGAGCCCTTGGACGGCACGTCCGGAATGCAATCATGTTCCAGCATGGCTGCGAGATGCTCGACGATCTCGCGCCGCACGCCGGAATGACCATGGGCGAAGTTCGCAATCTGAGCAGCGATGATGGCGCGCACCTCACGGGCGGGCAGAAGCGGGCCGACGCCGCAGGCATGGCTGAGCACGATGCTGCGCGACAACAGGCTCTGCGAGGCGCGGTCGACCACCGTATCGGCCAGCGCCCCAACACCGGTGTTGACGCCATAGGCGCGCACGCCAGTTTCGACGATGCGCGCGACGATGCGGCTTGCCTCGTCGACCCGCGCCCAGGCAGCCGGCGACAAGACAAGACTTTCCCCTGCGCCGACGCGGGCGACATCGCGCCAGCTCAGCAGCTTATCGAGAGTGATGGTCATTGACCCGTTCCGAAATGTCCGATGAACTGGCGGAAGGCGGGTGTGGCGCCGCCGGCAAACATCTCGTCCGGCGTGCCGCTGCTCTCGATCAGCCCTTCGCGCATGAAGACGACGCGGTTCGAGACGTTGCGGGCAAAGCTCATCTCATGGGTGACGACGAGCATGGTCATGCCTTCCTCAGCCAGCGCGCGCATGACACGCAGCACCTCGCCGACCAGTTCCGGATCGAGCGCCGATGTCGGCTCGTCGAACAGCATGACCTTCGGCTTCATCGCCAAGGCGCGCGCGATCGCGGCGCGCTGCTGCTGGCCGCCGGAAAGATGGGCGGGATAGGCGTGGCGCTTATCGGCGATGCCGACCTTTTCGAGCAGGGCCTCGGCCTCGGCGATGCAATCGGCGCGCGGCCGCTTCAGAACATGGATCGGACCCTCGATGACGTTCTGCAGGATTGTCATATGGGACCAGAGATTGAAGGACTGGAACACCATGCCGAGTTCGGAGCGGATATGGTCGACCTGCTTCTGGCTGGCCGGCCTTGTCTTGCCGTTCTTGTGAATCATCTCGATATGCTCACCGTCGACCCAGATCTCGCCGTCGCTTGCGGTTTCGAGCAGGTTGATACAGCGCAGGAAGGTGGACTTGCCGGAGCCGGAGGCGCCGAGCAGCGAAATCACATCGCCATCCTGAGCATCGAGGGAAATGCCGCGCAGCACCTCATGCGTGCCGAAGCTCTTGCGGATATTGCGGACCGAAAGTCGGGTGACGCCTGGCATGGTAGCTCCAATCGGGTCAAAAGCCGCTTACGCCTTCAGCGCCTGCGGAATCGCACGGCGGTGTCGGGAGAGCGAATATTCGAGCAGGGCCATGCCCTGCAGGATGATGAAGTTCAAAATGAGATAGATGATCGCGGCGCAGAGGAAGACTTCCATCGTACGGTAGGTCTGCGAGATCAACCGCTGAGCCACACCGGTGACCTCCCAGACGGTGACGAGGCTTGCGAGCGCCGTCGACTTCATCATCAGCACGATCTCGGTGGAATAGGCCGGCAGCGCGTGGCGGAAAGCGATCGGCGCCAGGATGCGGCGCACCAGCAGGAAGCCGGACATGCCGATCGAGCGCGCCGCCTCGATCTCCTTCGGCGAGACGGCGCGGATGCCGCCGCGGAAGATCTCCGCCGTGTAGCCGGCCGTGCAGAGCGCCAGGGACAGGATGGCGCAGACCATCGGCTCGCGCAGGAACGGCCAGAGGAAGGAATAACGGATGACGCCGAACTGGCCGAGGCCGTAGAAGACCAGGAACATCTGGATCAAGAGCGGCGAGCCGCGGAAGACGAAGATATAGCCCTTGGCAAAGCCCGACAGCACCGGATTGCCGCTGACCCGCATCCAGACGATGACGAGCGCCAGCAGGCCGCCGAAGAAGATCGACAGCGAAAACAGGATCAGCGTCGTCGGCACTGCTTTGAGCAGCGTGACCATGGTCGAGGTGAGGAAGGTGAAATCCATCGTCGCCCCCTTACGCCTGGCCCATGGCCGAGGCGGGCATGCTGCGGTTGGCCCGGCGTTCGGCGCCGTTGAAAATGCGGTCCGACAGGCTGGTCAGGATCAGATAGAGGCAGCCGCCGGCGATGAAGAACAGGAAATATTGCCGCGTCGATCCCGCCGCCACCTGGCTGGTGCGCATCAGTTCGGCGAGGCCGGTGACGGAGATCAGCGCCGAATCCTTGAGGCTGAGCTGCCAGACATTGCCGAGGCCGGGAATGGCGAGACGCAGCACCTGCGGCATGATGATGCGGCGAAAGCGCATGCCGCGATGCATGCCGATCGCGGAGGCGGCTTCGAGCTCGCCCTTGGAAATGGCGAGGAAGGCGCCGCGGAACACTTCCGCCTGATAGGAACCGGAAATGATGCCGACGGCAAGCGCGCCGGCGGCGAAGGAAGGCAGGCCGAGGAAGCCTTCGTAACCCATCGCCTTGCCGATCGAGGTAACGGCCGAGGAGCCGCCGAAATAGATGAGGTAGATGATCAGCAGTTCCGGCACGCCGCGAAAGACGGTCGTATAGACATTGCCGAGCATAACGAGAATGGGATTGCCGGAGAGCTTTGCCGCCGCGACGATCGCGCCGAGCACCGCGCCGATGGCAAGCGCCGTCGCCGTGACGGCGAGCGTCATTAAGGCGGCGAGGATGAGCAGCGCGCCCCATCCCGTCGAGCCGAAGCCGAGCAGTTCCAAGCTTGCCATATCGTCCGTTCCCCGTCCGTGGCAGTGTCTTATGGATTTGAGAATAACACGCGGTCCCCGGCGATAAAGCCGGAGACCGGTGCCCGCGGCCAAATGGCCGGAGGCTTATTGCTGCGGACTGACGTCCATCTTGAACCATTTCATCGAAAGGGTCTTGACCGTGCCGTCGGCAAGAGCCGACTTGATCGCCGCGTTGAACTTGTCGCGCAGTTCCGTATCGGCCTTGCGGATGCCGAGACCTTCGCCCTCGCCCCAGATCGAGCCGGCGATCTCAGGGCCGGTGAAGGCGAGTGCGCCGTTAGCGGCTTGGAAGGCGTTGGCGAAATAGACGGCATCGTCGAAGCCGAGATCGATGCGGCCGTTCTGCAGATCGAGGTCGCGATCGGCGCCGGTCTTGTATTCGCGGATCTCGGCGATGTCGCCGAAATTGTCATAGACGAACTTGGCGTAAACAGTCGCCGCCTGAATGCCGATCGTCTTGCCCTTGAACAATTCCTTCAGCGCCTCGATCTCCTTCACGCCGGTCTGGCCGGGCGTCATCTTGATCGTGGCGCCGGTGCCGGCGGCGTTGGCGAGCGGGCTGTCCTTGGCCGTGGCGAAGGCGGCCGGCGTGGCGGCATAGGGAATGGTGAAGTCGATCACCTGCCGGCGCTCTTCGGTAATGGACAGCGCATCCATGATGACGTCGAACTTGCCGGCGTTGAGCGCCGGGATCATGCCGTCCCAGTCGGAGGCGACCAGCGTGCATTCGATCTTGGCGCGCTCGCAGAGCACCTTGGCAAGCTCCGGCTCGAAGCCGCCGAGCGTGCCGTCGGCATTGGTAAGATTCCAGGGCGCATAGGCGCCTTCAAGCGTGATGGTTGCCTTTGTCCAGTCCTTGGAAAAGGCAGGCGCTGCGAAAGCGGAAAAAGCCGCCACGCCGCAAAACAGGATTGCGCTGAATTTCATCGATGAATTCTCCTCTGGAGTTGAAACAGACCTTGCGGCACCAACGCCGATCTTCGCCGGCTTGCCCTTTCCATCCTATTTTCATGCAAGGACCGATTGGGAGGTTGTATATGGTACCATATGAGATATTTTGTGATATGCAAGAGAAAAGTCGATTTAAGCGGCGATTGTCACTCGTGCAGAAGGAATAGGCAATGAAGCGTTCCGGGGAGATGAAGCGCGAACTGGCGGGCAATGACACCACGCCGCTTTATGCCGGCGTCAAGCAGGTGATCCTCGACCGCATCCACAGCGGCGAGTGGCCGCCGAAATACCGGGTGCCGTCGGAAAACGAGCTAGTCGTCGAACTCGGCGTCAGCAAGATGACCGCCAACCGGGCGCTGCGCGAACTTGCCAATGAGGGCGAACTCGTGCGCATCCAGGGCGTCGGGTCCTTCGTCGCCGAGCGCAAGGGTTATTCGGCGCTGTTCGAGGTGCGCAACATTGCCGAGGAAATCGCCGAGCGCGGCCATGTCCACGAGGCTTCCGTCATCGTTCTCGCCCAGGAAACAGCCTCTCCCGAGGTCGCCGACGCCTTGGAACTTGAAATCGGCGCGGCAGTGTTCCACTCGCTGATCGTGCACAGCGAAAACGGCGTGCCGGTGCAGATCGAGGACCGCTTCGTCCATCCCGAGGCCGCCCCCGAATATCTCGCCCAGGATTTCACAATCGTGACGCCGAACGCCTATTTGACGGCCGCCGCCCCGCTCAGCGGCTCCGAGCACGTCGTCGAGGCGGCGATGCCGCAGGCCTGGGAATGCAAGCTGCTGACCATATTGAAGACCGAACCCTGCCTGACCATCCGCCGGCGCACATGGTCGGCAAAGCAGGTGGTCTCGACCGCCCGCCTCGTCTACCCCGGCTATCGCTACCGGCTCGAGGCCCGCAGCGGCAAGATGTTCGAAGAGTAAATCGTCGTCATCTTGTATATGGAACTTGCCGCCTATTGCGAGGCTGGCGTGAACCGCGCCACCAGCGCGTGACGATCGCCGGGATAGGTGAAGCGCACGTGGGTCACCGGGCCGGCGCCGCTCCAGGTGCGGCGTTCGACCACCAGACAGGCGGTGTTGCGCGCAATGTCGAGTGCCGCGGCCACTTCGGCACCGGCTGATATGGCGTGGATGCGATGTTCGGCCGTGCTCCACGGCACCTGGTTGAGCAGCCACGGCCCCGGCGCCATCGTCAGGAAATCGACATCGGCGGCCTCAGGCACGGTCGCGAGGCTGATCAGCCGTTCCTCCAGGCAGAAGGGCCGCGCTCCGGCATTGTGGATGCAGACGACCTCGACGACCGAGGACGCCACCGGCAATTCCAGCCGGCTTCTGTCTTCCGCTTTGGCCTTGCGGCATGTCTTCTTCGACACCGCATAGGAGTAGGGCAGGTTCAGCGACTGCACCTCGGCCTTGATGTCGTGGATTTCGAGAACGGCCGATTGCGCTTGCGGCTGGGTGACGAAGCTGCCGGATTTCTTGCGACGCTCGATCAGCCCGGCCTTGGCAAGCTGGGTCAGCACCTTGTTCACCGTCATGCGCGAGCAGTCATACTGCGTGGCGAGATCGACCTCGAAGGGAATACGATGCCCCGGCGGCCATTCGCCCGAGACGATACGGCCCTCGATCTCGCTCAGGATGCGCTGATGCAAGGTGGGATCCTTGCCTTGGTTCATCGCCATGTTCCGATTGGTCTTCCCGCTATAGGGCATTTTCGTTCCTATTAGAATGCCCTCAAGCGGCGAGCAATTCGCCCATCGCGGCGAGGAACCGCCGGTCGATCGCTTCGCGCCCGACATGGCGGCCACCGGCCACCTGCTTGCGGCCACGTGCCCAGACGCAATCGACGGAAACGCCACCGGCAAACAGCCAGTGATCGAGGATCTGGTCGCCCGAGAGATAGGGAACGGCTGACATATCGAGCGAAACCAGATCGGCGTGATGGCCCTCCATGAGACCGGCCGGCGCTTTCAACGCGGCACCGCCGCCGGCAAGGGCCTGGCTGAATAGCGACAGCGCCGTCGAGCCACCGGGGGCGGCGACGACATTGCGGGCGCGCAGCGCCAGGCGCTGCGAATATTCGAGCTGGCGCAATTCCTCCGGCACGGAGATCAGCACGTTGGAATCCGATCCGATACCGTAACGCCCGCCCTCTTCAAGGAAGAGCGGTGCGGCAAAGGCGCCGTCGCCGAGATTGGCTTCGGTGATCGGGCAGAGGCCGGCAATCGCGCCGCTTTTCGCCATCCGCCGCGTCTCGTCCTCGGTCATATGCGTCGCATGGATCAGGCACCAGCGCTGATCCACAGGCATATGATCGAGCAGCCATTGCACCGGCCGGGCGCCCGACCAGGCAATACAGTCCTCGACCTCCTTCACCTGCTCGGCGACATGGATATGGATGGGGCCGTCGCCGGCCATCGGCAACAGCCTTGCCAGTTCCTCGGGAGTTGCGGCGCGCAGGCTGTGCGGCGCCAGCCCGAGCTCGGCGCCGTCGAGCCGGCCGGCCACTGCACGGCATCCCTCCATTAGCCTTTCGAAGCTTTCGAGCGAATTGATGAAACGACGCTGACCGTCGATCGGGGCAGCGCCGCCGAAGCCGGAATGGGCATAGAAGACCGGCAGCAAGGTCAGGCCGATGCCGGTCTCTGCGCTCGCAGCACCGATGCGTTCGGCAAGCTCGGCGATATTGGCATAAGCGCCGCCGTCCCTGTCATGATGGAGATAGTGGAATTCGCCGACGCGGGAAAAACCAGCCTCCAGCATCTCGGCATAAAGCTTGGCGGCGACCGCCTCAACATGCTCCGGCGTCATCGCCAGGGCAAACTTGTACATGACCGTGCGCCAGCTCCAGAAACTGTCATTGGCCGGGCCGCGCACTTCGGCAAGGCCGGCCATCGCCCGCTGGAAGGCGTGGCTGTGCAGGTTGCCCATCGCGGGAACGAGGAGAGCATGGCATTCGTCGCCGGGCGCGGCGGAAACGCCGGCCTCGATCCGGGCGATGCGCCCGGCATCGAGTGTCAGCCGCACGTCCTTCTGCCAGCCCTGCGGGGTCAATGCCGTGTCTGCGTGAAGTGTGGTCATGACCTTCCCTCTCCTCTTCTCGCGCCGCCAATCTTTCTTTTCCAGAAAAGCGCGCAAAATTTCTCTTGTCACCTATCGATTATGTATATACATGTTTTGGCATAAGGAAAGGCGCAAAGCTGATGACCGGGAACAATTTTTCAGAAGAAGCCCCATCCGCCGACCTCAGGCCGGTGCTGTGGCGCAACGCCCGCTTGGCGACGCTGGCGCCTGACAGAGCGGGTCTCGGGATCGTCGAAAAGGGCGCCGTGCTGACTGAAAGAGGCCGCATCGCCTTTGCCGGCACCGAAAGCGAGCTGTCGGCCTCGGCGATCGAACATTCCGAAATCGTCGATCTCGAAGGCCGCTGGGTCACGCCCGGCCTCGTCGACTGCCACACCCACATCGTTCACGGCGGCAATCGCGCCCGCGAATTCGAGATGCGCCTTGCCGGCGCGAGCTATGAGGAAATCGCCCGTGCCGGCGGCGGCATCGTCTCCTCGGTGAAAGCGACAAATGCGCTGTCGGTCGAAGAGCTGGTCGCGGAGGCGCTGCCGCGGCTCGATACGCTGCTTGCCGAAGGTGTGACGACGATCGAGGTGAAGTCCGGCTACGGGCTGAACCGAAGCGGCGAAGTGAAGATGCTGCAGAGCGCCCGTCTCCTGGGTCATCTCAGACCGATGCGCGTCGCCACCAGCTATCTCGGCGCCCATGCGACGCCGGTGGAATATAAAGGCCGCAATGCCGATTATCTCGACGATGTCGTCCTGCCAGGTCTCGACGACATGTTTAATCTCGGGCTTGCCGATGCCGTCGACGGCTTCTGCGAGGGCATCGCCTTTTCGACGGCCGAGATCGCCCGCGTCTTCGACAAGGCAAAGGCGCTCGGCCTGCCGGTCAAGCTGCATGCCGAGCAGCTCTCCAATCTCGGCGGCGCCAGGCTCGCCGCGTCCTACGGCGCGCTTTCGGCTGATCATCTCGAATATCTCGACGAAGACGGCGTTGCCGCCATGGCCGCTGCCGGCACCGTCGCCGTGCTGCTGCCCGGCGCCTTCTACGCCATCCACGAGAAGCAGAGGCCGCCGGTCGAGGCATTGCGGCGGGCGGGCGTGCCAATCGCCATTGCCACCGACTGCAATCCCGGCACGTCGCCGCTCACCTCGATGCTGCTGACCATGAACATGTCGGCGACGCTGTTCGGCCTCACCGTCGAGGAATGCATCGCCGGCGCCACCCGCGAGGGCGCCCGCGCGCTCGGTCTGCTCGGCGAGACCGGAACGCTCGAACCCGGCAAATCCGCCGACCTCGCCGTCTGGAATATCGAAAGCCTCGCCGAGCTCGTCTATCGCATCGGCTTCAACCCGCTTCACGAACGTGTCTTCAAGGGCGAAAGGAACGGCCGATGACCATCACCCTCCACCCGGGCTCCGTCTCGCTCAAGGATCTCGAGATCATTTACTGGACGGGTGAGCCGGCAAGGCTCGATGCCGCTTTCGATGCCGGTATTGCCAAAGCCGCGGACCGCATCGCCGAGATCGCCGCCGGCAATGCCCCTGTTTACGGCATCAATACCGGCTTCGGCAAACTCGCCTCGATCAAGATCGACAGCGCCGATGTCGCCACGCTGCAGCGCAATCTCATCCTGTCGCATTGCTGCGGTGTCGGCGCGCCCCTGCCCGACAATATCGTCCGGCTGATCATGGCGCTGAAGCTGGTCTCGCTCGGGCGCGGCGCCTCCGGCGTGCGACTCGAGCTGGTGCGGCTGATCGAAGGCATGCTGGAAAAGGGTGTCATCCCGCTCATTCCGGAAAAGGGCTCTGTCGGCGCTTCCGGTGATCTGGCCCCGCTCGCCCATATGGCGGCGGTGATGATGGGCGAGGCCGAAGCCTTCTTCGCCGGCGAACGGCTCTCAGGCGCCGAGGCGCTCGAACGGGCCGGGCTGAAGCCGGTCGTGCTCGCCGCCAAGGAAGGCCTGGCGCTGATCAACGGCACCCAGACCTCGACGGCGCTGGCGCTAGCCGGCCTGTTCCGCGCCCATCGCGCCGCCCAGGCCGCCCTGATCACCGGCGCCATGTCCACGGATGCCGCCATGGGCTCTTCGGCGCCCTTCCATCCCGACATTCACACGCTGCGCGGCCACAAGGGCCAGATCGACACGGCGGCAGCGCTTCGCGCCCTGCTCGAAAATTCCGTCATTCGCCAGAGCCATATCGAGGGCGACGAGCGCGTGCAGGATCCCTATTGCATCCGCTGCCAGCCGCAGGTCGACGGCGCCTGCCTCGATCTACTGCGCTCGGTGGCCCGCACGCTTGAGATCGAAGCCAATGCGGTCACCGACAACCCACTGGTTCTTTCCGACAATTCCGTCGTCTCGGGCGGCAATTTCCACGCCGAACCCGTTGCCTTCGCCGCCGACCAGATCGCGCTCGCCGTCTGCGAGATCGGTGCGATCTCGCAGCGCCGCATCGCGCTGCTGGTCGATCCGGCGCTTTCCTATGGGCTGCCGGCCTTCCTCGCCAAGAAGCCGGGCCTGAACTCGGGCCTGATGATCGCCGAGGTCACCTCGGCGGCGCTGATGTCGGAGAACAAGCAGATGTCGCACCCCGCCTCGGTCGATTCGACGCCGACCTCGGCGAACCAGGAAGACCATGTCTCCATGGCCTGCCATGGTGCGCGCCGCCTCCTGCAGATGACCGAAAACCTGTTCGCCATCATCGGCATCGAGGCGCTGACCGCCGCCCAGGGCGTCGAACTGCGCGCGCCGCTTTCGACCAGCCCGGAGCTTGAAAAGGCAATCGTCGCGATCCGCAGCAAGGTGCCGAGCCTCGATATCGACCGCTACATGGCCACGGATCTCGCCGCCGCCGCCGAACTGGTGGCTACGGGCGCGCTGAATGACTCGGTTTCAACAGGTATATTGCCGGTTCTGGAGGGCTGATCGTGATGGTTCTGCACTTGGTACCCCCTCTGCTCTGCCGGACATCTCCCCCACAGGTGGGGAGATCGGCTGGGCGGACCCGCTCGCTCCAACATCAATTGTTTGGCAAAGCCCCCCAAGACGCCGGAGCACTTTGCCCATGACCGCACCATACGAAATCCGCCAGGGCGCCTCGCCCATCATCCTCGGCTTCCCCCACACCGGCACCGAGGTGCCGCCCGCGATTTACGACCGACTCAACGATAACGGCCGAATCCTCGCCGATACCGACTGGCATATCCACCACCTCTATGAGGGCCTGCTCGACAGCGTCACGATGGTGCGCGCCACCTTCCATCGCTACGTGATCGACGCCAACCGCGATCCCCAGGGCGTCAGCCTCTATCCCGGCCAGAACACCACCGGCCTCGTTCCCGAAACGGATTTCGACGGCAAACCGATCTGGAAGGACGGGCAGGCGCCTGACGAGGCCGATATCGCGGCGCGGCTGCGGGACTTTCATGCGCCCTATCATGCGGCCCTTGCTGCCGAGATCGAGCGCGTCAGAGCCATCCATGGCGTTGCGATCCTCTATGATTGCCACTCGATCCGCTCGCATATTCCCTTCCTGTTCGAAGGCAAGCTGCCGGATTTCAATGTCGGCACCGATATGGGCAAGACCTGCGACAGCGCCATCGAGCAGGCGACGCTGACCGTCGTCCAGGCGGCGCAAGGCTATGACAGCGTCCTCAACGGCCGCTTCAAGGGCGGCTGGACAACCCGCCATTATGGCCGGCCCGAGACCGGTGTGCACGCGATCCAGATGGAGCTCGCGCAATCCACGCATCTCCAGACCGAGGCGCCGCCCTTCGCCTACGACACGGCCAAGGCCGGCATGCTTCGCGTCCATCTCAAAGACATTCTGGTGCGCATCGAGCAGATCGCACCCGGCCTGAAACGATAAAGCTCACTCGACAGGGGAACCGTCCATGAACAATCCACGTCATAACATCCGCGAAATCCGCGCGCCGCGCGGCAACGAACTCAATGCCAAGAGCTGGATGACCGAAGCGCCGCTGCGCATGCTGATGAACAATCTCGATCCCGATGTCGCGGAAAATCCGAACGAACTCGTCGTCTATGGCGGCATCGGCCGTGCTGCCCGCACCTGGGAGGATTTCGACCGCATCGTCGCGACGCTGAAGACGCTGACGGAAGAGGAAACCCTGCTCGTCCAGTCCGGCAAGCCGGTCGGCGTCTTCCGCACCCACAAGGATGCGCCGCGGGTGCTGATAGCCAATTCCAACCTGGTGCCGCATTGGGCGACCTGGGATCACTTCAACGAGCTGGATAAGAAAGGCCTTGCCATGTACGGCCAGATGACGGCCGGTTCGTGGATCTATATCGGCACGCAGGGCATCGTCCAGGGCACCTACGAGACCTTCGTCGAGGCCGGCCGCCAGCATTACGGCGGCAATCTCAAAGGCAAATGGATCCTGACCGGCGGCCTCGGCGGCATGGGCGGCGCCCAGCCGCTCGCCGCCGTCATGGCCGGCGCCTGCTGCCTTGCCGTCGAGTGCAATCCCGACTCGATCGATTTCCGCCTGCGCACCCGCTATCTCGACGCCAAGGCCGAGTCGCTCGATGAAGCGCTTGAGATGATCGACCGCTGGACCAAGGCTGGCGAAGCCAAATCCGTCGGCCTGCTCGGCAATGCCGCCGAGATCCTGCCGGAAATGGTGCGCCGCGGGATCCGCCCCGACATCGTTACCGACCAGACCTCGGCGCATGATCCGATCAACGGCTACCTGCCGAAGGGCTGGACGATGGCCGAGTGGAAGGCCAAGCGCGAGAGCGATCCGAAGGCAGTGGAAAGGGCCGCACGCGCCTCGATGCGCGAGCATGTCGAAGCGATGATCGCCTTCTGGAACGCCGGTATTCCGACCCTCGACTACGGCAACAATATCCGCCAGGTGGCCAAGGAAGAAGGCCTCGAAAACGCCTTCGCCTTCCCGGGCTTCGTGCCTGCCTATATAAGACCGCTGTTCTGCCGCGGCATCGGCCCCTTCCGCTGGGCCGCCCTGTCAGGCGACCCGGAGGACATCTACAAGACCGATGCCAAGGTGCGGGAGCTGACCCCTGGGAATACCCACCTGCACAACTGGCTCGACATGGCCAGGGAGCGCATCGCCTTCCAGGGCCTGCCGGCACGCATCTGCTGGGTCGGTCTCGGCGACCGTCACCGCCTGGCTCTGGCCTTCAACGAAATGGTGAGGAATGGCGAGCTTTCCGCGCCGATCGTCATCGGCCGCGACCACCTCGATTCCGGCTCGGTCGCCTCGCCGAACCGCGAAACTGAGGCGATGAAGGACGGCTCCGACGCTGTTTCCGACTGGCCGCTGCTCAACGCCCTGCTCAATACCGCCTCGGGTGCCACCTGGGTGTCGCTGCATCACGGCGGCGGCGTCGGCATGGGCTTCTCGCAGCATTCCGGCGTCGTCATCTGCGCGGACGGCACGGATGATGCGGCAAAACGTCTCGAGCGCGTGCTCTGGAACGACCCGGCGACCGGCGTCATGCGCCACGCCGATGCCGGCTACGACATCGCGCGGGACTGCGCCCGAGACAAGGGCCTGCGCCTGCCCGGCATTCTCGGGAACTGAACCGCGTGAGGATCCTGCGCGCCGGCGATTACAAACGCATGCCGTGCAAGAACGGCAAGGGAGAGACGGTGGAGATCGCCGTCTTTCCCCCTGATGCCTCCATCGAGGACTTCGACTGGCGCATCAGCAGGGCGACGGTAGCGGAGGACGGCCCGTTTTCGATCTTTCCCGGCATCGACCGGACGCTGGCGGTCCTCGACGGCAACGGTATGGTGCTCGAGATCGACGGTCGCGAGCCCGCACTGCTGACGACGGAAAGCGCGCCCCTGGCCTTCCCGGCCGATATTCCGGTCACCGCAAGGCTCGCGGACGGAGCGATCACCGACCTCAACGTCATGACACGCCGTGGCCGGCGCGCCCACAGGCTCAACCGAATCGACATCGACGGTGCCACGCTGTTGCCGTTGCCGTCGCCGATATGCCTGATCCTCTGCCAGAGCGGCACGGCGTCGTTCCGGCGGAATGGCGAGACCGGGATGCTCAGAGACGGCGACGCACTGCTGATCGAGGAGGCGACGGCAACCGCGCTGGAGATCGATGGCGAAGCCAGATGTTATATCGTCGAGATTGCGGCAGGCCACGCCAGCACAACGAATTGAAAAGGCGTGATAATCGGGCAAAGATCTGAGCGTCCGCGCCCGTCAATGCGATTTCGGCCCGTAGACGCCATTCGTGCTTTCGGTCTAAACTTTGCCCTTCTGATGCAGAAGAAGACCTAGACTGCCCGTGACATAGGGGCGGCAAGGGAGCAGGTGTGACGGATCCATACGATATTCTCGGCGTTGAACGTGATGCGGACGAGGCGAAGCTGAAGGCGGCCTACCGCCGCCTGGCCAAGGTCGCCCACCCGGATTCGGGCGGCGATACGGAAGCTTTCGACAATCTGCAGAAGGCCTATGCGCTGCTTCTCGATCCGGTTCGCCGCAAGGTCTATGACGATACCGGCTATGATGTCGAATTCGCCGATGCCGCCGAGCTGCAGGCGCTGGTGATAATCGAGAAGCTCGTCACCGACGCGGTGCTTGACGAGCGCGCGCCCGGAAGTTTCGATCCCGTCGCCGTCATGCAGGAAAGCCTCTCCGAGGAACTGCGCAAGGCGCGGTTCAGCAAGAGCGAGCTGGAGCGCCATGCCGCGCGTGTCGGCCTGCATCTGGAGCGGCTCGAAAAACAGTCCGGCCGCGATGTGCTCGCCCACATGTTCCGCGCCCGAATCGAAGCGATCGCCAAAGCGGTCGCGGAAACCGAGGCGAAGATCAAGGCGACCGAATGCGCCGCCGACATGCTCGCCGGCTATGTCTACGATGTCGACCCGCCGCCGCTGCCGGAGGCGTCGGTCACCAATCTCGAATGGATCGAGACCTCCAGGAACCGCTCCACCGGCTAGACTAACGGCCTGCGACGCGGCTGACCTTAATAAGACAGCTTCGGATACCAGTCCGGCGCCCGGCCTTCCGGAGTGGTATCGAGCACGGTCCAGAGCGGCATGAGGTCGGGCGCGCCGCGGGGGTCCTCGCCGGGATCGGCCGTCACGGCGCCCATCTCCTCGCTCCAGAAATGGCGGATGGTGCCGTCGCGCCGCGTGAAGACATTGAAAGCGGCGTCATCGCTGCCGCCTTTGCCGATCGCGCGATAGTCGCGGCTATAGTCATCCGTCGGATCGGAATAGAGCGGGATATGATGCCAGCCGCGTTCCTTCTTGAAGGCGAGCAGTTTTTCGATCGGCGAGCGGGCGACGATGGCAAGGGCGACGCGCTGCTGGATGTCGGGCACTTCGCCGTCCCAGGCCGACAGCAGCGACGTGCACATCGGGCACGGGCGCTCGCGCTCCGGACCGAACATGTAGCTGTAGACGATCAGCGTGTCCTTGTCGGCGAAGAGCTCGGCAAAGGACACCGGCCCATTGGCACCTTCGAAGCGATAGTCCTTCTTCACTTCGCCGCCGGGCGGCAGCGTCCGGCGCTGTCTCGCCACGCGCTCAATATGCCGGCGCAATTCGATCTCCTCGGCCAACAGCGCGTCGCGGGCAATACGATATTCCGCGCTCTCATTCGGGAAACGGGCGCCGTTCTTGGCCGCAAGCACGGCGGCGGGTACCAGCTGTCGATTATCCATGAGGATATCCTCCTGTTGTTGCCTGGCGACGTGCCAACCATACGAATTCCAGCACATCGTTAGAATGACGATCGGCGCATGCGGGAATCGACAGCCTCGCCCGGAAAATTTCCCACTTCGGAATCCCGAAATTCCCCCGCTTCGGGATTCCGAAATTCGCGCCGGTTTGCGCGGTGTCGTCGTGGAGAAATATGTAATGATTTCAGGCCGGCAACCAATTTCGGGATTCCGAAGTGCTATATAGATCTTGGTGCGGGTTCAGCACGATCGCCAAGGCAAAGCGACCGCAGCCTCGATGGCTGAAAAGCAAAAAGGGCGCTCGACCCTTGCGGGGAGCGCCCTTATCCTGTCGGACGGCGAACGGCTCGACGACGTCGATACCGGGCGCATCCGTTTTTCAGGCAGGGCCGCTATATGTACCTTTTGACACCCCGTTTCAAGGGGCGTTCTGCATTACCGTTGCGGTCGGCCGCTAAAGGGCCGCGCCGGTCACGGGATTGACCACCGGCCGTTCGCTTTTATCCCCCTCTCGCGGCGGCTGCACTGCCGGCGGCGCCATCGATTCGGCGTCGGCGGGTTCCGGTTTGCCGGGAACGGCGTTGACATCCTTGGGGCGGCGCTGCTCGGGCTTTACGTTTTCGTCATTCGTCGACATTGTCTGTCTCCTTTCCAGGGAGGAAGTCGGAGCCGCCGACATGGTTCCGATGGCAAGGGGAGGATTGCCGATGCTCGACAGGTTTCTGCTCCAGGGGCCGCAGGAAGCGCGCTTCACCATCCTGCTTGCCCACGGCGCCGGCGCCCCTATGGATTCGGCATCGATGGCCGCGACAGCCGAAGCGCTCGCCGGCGTCGGCTTCCGTGTTGCCCGATTCGAATTCGCCTATATGGCCGCGCGCCGCACCGGCGCCCGCAAGCCGCCGCCGCGCGCCGAAGCGCTCAATCCCGAATATGAGGCGGCCGTCGCCGCGCTGGACGCCGGCGGCCCGCTGATCATCGGCGGCAAGTCGATGGGCGGGCGGGTCGCCAGCATGATCGCCGACGATCTCCACCGTCAGGGGAAGATCGCCGGCCTGCTCTGCCTCGGTTACCCCTTCCATCCGCCCGGGCAGCCGGACAAGCTGCGCACCGGCCATCTCAAGGGGCTCGCGACGCCCACCCTGATCTGCCAGGGAACCCGCGACGAATTCGGCACGCGCGAGGAAGTGCCGGGCTACGATCTCTCCGACCGGATCGAGATCCTCTGGCTCGAGGATGGCGACCACGACCTGAAACCGCGCAAGAAAATCTCCGGCTTCTCCAGCGCCGATCATCTCGCCGCGATGGCGAAGGCGGCAAAGGCATGGACCGACCGGCTAGCGGTCTAAGCGCCGCCGCTCGCGCGCGCACCTGTTCGCCGAGCAGCCGGCAAGCAGATTTGACGAGGCGGATTCAGGAAATCTCTCGCGCCGCCTGGCGGATCGTCTGCATCAGGATCGCTTGCGGCAGCGACGGCATGGCGTCGGTCCGCACCGTGAGGCCGACCGGCCCCTTGGTCTCGCCGGTGTCGACCGGCAGCAGCGCCAGCCGCCCATCGGCGACGTCGCCGGCGACCACGCCGTGCGAGATGATCCAGATCGCATCGCTTGCCCTGAGGAAGGCGCGGCCGAAGGAATCAGACACGGTCTCGATCTGGTCCGGCAGACTGGAGACGCCGTTGGCAATCAGGAAATTTTCGACGACCGGGCGGATGATCGAGCCGCGCGTCGGCATCAGCACGGTGTAATTGCCGAAGCCTGAAAACAGCGATTGCCGGCCGTCGAGCAGCGGGTGGCCGGCCCGCACGGCAAACACCACCTGCTCGGAATAGAGATGTTCGAAGGAGAAGCCCGCCATCTTCTCAGCCCCGGCCAGACGACCGACCACGACGTCGAGGTCCCCGACGCGCAGCTGTTCGAGCAGCACGGCATTTTCGCCGGTGACGATCTTCACCCGGCTCCATGTCTTCTCCTGGAGGAAGAGTTCCATCGCCCGCGGCATGATGCGCGACGACACTGTCGGCAGCGCACCGATCCGGATCGGCGGTGCATCGGCGAACTGCGCCTGCGAGACGGAATCGAGGCCCTGGCGCAACGCCGTCAGCGCCGCCCCGGCATGGCGGAGGAAGACCTCGCCGTAACGGGTGATCTTGATGCCGCGGCCGTCGCGCTCGAAGACGGCGACGCCGAGCACCTCTTCCAGCTCGCGGATCGTCTTCGTCACCGCTGGCTGGCTGACATGCAGCAAGTCGGCCGCCTTCATTACGCTCTTCTGCCGCGCCACCTCGACAAAGGTCTGCAGATGGCGAAACTTCACGCGGCTGTCGATCATCGCTCGCATAACTCCGTAGTTATCGAAAAGCCGAAAAATATCATTTTACTTAACCGGATCAACCATTCAATTTCGTGATTGGCATGCTGCGTGAGCCAGCCCCTCATCCGGCTACCGCCACCTTCTCCCCGCTCGCGGGGAGAAGGGATATGCCGCGCCGGCTTCCTCCACCTCGACGATGCGTTGGGCACGTCCCCTCGCCCCGCGAGCGGGGAGAGGGTTAGGGTGAGGGGCAGTCATTGGCGCAAACCAGACGGCTGGGGATCAAGAGCGACTGTGACGGCCTAAGAAGCGAGGAGAGTGACGTGCAATTCGCCCGCATAAACGACGTGACGATCCATTATCAGCTCATCGGCGCGCCCGCCGACCGACCGGTGATCGTCTTCATCAATTCGCTCGGAACGGATTTCCGCATCTGGCGCGATGTCGTGGTGCGGCTTGCCGGCGATTATGCCATCGTGCTTTACGACAAGCGCGGCCACGGTCTCTCCGATGTCGGTCAACTCCCCGCGTCGATCGAGGACCATGCGACCGATCTCGCCGCCCTGCTCGATCTCTTGTCGGTGAAAAACGCCGTCATCTGTGGCCTCTCGGTTGGCGGCCTCATCGCCCAGTCGCTCGTTCAGCACCGGCCGGATCTCGTCGGCGCTCTCATCCTTTGCGACACCGCCCATAAGATCGGCACATCAGACAGCTGGAACGCCCGCATTGCCGCCGTCGAAGAAAGTGGCATCGGCAGCATCGTCGACGCCGTCATGGAGCGCTGGTTCACGCCGGCCTTCCGCCGGCCCGAAAACACCGCCTATTCCGGCTATTGCAACATGCTGACGCGCCAGCCGGTCGAGGGATACCTCGCCGCCTGCTCTGCGATCCGCGATGCCGATTTCACCGAAGCGGCCAAGGCGATCGTTGTGCCCACAATCTGCATTGTCGGCGACCAGGACGGCTCGACGCCGCCCGATCTCGTGCTCTCCACGGCGCGGCTGATATCGGGCGCCCGCTACGAGGTGATCCCAAATTGCGCCCATATTCCCTGTGTGGAGCAGCCGGAGGCGCTGACGGCCATCATCCGCGCCTTCCTTACATCCATTTCGCCTGGAGAAAACAGCCCATGAACGAGACCGCGTCCCCCTCCGAACGCTACCGGCAAGGCATGGCGACCCGCCGCGCCGTGCTCGGCGACGCCCATGTCGATCGCGCCGCAGCCGCCGAGACCGCCTTCGACCGCCCGTTCCAGGAGCTGATTACCGAAGCCGCCTGGGGTCACGTCTGGTCGCGCCCGGCACTGACCAAACGCGAGCGTTCGATCGTCACCATTGCGCTGCTGGCAGCCCTCGGCCAGGATGAGGAGGTCGCCATGCATGTGCGCGCCACCGCCAATACGGGTGCGACCCGCGAGGATATCTGCGAAGCGCTCTTACATGTGGCGATTTATGCCGGGGTTCCTGCCGCGAACCACGCGATCAAGATCGCCAAACAGGCCTTTGCACAGATGGACGCCGAAAAGGCGGCCTAAGGGAGGGGAAATGTCCGAACGACCAAACAGCAAGCCGGAAACCGGCGCCTTCTTCGGCCGCGACCGCGCCTGGCATGCGCCGGCCTTCACTCCGGGCTACAAGACTTCCGTGCTGCGCGCACCGCAGCGCGCACTGCTGTCACTCGACGGCACGATCTCGGAAACGACAGGGCCGGTCTTCGGCCATTCGATGATCGGCGAACTCGACAACGACCTGATCTTGAATTACGCGCGCCCCGGCGAAAGCGCCATCGGCGAACGCATCATCGTCCATGGCCGGGTCCTCGACGAGCGCGCCAAGCCGGTTGCCGGCGCCCTGGTCGAATTCTGGCAGGCCAATGCCGGCGGGCGCTATCGCCACAAGAAGGAAACCTATCTCGCGGCAATCGACCCCAATTTCGGCGGCTGCGGCCGCGCCATCACCGATGAGGAGGGCCGCTACCATTTCCGCACTGTCCGCCCCGGCGCCTATCCCTGGCCGAACGGCGTCAACGACTGGCGCCCCGCCCATATCCATTTCTCGATCTTCGGCCACGGCTTTGCCCAGCGCCTGATTACCCAGATGTATTTCGAGGGCGATCCGATGATCTGGAAATGTCCGATCGTCGGCACCATCCCCGACAAGGCGGCGATCGAGCAGCTGATTGCGCCGCTCGACTGGGGCAATACGATCCCGATGGATTCACGCGCCTATAAATTCGATATCGTGCTGCGCGGCCGCCGCTCGACGATGTTCGAAAACAGGCTGGAGGGCAACTGACCATGCAGCAGCTCGGCTATCTCAAGGAGACCCCGTCGCAGACGGCGGGCCCCTATGTCCATATCGGCCTGACGCCGAATTTCTGCGACATTACAGGCGTCTATGACAGCGACCTCGGCGCCGAAATGGTCAACGACAAGACGCTCGGCGAACGCATCACCGTCACCGGCCGCATCTTCGATGGCGCCGGCGCCCTGGTGCGCGATGCCGTCGTCGAGATCTGGCAGGCCGACAGTGCCGGCCTCTACAACAGCCCTTCGGAAATGCGCGGCGCCGCCGACCCGAATTTTACCGGCTGGGGCCGCTGCCCGACCCGTGCCGAGGATGGCGTCTACAGTTTCGAAACCGTCAAGCCCGGCAGCGTTCCCTTCAAGGACGGCCGCAAACAAGCCCCGCACATCACCTTCTGGATTGTCGCTCGCGGCATCAATATCGGCCTGCATACGCGGATGTATTTTCCCGAAGAGGCCGAGGCCAACGCGAACGACCCGCTGCTTTTGCGCATCGAACATCGCGAGCGCGTCGCCACGATGATCGCCAGCCGCGACGGCGCGACCTGTCATTTCGATATCCATCTGCAAGGTCCAAAGGAGACGGTGTTTCTGGATATATGAGGATGTGCCGGCTGCTTGTTCGGAGAATTCCGCGCAAGCAGCCCCCTCACCCTGCCCTCTCCCGAGGGAGAGAGGAACAGGCCCATGCGAGAGAACCTGCCCATAAGGCGCCGACGCCGCCTCATCTCCCTTCTCCCCTCGGGGGTCCGAAGAACGGGTCGAGACCAGTGGCTCGACCCCGGGGTGGCGGCAGCCGGATGAGGGGGCACCACGACAAACGAGCAGACCATGACCGGATCACCCTTCGACCACCCCTTCCTCTCCGGCCTCGTCGGCGATGATGAAATCGCGGCGTATTTCTCCGCCGAGGCCGATATTCGCGCCATGCTCTCCTTCGAGGCAGCACTTGCCAAGGCCGAAGCCGCGCATGGCTTCATCCCTGGCGAAGCCGCAAGAAAGATCATCGACACCTGCGCCGCCTTCTCGCCCGATGTCGCCAGTCTTCGATCGGCAACGGCAAGAGACGGCGTCGTCGTCCCTGATCTCGTCAACCAACTGCGCGCCGTCGTCGGCGCGGAGGCAGCACAGAACCTGCATCTCGGCGCCACCAGCCAGGATGTCATCGACACCAGCCTGATGATCCGCCTCAAGGCCGTCGTCTTCCTGTTTGCCGGCCGCCTGTTCGACATCGTCTCGGGGCTCGATGCGCTCGACCGCAAGTTCGGCCACAACCGGTTGATGGGCCATACCCGGATGCAGGCGGCAATCCCGATCACCGTCGCCGATCGTCTTGATGCGTGGCGCGGACCGC
Source organism: Rhizobium lentis (assembly GCF_017352135.1). Lineage (NCBI taxonomy): Bacteria > Pseudomonadati > Pseudomonadota > Alphaproteobacteria > Hyphomicrobiales > Rhizobiaceae > Rhizobium > Rhizobium lentis. The sequence continues at coordinate 418,577 of NZ_CP071456.1, forward strand.
TTGCGACCTATCGCGACCGCCTGACCGAACAGAGTTTTCCCCTCCAGTTCGGCGGTGCGGCCGGCACGCTCGACAAGCTCGGGCCGCAAGGTCCGGCGATCCGGGCCTCGCTGGCTCAGGAGCTCGGCCTTACCGACACCAAGCATTGGCAGAGCGCGCGTCTGCCGATCGCCGATATTGCCGGCCTGTTCACGTCGATATCGGGAAGCCTCGGCAAGATGGGCCAGGACATCGCGCTGCTCGCCGAGGCGGGTGGCGAGATCGAAATCGCAGGCGGCGGCACCTCCTCGGCGATGGCGCACAAGCAGAACCCGGTTGCCGCCGAAGTCCTCGTCTCGCTCGCCCGCTTCAACGCCACTGTTCTCTCGGGCATCCACCAGTCCCTCGTCCACGAACAGGAGCGCTCGGGCGCTGCCTGGACGCTCGAATGGCTGCTGCTGCCGCAGATGACCATGGCGACCGCAGCCTCTCTGCGTCTCGCCGCAGAACTGATCGGAAATATCAAAAGGCTTGGGACGGTCTGAGGCCACGGCGAGCATTCGGGCGCGGAGTGCCGGGATTTGCTTTTTCGATCGCGCGCAACCATCTTATAGCGATGATGTGCGGAAAACGCCCCGCCCCAGCAGCCCATTTACCGAAATCCAACCATGCCGGGTTGCTTTCCGAAGCGAAAGCCGATTGCTTAGGAAAATCTACTTCTTCTTCCGCTAGCGGTTAGGAGAATGAAAGGGGGCGCAGGCAAACCCGTGGAATTCTGCTGCTTCGCATCGGGATAAACTATGATTACGATGGCGATGCGGGAAGGCCGGTTTGAAGAACGATGACGACAGAACTGTTTCAAGTTAAATTTTGGGGGGTCCGCGGCAGTATTCCCGTATCGGGCCCCGAATTCGACCGCTATGGCGGCAACACTTCCTGCATCGAAATTCGCTGCGGACAACATCGGATGATCTTCGACGCCGGCTCCGGTCTGCGCGAGGCCGGCCTGTCGATGATCGCCGACGGCGTCAGCGACGTCGACCTGTTCTTCAGCCACTGCCATTACGACCACATCATCGGCCTGCCCTTCTTCAAGGCGATCTATTATCCCTCGATCAACGTCACCATCTGGTCCGGCCATCTCGACGGCAAGATGAGCACGCGGGAAATGGTCGAGCAGTTCATCAGCCCGCCCTGGTTCCCCGTCAAGACCGACATCTGTCAAGCGACGATGAATTTCCGCGATTTCCATTCCGGTCAGGTGCTGAGCCCGCACGAAGGCATCATGATCAAAACCTTCATGCTGAACCATCCGGGCGGCGCCATCGGCTACCGCATCGAATATCAGGGCCGCTCGGTCGCCCTCATCTACGACATCGAGCATAACCCCGGCACTTACGATCCGGTCTCGCTGGAGATGATGCAGGGCGCCGATCTCGTCGTCTACGACTGCACCTACAATGAAGACGAAATGCAGCGTTTCAAGGGCTTCGGCCACTCGACCTGGGAACACGGCACCGAACTTGCGAAAATGGCGGGCGCCAAGCGCTTCGCCCTGTTCCACCACGCTCCCTCCCGCACCGACGAACAGCTGGCCCGGATGGAAGAGCAGGCGCAGGCCGCCTTCCCCGAAGCCTTTGCCGCTCGGGACAACCAGACCGTCGAGATTTGACGGGCTTGAGGCCCGTCTTGCAGGAGCCTGGCTTTGCAGCGGAACAGATGCCGGGCCAAGCCGTTTCCCCTGCTTGATAATGCAAGCCAGGGACCAGCCATGACCGTTCTTTCCGGAAAATGCCTTTGCGGGCAGGTGCAGATTTCTGTTCGCGGCGAAGCCTTGCGCGTCGGCATCTGTCATTGCACCGACTGCCGCAAGGAAAGCGGTTCGGCCTTCACCTTTTACGGCATCTGGCCCGCCGGCCAATTCGAATATTCCGGCGAAACTGCTGAATTCCGGGGCCGCCATTTCTGCACGAGCTGTGGTGCGCGCCTGTTTTCCGTCGATGACGAAGAGGCGGAGATCAAGCTCGGCATCCTCTCCGAGGCGCCGACGCCGCTCGTGCCGCGCTACGAACTCTGGATCAAGCGCCGCGAAACGTGGCTGCGGCCGGTGGAGGGCGCCGAGCAGCATGAGGAGGACAGACGGTGAGCATGGCGACGCTCGTCCGCCATCACCGGATCACCGTTGCAGGCGTCGAGACCTTCTACCGCGAGGCCGGCCCGCAGGATGCGCCGGTCCTGCTGCTGCCGCACGGCTATCCCTGCTCTTCTTACGAATTTCGCAATCTCATGCCGCGTCTTGCCGACCGCTGGCGGCTGATCGCGCCGGATTTTCCAGGCGCCGGCTACAGCGGCACACCGGATGATTTCGACTATAGCTTCGGTGGTTACGCCGCCTGGCTGGAGGCCTTCGTCGCGGCGAAACAGGTCGAACGTTTCGCCCTCTATCTCCACGATTTCGGCTCGCCGATCGGAACGCGGCTGGCGATCAGAAACCCCTGGCGCATCGCGGCGCTCGTCATCCAGAACGGCGATATTCCCTATGAAGACGCGCTGGGGCCGAAATATGCGGAGATCGAAGCGACCTGGGAACTTCCGCGAGCCGAAATGAGGGAGGCGCTGGCCGAGGCGATCAGCGAGGAGAGCTTCCGCGAGGAGTTTCTCAACGACCTGCCGCCGCTTCTGGCCGACACGATCCCGCCGGATCTCTGGAGGCTGCACTGGTCGCTGATCACGCCGCGGCGCAGGGAAATCGCCATCGACCTGATCGCCGGATTGAAGGAGAACCGCGCCTGGTTTCCCGAGCACCGGACCTATCTCAGGGCATACCGGCCGCCGACCCTGATCGTCTGGGGGCCGAACGACCACTACATGCCGGAAAAATCGGCGCGGGCTTATCTTCGCGATCTGCCGGAGGCCGAACTGCATCTGCTCGGCGGCGGCCACTGGCTGCTCGAGACACATCTCGATGAGGTCGCAGCGCTGATGCGCGACTTCCTCGGCCGCGTTCACACATGATGCTTCTCGCTAATGGTCGAGCAGTGCCCCTGCCGGCGACCAGAGGACGGCGGGGTGCCGGCTCGTCAGCGCAAACAGGGCCGAGAGGAACTTCCAGGCGGCCGCGTCATGGACGAGATGGTGGGCGAGCACGCCGATCGGTTCGTCGCTGCCGGCAAAGCGGTCGCGCAGCTCCGCTACCAGTTCGGCCACCAGTTCCTCTTCACTTCTACCACCACGCGTGCCGTGCCAGTCGATCATGTCGACATGGGTGTTGAGAAGTGGTATCGGGCTCCCCTCCTTTGCCCGCCCGTAGATCGAAAGCGCTCGAAATCCGAGCCCGGGCAGCGCCGGGATGAGTGCGGCATCGATGCGGTTCCACGGCGGCACCAGCACCGGCAGGAAGCCGGCCGGATGCAGCCGCTGCAACAACCGGAAGCCTTCGCCCAACTCGCCAAGCACGACGTCGGCCGACCGTTCGTTACCGAGTTCCTGCTTCTTGCGCTCCGGCCCGGCATGATTGATATGCGACCAGCCATGCACGGCAACGCTAACGCCTGTTTCCTTCGTCAATCGTGCGGCCAGTCCCTCGCCGGTCAGGGCGGGAATGACGGCGAGCGTCAGCGGAATCCCGCTCTCGCCGGTCAGCGCCAGCAGCCGTTCCAGATCAGGCGTCGGCTCGACGGCATCGTCGTCGCGTAGCCAGAAGCGTGCCAAACGGCCGGCCGCCTGCCAGCGGTCGAGTTCGCGGCGCAGCGGCTCCCAGCTCGTCCCATCGGTCATGGCGTCACTCCTGTTTTCACATTGTCCCGCAAGATTTCATCCAGCACACGCGCCGCATTGGCCAGCGAGCGCTCGCCGAGCACGAAACGGCGCGCCGCCTGCCCCATGACGTCCCGCTGCTGCCTGTCGTCGAGCAGGGCGGCTATGGCGGCAGCATAGGCGGCGACGTCACCATCCGCTGTCAGCAGGCCGGTCACGCCGGCTTCGACCACGGCCGGCACGCCTGCCGTCTGCTGCGCGACGACGGGCAGGCCGGCGGCCTGGGCTTCCAGATAGGCAAGGCCGTAGGCCTCGCCGCAGCCGGGCCAGACATAGAGGCCGGCGAGCCCAAGCAGGACGGCGATCTCGGTTCCATCCCGCTCACCCAGCCATTCGATGCGGCCGGTGGGAAAGCCGGCAAACAGCGCCTGCACCTCCTGCCGCATCGGACCATCGCCGATGACGGCAAGCGTCCAGTCCCGGTCTTCGATCAGCCGCAATGCCTTTGCCAACATC
>NZ_CP071458.1 GCF_017352135.1 Rhizobium lentis
TTGGCAGAGCCGTTCATGCTCTCAGTTTCACTCGCACAAACCTGTCTGCCAAGTTGCTCTGGTCCCCTCTATCCGAAGGCTGGGACATGGAGGGCTTAACAGCGCATGAAACAAGTTCCCTCAGCCTGCCGCCGTTCCTGCTCGAACATCGTGCCGTACTGAAACTTCGAGACGGCACGCCGTTTAGCGCCTTGGTCGAAAGCTACACGGACAAAGTACTAGACTTTCCAGTTCCGCGCCTGCTTTCTCAATAGCGCTTCGGTACTCAGCATACTTGCTGAACTGCGCGGGATAAAATCGACAGCCACTGCATGCGACAAAAGCGCCTGCCTTGCGGAAGCGTGCCGGTCGGGCTGACTGACTTGTCGATTCGTTTGATCGCGGCGACCACGCACGGTAGCCTGAGTGTAACCTGACCCCAAGCCGTCGCAGATTGTCGCTTGACAGTCCCCTCGGCAAGCCTCTACCCTTTTTGGCATTCACCAGGGGGGTCCCGCCAAGGGGCTGAGATACTGCTATCGCGCGCAGTGACCCGTTGAACCTGATCCAGTTCATACTGGCGTAGGGACGGTGCAAGCGCTCGAGAGGTTTCGGATTCACGCGTGGAATCCGTGCCGGCGTCTTTCCATCATTCCGGCTGAGGACTGGATCTCCAAACTCAAACTTGGAGCCTCAAACCATGAACATCGCCGCAAAGAATATCCCCCCAACCGTCACCACCGGCCCCTTGCCGGCATCCAGGAAGATCTACAGTCGGGGGGACATCCATCCCGACATTTGCGTGCCGATGCGCGAAATCAGCCTGCATCCGACATCGGGCGAGCCGCCCGTTGCCGTCTACGACTCGTCCGGCCCCTATACAATCGAGGGCACCGAGATCCGTATCGAACAGGGGCTGCCCTCACTGCGACGTGACTGGGTTCTCGCCCGCGGCGACGTCGAGGCCTATAAGGGCCGCCATGTCCGTCCCGAAGACAACGGCTTTGCCAGCGGCGAAAGGCTGACGCCCGAATTCCCCGCGCTACGCCAGCCGCTGCGCGCAAAGGATGGCAGTGCAGTCACCCAACTCTCCTATGCGCGCGCCGGTATCATCACGCCGGAAATGGAGTTCATAGCCATCCGCGAAAACCTCGGCCGCAAGGCGCAGGCGGACGCCATAGTCCGCGACGGCGAGAGCTTCGGCGCCCACATTCCCGACCATGTGACGGCGGAATTCGTCCGGCAGGAAGTGGCGGCGGGTCGGGCGATCATCCCCGCCAACATCAACCATCCGGAAGCCGAACCGATGATCATCGGCCGCAATTTTCTGGTGAAGATCAACGCCAATATCGGCAACTCGGCCGTCACCTCATCGATGGCGGAGGAGGTTGAGAAGATGGTCTGGGCGGCCCGCTGGGGCGCCGATACCGTCATGGATCTCTCCACCGGCCGTAACATCCACAACATCCGCGAATGGATCATCCGCAATTCGCCGGTGCCGATCGGTACCGTGCCGCTCTATCAGGCGCTGGAGACGGTCGAGGGCATTGCCGAGAACCTGACCTGGGAGGTGTATCGCGACACGCTGATCGAACAGGCCGAACAGGGCGTCGACTATTTCACCATCCATGCCGGCGTGCGGCTTCACTACATCCCGCTCACCGTCAACCGGGTGACCGGCATTGTCTCGCGCGGCGGTTCGATCATGGCGAAGTGGTGTCTCCGTCATCACCGCGAAAGCTTCCTCTACGAGCATTTCGAGGAGATCTGCGACATCTGCCGCGCCTATGACGTCTCCTTCTCGCTCGGCGATGGCCTGCGCCCCGGCTCGATCGCTGACGCGAATGATGCGGCGCAGTTCGCCGAACTAGAAACACTGGGAGAGCTGACCAAGGTCGCCTGGGCGAAAGACTGCCAGGTGATGATCGAAGGCCCCGGCCATGTGCCGATGCACAAGATCAAGGAGAACATGGACAAGCAGCTCGAAGTCTGCGGCGAGGCGCCTTTCTACACGCTCGGGCCGCTGACGACCGATATCGCGCCGGGCTACGATCACATCACCTCTGGGATAGGCGCAGCCATGATCGGCTGGTTCGGCACGGCGATGCTCTGCTACGTCACGCCCAAGGAGCATCTGGGGCTTCCCGACCGCAACGACGTGAAGGTAGGCGTCATCACCTACAAGATCGCGGCTCATGCCGCCGATCTCGCCAAGGGGCATCCGGCGGCACAGCTGCGCGATGACGCGCTCTCGCGTGCCCGTTTCGAATTCCGCTGGGAGGATCAGTTCAACCTCTCGCTGGACCCCGAAACCGCCCGCAGCTTCCACGACGAGACGCTGCCGAAGGAGGCGCACAAGGTCGCGCATTTCTGCTCCATGTGCGGACCGAAATTCTGCTCGATGCGCATCTCGCACGATATCCGCGCCGAAGCGCAGAAGGAGGGACTGGAGGCGATGGCGGCACGTTATCGCGAGGGCGGCGGCCTCTATATGCCGGTAGAAACTCTGCAGCAAACGAGCGAATGAGATGGGTGTTCTTGTCAAAGGGGCCGGCGTTGCCGGCCTGACGGTGGCGCATGAACTGCGCGCTCGAGATGCCGAGGTCACTGTGCTCGATCCATATGACGGTTTCCTGCGTGCTGCTTCGTGGCTCGCGGGCGGAATGTTGGCGCCCTGGTGCGAGCGGGAGAGTGCTGATGTTGCGGTACTCATGCGCGGTCTCACCGCCGCCGACAAATGGGAGGCAATTGTGCCGGGAGAGGTGCGACGAAACGGAACGCTCGTGGTCGCCTCTGCTCGCGATCTTGGTGAACTGCGACGCTTTGCCTGCCGCACGACGGGTTATGAATGGCTGGAAGAGCCGGCGATCGCGGCGCTGGAACCCTCCCTTGCCGGGCGGTTCCGGCACGGGCTGTTCTTTCGCCGCGAAGCCCATCTCGATCCCCGGCGAGTTTTGACTCTGCTGCGCACCAAGCTGACGGTTCAGGGGGTCACCTTCGTGGGCGAGAGCTCGCATCAGGAGAGCTTCGACAGTGTCGTCGATTGCACGGGCGCTACGCAGATCGGCGAGGCCAAGGAGTTACGCGGCGTCCGCGGCGAAATGCTTTACCTTAAAAGCTTTGACGTGGATCTCTCCCGGCCGGTCCGCCTGCTCCATCCGCGTTTCCCTGTCTACATCGTCCCGCGTGGAGACGGTCTGTTCATGGTCGGCGCGACGATGATCGAGACGGAATTCGACGGGCCCATTGTCGCCCGTTCACTGATGGAACTGCTCAACGCTGCATACACGCTATTTCCGGCCTTTGCCGATGCAACCATAATCGAAACGGGTGTCGGAATCCGCCCAGCCTTTCCGGACAATCTTCCACGTGCAAGCCATCAGGGAAAGGTGATCTCGCTCAACGGCCTCTACCGCCACGGCTTTCTGCTCGCGCCAGCCATGGCGGCCGAGGCGGCTGAACTTGTCTTCAACCAACATACCACGGGAAGCAATGCCTCATGAAAGTGATCGTTAATGGCGAGGCCCAGGATGTCGCGGCTGAGACGCTGTCGGAGCTTTTAGTCCTGATGGAATACGAGGGTGACTGGCTGGCGACAGCCGTCAACGGTGAGCTGGTCCATCGCGAAGACCGGTTCAATCGTTCGCTCAACGACAATGACAGGATCGAAATCCTGTCGCCGATGCAAGGAGGCTGACGGATGCTGACGCTTTATGGATCCGAAATAAACTCCCGTCTGCTGCTCGGCACAGCGCGATACCCCTCTCCTGCCGTCCTCTCCGAGGCTGTCAGGCAATCGGCGACGGAAATAGTCACCGTCTCGCTTCGTCGTGAGATGTCTGGCGGCCGCACTGGGGGCGCCTTCTTCGAGATGATCCGCGCACTCGGCGTTCGTATCCTTCCCAACACTGCAGGTTGCCACAGCGTCGGGGAAGCGGTGCTGACCGCAAGGATGGCACGCGAGCTATTCGCCACCGACTGGATCAAGCTCGAGGTCATCGGCAACCATGATACGCTACAGCCGGATGTCTTCGGCCTCGTCGAGGCGGCTCGCATTCTCGTCAACGAAGGTTTCGAAGTCTTCCCGTACACGACCGACGATCTGGTCGTGGCCGAACGACTGCTGGAGGCCGGCTGCAAGGTGCTGATGCCTTGGTGCGCTCCGATCGGCAGTGCCGCCGGGCCGCTCAATCCGACAGCGCTCAGAGCAATGCGGGCCCATTTCCCTGACGTGTCGCTGATCGTCGATGCCGGCATCGGTCGGCCGTCGCACGCAATGCGGTCATGGAGCTCGGTTTCGATGCGGTTCTGCTCAACACCGCCGTTGCCGGCGCCGGAGATCCCGCCGCGATGGCAGCCGCCTTTGCCGCGGCAATCGCCGCCGGCAATCAAGCCTTTGACGCTGGCGTGCTGGAGCCGCGCGACATGGCCGTCCCCTCCACGCCGGTGATCGGAAAGGCGGTGTTCACATGAAGCTCGATCCGTTCTACCTGATCGTCGACAGCGCCGAGTGGATTGCCCGGCTGGTACCGCTTGGCGTCAAGCTGGTGCAGTTGCGCATCAAGGATCGTCGGGAGACTGAACTATCGCAGACCTACAAATAACCTCGCCATGGAGTGCCTCCATCGTGTGAACGGTGAGACCGTATGTTTGATGCACAGAGCGTGGGGCCGGTGATGTCAGAAAAAGTCGCCTGACATCCGCTGTCTGCGCGGAACCGGACAATAGATGCTGCATCCACAATAGCTGCCGACGACGCTAGAAGGGCAACCTCGCGTTCTCCTTGACTTCCTTCATCACGAAGAAGGTGCGCGTCTGGCGCACGCCTGGGAGGGCGATCAGCTTCTGGCCGTGGAGCTTGTTGAAATCGGCCATGTCGCGGACGCGGATTTTCAGGAGATAGTCGAAATCTCCGGCGACCAAATTGCAGTCCTGTACTTCCTTCAGCTCCATGACCGCGCCCTCAAAGGCACCAAAGCTCTCAGGCGTGGAGCGATCCAGTACCACGCCAACCATGACCATCGCGCCGAGGCCTACGGCGCCCGGCGCGACTTCCGCCCGCACGCCGGTAATGTAGCCCTCCTCGAAGAGGCGTTGAGTTCGCCTGTGGCAAGTTGCAGCACTGACATTCACGCGCTCGGCGAGATCGGCATTGCTGAGCCGGCCCTCCGATTGCAGGGCGCGCAAAATCTTGAGGTCTATCCTATCGAAATCCTCTGTGGAAGACTCTTTCATTTTACCTCGTATTATTGAAGAAGTGGATTCTACCACCGAAAAATTACGCCGATAAAGAAAGCTTTTAAAGCAAAATTAGAGAGCACCTTTCAAACGATATCTACTAGCCTTCGACCACAAATTCGGCACGGAGGCCCTGATCGATGTCACTGTTGGAAAAGTTCGAACGCTACCCGCTCACCTTCGGCCCAACGCCGATCGAGCACCTGCCGCGGCTGACTGCGGCGCTGGGCGGCAAGGTCGACATCTATGCCAAGCGCGACGACTGCAATTCCGGCCTCGCCATGGGCGGCAATAAGCTCAGGAAGCTCGAATATATCGTGCCCGACGCGATCGCCTCCGGCGCGGATACGCTGGTGTCGATCGGTGGGGTCCAGTCGAATCATACCCGCATGGTGGCTGCGACTGCGGCGAAGATCGGCATGAAATGTGTCGTCATCCAGGAGAAATGGGTACCGCACTACGATGCGGTCTATGACCGTGTCGGCAATATCCTGATGACGAAACTGATGGGCGCCGACAGCCGGCTGGTCGAGGATGGGTTCGACATCGGCATCCGCAAGAGCTGGGAGGATGCGATTCAGTCGGTAGAGGATGCGGGCGGCAAGCCCTACGCGATCCCGGCTGGCGCTTCGGTACACAAGTTCGGAGGCCTCGGCTATGTCGGCTTCGCCGAGGAAGTCGCGGCACAGGAAAAGGACCTCGGCTTCATCTTCGACTATATCATCGTCTGCGTTGTCACCGGTTCAACCCAGGGCGGAATGATCGTCGGCTTTGCCGCACTAGACAGGGCCGACCGGGTGATTGGCATCGATGCCTCGGGCACCCTCCAGCAGACGCGGGATCAGGTGCGGAAGATCGTCGATGCGACCTCGGAACTCGTGAACCTTGGTCGGTCGGTGCGTGAAGACGAGATCGTCATCAACCCCGACTACGCCTATCCCGCCTATGGAGTGCCCTCGGAGGAGACCAACGAGGCGATCCGGCTCGCGGCGCGCACCGAGGCGATGATTACCGACCCAGTCTATGAGGGAAAGTCGATGCAGGGGATGATCGATCTCGCACGCAAGGGCTTCTTCCCCGAGGGCTCGAAGGTGCTGTACGCCCATCTCGGCGGCGCCCCGGCGCTCAACGGCTATAGCTATTACTACAAGGACGGGTGATTGGCACCGTCAGGTTAACCGGCCCGGGTATCGCGTTAAACATAGCTGAATGGCAAGCCGAGCCGATTATGATCACGCCTCCGCAGTTCGATCTCCAGTCGATCCGACAGTGAAAACGAATAGTGTCGGATGAGGCTGTCTTCTCGACTGTTATAACGAAAAACTTCCGTGGATCCGCGCACGTTTCCCCAGGGATGAGATAACCCAGCGCGGACCAAACGCATAGACGGCTTAGAACAGCAATTCGCCTTCGGCTTTTGTAACCGCTGGCTAGCATGGCGTCTTAGGAAACCCGATGCGTCTCTTTCCAACTCCGAGCGAGTCTGTCGCAGTACCAATCAAGGATAACGGAGATTCCGTCGTAGCTCGCGGCAGATCGTCGAAGGGTCTCGGCCAAGGGGGCGCGCGCGATCTCCGCCTGACTGATCTTCTTCTCATGCATCCGCCCAACAACGCGACGTTCGCCCATGCTCAACTGCACAATAGTGCGGGCCGTTCCATCCTCCTGAAATCATTGCCGATAATGTCTAAGTTGCATTTGAAAAACGGAATCTGCCGGCATATAACTGTTGCCAGAGCGTCGGGACAACGCCGAGGGATGGAGACGGCGCATACCACGAAGAAGTGGGCCTTCCGCTCCACGCCGCCGGTGAACCCACATTCGTCCCGGAGCCGGTCAAACACCCCGCTTGGCCGTGTGGCGCTGCTTGCGCGGCACCTTCAGGTCTTCCTCCAGCCAATGCGCGATGGTTGAAACGAACGCATCCAGCTTAGGACGCCGGATCGGCGACTGACGCTGATAACCGGGCGGTGTCGAATACAACACCACCTGGGAAACGCTGTCGCGAGATATGTTGAAATGCTTTGCAGCCTAACGCCGGCTCATTCCTTCCGAAACAGCCAAGCGAACCCTTAGATACAATTCAACGGTGTAGATCCCCTTGTCCCTCCTGCGTTCAATGCAGAAGGAAGATAGGTGGCCGGATTTTACTCCGCCCCTACGGCGAGATTATCGCGCCGTTACCGTGGCCGACTTTTGCACCGGCGCTCTCAAACGTTATCTTCATCTGGTTCACTCGCCGAAGTTTCAGCTTGTACACGGCGCACCTGAACATCAGTCCGGCGTCTGATCCTTTCGTCTGGTCACCTCCTCAACTCCGATGTCTTCTGTCGCAATTGCGAAGGGGTAGGCGAAGGGGATCGGGTTCGCAGGATCGCGCCGTCGGCAATCGGCGCACCCGGCAGCCTTCGCCGGCGCTGTCTATCCTGCACGTGACGAGGAAGGGGCTGGCCGAGGACGAACAGGCCGGCATCTGCGATCCACGCTGATGCCGGCCGAGATGGGCGGAACTTGGCAGGGGAAAAAGCTATCCGTGGATATAGGCAGCGGACAACGGTCCGAGCTCCGCCGAGATCTGTCGCCACCTCGCCGGCTGCGCGCCGGTGCGGGAAATCATCGCTTCGATCAAGCCGGTCGATACCGCATGCTTCAGTTTGGGGTCAACGCTTCGCATGCCGAGCTCGATCAGCTCGAATACCCTCTGGCGGTCTTCAAGCGATGAAAAACGCTCGGCGATCAGCCATCCCATATCCGAATAGAGGGCGTGCATGGCGGAGAGATCGATCGGCTGGCCGGTTGTCGATCCTGCTTCCAGGGCCGGCGCCCCAGGGATGTTCTGCGTCAGTTCGGATGTGATTGTGCTGGTATCCATCGATGTCGTTCCTTGTCCTGCTGAAATCGTTTGGCGCGGCCGTTGGCCGTCAGTCCGGACGAAAGGCAGAAGCGTTGTCACTGGTGATCCAGGTTGGCCCTTCGCCACGTCCGCTGACGAGCCACGCCAGGCTGACCCCGAGCGCTTCGGCAATCATCACGAGGCGGTCGGGGAAGGGAGCGTCACGATCGTTTTCCCAGTCGATCCAGGTGCCTGCCGCGATGCCGATTGCGAGGGCGGCGGCTTCGACCGACAGGCCGTTCGCGTCGCGCGCCAGCGATATCCGGCCGCCGATGGTGTCGTCAGTCGTGTAGAACGTGTCCGGGCTGTCGATATACAACTGTCGCTCCTGCTCGATCTTGCGAAGATGCTCACCAGCACGATGGCGCTGGGGAGCATGATGTCGGAGATCAGCCTTCCTCGCCGATCCAGCTCTTCACCTGGTCGGGGTGGTCGGCAATGTACTTGTCGACTGCGTCATCATAGGAGCTCTGCTGCGCGGTAAACATCGCCGCTTCCAGATCGGGAATCGGCAGCTTCATGCGCGACAGGAAGTCGGCAACCTTGGGATATTCCGACTTGAAGTCCTTGCGCGCCAGAATGTCGACGTGCTCGGCTTCACCCAGCGACTTTTTCGGGTCGTCGAGGTAGCGCAGCTGGTGCTTGCCGAACATCCAGTGCGGGCTCCAGGCGGTGGCCACGAACCACTTTTCGCCGCGCACGGCGCGATCGACGGTGGTCAGCATGCCGGCTTCGCTGGAGATCTGCAGCTTGTAGCTGCCCAGCCCGTAATCCTTCTCGGCCTTCTCCGACAGGCGCGTTAGGCCGGCGCCGGGGTCGATGCCCTGGATGGTGCCGGAGAGCTTCTTCTGGACGTCTTCCTTCTTGAGATCCTCGATCGAGCCGATCTGGTCTGCGGGAATGTAGTCCGGGACGACCCAGCCGAGCTTGGCGCCGTCATAGACGGTGCCGAGCGTCTCGACCTTCTCCTTGACCTTGGCATAATAGTCCGCATGGGTCTGCGGCAGCCAGGCCATCATCATCGCATCGAGATCGCCGCGGCCTACACCCTGGTAGAGCGGCGCCACGTCTGCCTGCACAAGCTCGACCTTCTGGTTGAGCTTGGTCTCGATCAGCCTGGCAGCGAGCTTAGTGACGAATTCGGCGTCGGACCATGCGGCCCAGCCGATCTTCACCGGCTTGGCATCCGCAGCCATGGTCGCTGTGACGGTGCCAACGAGAAGGGCGGCGGCGAGGCCGAGGGTTGCGAGTGTTTTGAACATATGTGCTCCTTTTGTGAAGGTTCGCATTAGACGGGTCGTTGCCCGCATTGGTCTGACGCGGGGGTCAGGCGGTAGCGGTCGCCAGTTCCTCGCGCTCGGTCTTGCGGAACAGTCCCAGCCAGAAGGCGGCGCGGGGTTTTCCGAGGCTCTGGGTGATCCGGTCGAGAATGACGGCCAGGATGACAACGGCGATACCGCCTTCGAAGCCGGTGCCGACATCGAGACGCTGGATGCCCGTCAGTACCGTGTTGCCGATGCCACCGGCACCGATCATCGAGGCGATCACCACCATCGACAGCGACAACATGATCGTCTGGTTGATGCCGGCCATGATCGAGGGCAGGGCATTCGGCAACTGCACCTTGAAGAGCAACTGCGTAGCGGTGCAGCCGAAGGCATTGCCGGCCTCGATGAATTCGCCATCCACCTGGCGGATGCCGAGATTGGTGAGGCGGGCCACCGGTGGCATCGAGAAGATCACCGTGGCGATCGCGCCGGGTACGGCACCGAGGCCGAAGAACATCGCGGCCGGGATCAGGTAGACGAAGGCCGGCATGGTCTGCATCAGGTCCAGAACAGGGCGCACGAAGGCGGCGACGGAATCCTTGCGCGCCATGGAGATGCCGAGCGGCAGGCCGACCAGCATGGCGATCAGCGTCGAGGCGATCACCAGCGATAGGGTCTCCATCATCAGGCCCCAGAGGGCGATGTGATTGACGAGCAGCAGGCCGAGCGCGGTGAACACCGCAAAGCCGATGCCGACACGCCAGAGCGACAGGATCACGAAGATCGCGATGCCGACAGGCATGGGGATAGCCAGCAGGGCATTCTGGATGCCATCCGTGACGAAGCCGATGGTCGCGGCGATGGCGTCCAGCAGCGGTGAGAAATTGTCGAGGACGTAATTGACGGCAGCGTCGATGCCGTTTCCGATATCGAAGTTCATAGTATATCCGATGTGTTTGGGGTCAGCTGGCGCGATCGAGCGTTTCGAGCAGCGCCGACTTGCTGATGGAGCCGATATAGCGGTTGCGATCGCAGACGACGGGTACCGGCCATGGGCTAGCGGCGACCTTGCCGAGCACGTTCGACAAAGGCTCGGAAGCCGGAATGGCCTGGATCTCGGTCAGGAAAGCGCCGCGATAGGGGTCGGCTGCCTTGGCCCGCATCTTCTCGATCAGCGAAGTTTGGCTGATCATGCCGTGATAGGTCTTGTCGCGGCCGAGGATGATCGCGTATTCACGATCGTAGTTCTTCATTCGCTCGAGCGCTGCGGCAGCGGACACGCCTTCGCGCTCGATGATCGTCACCTGCGACTTGCGGGCAACATCGCCGGCCTTGAAGACATGGGCGACATCGACATTGCGGAAGAACGAGCGAACATAGTCGTTGGCCGGCTGGGTGACGATTTCGTCGGGCGTGCCGACCTGCACGACATTGCCGTTCTGCATGATGCAGATCCGGTCGCCGATGCGCATCGCCTCGTCGAGATCGTGGCTGACGAAAACGATGGTGCGGCTGTGTTCCGACTGCAGGCGAACCAGTTCGTCCTGCATTTCCGTGCGGATCAGCGGGTCGAGGGCCGAGAAGGCTTCGTCCATCAGCAGGATCGTCGGCTCGCTGGCCAGTGCGCGGGCAAGGCCGACGCGCTGCTTCATGCCACCGGAGAGCTGGTCCGGGCGGCTGTCGGCATAGCCATCGAGGCCGACGGCCTTCAGCGCCGCCAGTGCCTTCTGCGTGCGGCCGGCCTCGCCGACACCGGCGACTTCGAGACCGAAGGCGGCGTTGTTGAGGACCGTGCGGTTCGGCAGCAGTGCAACGGATTGGAAGACCATGCTGATGTCGCGGCGGCGAAGCGCGATCAGCTCGCTGCGCGACATGCCGGTGATGTCGCGGCCATCGATCTCGATCGATCCGGAACTCGGTTCGATCAGTCGGTTGAGAAGGCGCAGCAGCGTTGATTTGCCGGAGCCCGACAGGCCCATGATCACGAATATCTCGCCGGCACGAATATCGAAACTGGCGTCGTTGACGCCGATCGAGCAGCCCGTTGCTGCATGAATTTCAGACTTGGTCTTTCCGGCCCGCAGTAGTGCGAAGGCTTTTTTCGGATGCTCGCCGAAGACTTTGTAGATGTTCTTGAGGCTGATCTTGGTCGTTGCCGATTGTGTCGGCGCGTCTTTTTCAGTTGCAGAATTCATATAATTTGGGCGCCGAGCTCAAGAGGCTAGGCATTCTCCTTTTTTAGCCGATGCTTGTCGAGACGACAGTATTTTCTGTGCATTTCCAAGTGTCGGTTGTGTTTTCAATGTAGAAAAGCGCTATTGATTTAATCACGTATCTGGCCATCCAAGTATGGCTCTGCCATAATGGCAATCATCGACAGTAACGTCTGCGTTCGGCGCTTCATATTCCATTCGAAACCAGCGCTTCGGCGGAGGCGTTGAACGTTATGTAGGTGGATATACGCTCGATGTCCATAACAAAATGAAATTTATTGCCAGCGGGTCATCGTGATGGCGCAAAAATAGGCTGTTTTGGGCTTCTGCGACCCTGGCGTTGTGCGCGGCTTCGGGTGAATCCGACGCTTGCGGAACTTCGGGGCTCCGAAGTCGTCGAGCTCCTGCGCACAGTGCGATAGCTCATGCTCCATGAGGGCGCGGGCCTGAGCGTCGCTTGCAGACATCCAGAAGTTGGCATCGATCGTGATTATGAAATCAGGGACCGACCCGAACACAGCGACGACGCCTTCAAGCGCAACCTAGTCCGTCAGGGCCCTGGCCAGATCTGCAGCGCGAACTGGTCGGGCACGGGCGCGACGCCGAAGGACCTCGTAGTAAGGTTTCACAACGATATAGAAGGTGAAGCTTCCTTCACCTTCTCCATTTCCCTGCGCTCGCCTTTTGCTGTCTTTCGTTATCTTGGAGCATTGATGCGATCCAACCCCAATGCCTTCAGGCTCCAGACGGAGGAGGCCCTTCGGCGGGCGACCGACACATCGATTATCAAAGTCACTCGGGGACGATCGCACAACTGCTTTGCCGCCACAGTCTACCGTGGCTCGGCTTATTGCGTCCCAGAGAGGGGCGCCGAAAACACCAAACAAGTCTTTTCGATCCTCGCCCAGCTTGTTGCGCTCAGCGTTACCCCGGGGACGCTGCCGGTTACAAGTGACGTGCGCCTGATCCAGTAAGTGGTATGTTTAGGTGCGCCTTTCGCGATGCTTTGTGACAAGTCGCAACAGTCGGAATACTCGCATAGGCCAGCGGAGCAGCGACCATATTGACTACCGACTACGGTGCCTCCGTTCAAAGACGCGCCTACCCTGGCGCGGTCGATCCAAGATTGCGTTAAACCATTGCGCCAGTGGAAGCAGCTCGGGCAACTGATGCTTTCTTGCTTGATGGAGTCGCGCGGTAGCCGCACATATAATGGCACTTGCCTCGTCGTCTTGGCCGTGTTCGGCCATTTGTGGTGCGGAAAAATCCTGCGCTTTCTGGCCGCGTTGGCCGGAGGGCGATGATGCTCGACGTCGAGTTCACCGCCTGCGGCCCGCGCTCCGAGCATCACTTGAACGCAATACCAAGCGCGCTTAAAAACTCGAGCATGATGTCATTGACGGCACGCTGGCGCAAAATCCGGGCTTCTCTGATTTCCGTGTCGTCTGCAGCACCTTCAATTTCGAACTGCGCCACGGCAACGTTGCCTTCGCGCAGGTAGCCTTCGTCTGGCGCCGGATCACAAAAGCGGGTGAGCAAAAGCGTCAGGGCACGTTCGATGACCTCCCGATCGTTGCCTTTCAGAGCCTCTTGGAATTTGGCGATTGCGCCGGCGAGCCCGCCTTCTCCGTGTTCGAGGCAGTAGACGAGATCGTGCGCATCTTTGCGCTCACGCCGGTGATCAAAGGCAAACGCCTTGAGGCATGTGAATGCCACGATATCGGCGTAGGGGATGGATTCTGTCGAGCGGCCTTTTTCACCCAACAGATCAGCGGTGACTTCCATCCGATCGTGGTGCCCGAACACGAGCGACGCGTGAGGGATATTCACCGCAGAAACATTTCCTTCCGTCGGCAGTTCCTGCAATGCGCCACCCCGGAGCTTCGGATCGTCTGCCAAGAACTCCAGAATGACGAGAATGCCGTGCTCGGTCATGGTCTGCCAACGCCAGTTGACCTTATTGCCCTTGTCATTTTGCGCACGCTCGAAACCCATTTTTTTGAGGTTCTGCTCGAGCGTCCGGTATGCCTCTGTGTCGGCGAGGATCGACAGATCGACGACAACATCGATATCACCGGTTCCTGCATGAGGCGGGACGTCAGGC
Organism: Rhizobium lentis; assembly: GCF_017352135.1. Taxonomy (NCBI): domain Bacteria; kingdom Pseudomonadati; phylum Pseudomonadota; class Alphaproteobacteria; order Hyphomicrobiales; family Rhizobiaceae; genus Rhizobium; species Rhizobium lentis. The sequence continues at coordinate 13,696 of NZ_CP071458.1, forward strand.
GGCCTCTTGGTGACGATGTAGCGCGGTGCAAGCCCACCGACCAGAAAGACGGAATCACGCCAGGGGCCGAGGCCGCTGAAGAGCGTAACCAGGACGCGCTCGCAGTCGCGGGTAACATCGGCACTGTATTCAGTCAGTATCTGGGGCTTTGTCATTCGGGTACCGCGAGTTTTGTCAGCCGAAGATGGTCGGCCAGTTCCTTTGAGCGACCGCTGTCAAGCTGCAGGAGATCGAGGTAGGTTTGAAGTGGATCTGTGACCCAGACATGACCGACCCGTTGGCGAAACAGAAAGTCGTGGCGTGGATTAGAGTCTATAACTCCCAGATTCCAGCCCTCTTTGACAGCCTTTGCTCCCAGTTTTCGAAGAAGGCTTTCGCCGCCATGATCGATGCGGCAATGGATTTGGGATATCTTCGAGAGGTGCGGTGCATGGATCTGCCCGGCCATGAGCCCGGAAATTTCGTAGCGAACTCCCGTCTCATCGCAGATGCGGTCAATCTCACGGATCGCCTCATCGATATTGGTCATCCGCATATAGTACGAGCGGAGCGGCTTCGGCTTGATCGAAGCGACATAGGAAGACCACTCGTCAAGCAGCGCGCGGGGATTGGAGAGTATCCTTTCCTTCGATGGACCGGCACCCTTGGAGCTCACCCATTCGCGGCGCTCTAGTTCGATAAGAACCTGGGATGCAGTTGTGGGAGATACGGATGCCCGCTCGGCCAGTTCATGCACACCGAACCATTGGTCCTTAAATGTCCAGACGGCATGGAGGGCCTTTGCGCGACTTCCAACGAACAGATTGTTGAGCGATCGAGCCTGCTGCTTCGAGGCTGGCTTTTCGACGAGAACAAAGAGATTGTCGGCCGAAAGATAGAGACTGCCGCTACGATCGAAATAACCGATCTTCTCCTCGCGCAGGAGTGCGCGTGCGCCTGGGGAAATGGTATCGGCCATCAATAGGGGGAGAACTCTGGAATTGCATGGCGGCATGACGGCAATGTATTTCTTCAGCTGCCAGATTGCTTCCCTGACGTCTCTTGGAAAAGCTGATCTTTTGACCTCGACAACAAGTTTGAGAGGCGCATCAAAAAATCGCGCATCTATAAGGAAATCTGCGTGAGAGTTTCCCATCTGCGACTCAGACATGGGCTCGGACGTGATTTCCCCGCCTGCCTCCGTGAGGCTGGCCGTCAATTTACCCAACATATCGATAGCGATGAAATCTTCCACGATATTCCCTGTGCAGCAAATATAGCCTCTATGCCGCATATCCGCAAAAATGTCGATATGTACTGCGCAGCAAACAAGCAAACTGCTGTTCTGGCTTGCCTCATGCCGCGCGAGCGCCTTGAAGGGACACGAACTCCAGAACGTCATTTAGCTACTAAAATACAGCCGCGACAGCCACACAAAATGCTTAATTTTCGCGTGGCCAGCTAATATCCAGCTTAAGCCTTATCGCTCAATAACCAGATCGCTGAGTGGTTTCGAACAGCAAGGCAAGAAAAATCCGGCGTTGATTTCGCGTTGGCGGATACCGCCGTTGTGGTTCATGTCGACGGTGCCGCTGACGAGTTTCGATTTGCAGGTGCCGCAGAGGCCGTTCGAGCAGGACGACGGGATTTTCACGCCGGCCTTCTTTGCGCAGGACAGCACGGTCTGATCGGATGTGACGTCAATCGTACGACCCTGCTTGGCAAACTCGACCTTGAAGGGCGCGAGCACTGCCTCGTCCGTCATCGGAAGCGGAGCGTCGTCGATCACGGCGGCGTCAAAACTCTCTTCGATGTAATTTTCGGGTGGCACGCCGAGGTCTGCCGAAATCGTCCGTGCCGCAGCCATGAACGGAGCCAGGCCACAGCACAGGATCACCCGCTCCGTGAGGTCGGGAACAATGAGCTTGAACAGGTCGCGCGAAATCCGGCCGTGAAGGCCAGACCACGAGGTTTCGCCGGTGAGCGTCTCCGGCAGGAAATACAGGAGAAAGCCTTTCAGCTTGGTCGCAAGGCTCGCCAGTTCGTTACGGAACACCAGGTCGCCCGGCGTCCGGCTGGCATGCAAGAAGATGACGTCGACCGGCAGCGCCGTGTCGGCAAGCTCACGCGCCATCGCGCTCGTGGCGCTGGAGGCCGCCATCCGGCATCGCAGCTTTACCGCGGCAGCCAGTGAATTGGGGGTGACGCAGGCTGCGGTCAGTCGCATGATTGCCCTTCTGGAGGATGATTTCGGCCGGCCGCTCTTTCATCGCGGCCACCGGACGATCGAACCGACTCCTGCCTGCCTCATTCTCGGCGCGACGCTAGCAGACAGTCTGTCCAATATTGCCGACAGCGTCGATGCGGTGCGCGCCAGCGTCACCGACGTCGTGACCATCGGCGCAACGATCGCATTCTCGTCGTTCTGGCTGCTTCCGAACATCGCCGAGTTTCGCCAGCTCAATCCGGACATCAGATTCGCGTGGTCTCACAGGACAGCAAGCTGGACCTGACAAACGGCGGCGTCGATATCGCGATCCGATATGGCGTGCCGCCTTTCAATGACGGGATCGTGCTGGGATCATGCGGGGACCGGATCTATCCTGTCTGCTCGCCGCATTATGCCACGTCCCGTCGCGTCGAGGATTTCCCCCATGGCGGCTATGAACTGATCGAGACCGATGTTCCAAACAGAAGCTGGTATCGATAGGAAGACTGGTTTGCCCGGCGCGGCCGCAAGCCGGACAATCTGCGCTCGATCCTCCGCCTCAGCCATTACACCGAGACTATCTATGCGGCACGGGCCGGCCAGGGCGTTGCGCTCGGATGGGATGTGCATATCAAGACATTTCTGGCTGACGGCAGCCTCGTCAAGGTCGGGGACACGGAGTTCGAGGCGGAGGGCCGCTACAACGTTCTGTTACCGGTCGATGCCAAGCGCTCCGCGATCGCCGATTTTGCAGCCGGATGGCTAACGCAGGCTCTGCAGAAAACGTCCTGAGCCGCCCCGTCCAAAGGCCAAGCGTCAGACCTGTTGCGCATCCTTCTCCTGCGACGAGCCGGGCTCGACCGGAAGATCAGCCTTCATGTCGTTGGGCACGACATAGAGTTCCATGTTTTCGCGCGACAGTTCCCAGTGCTTGAAGACCAGGTCGACGACGGCGTGTTCGTCATGGGCTTTGATCGCGTCGATGAAGCCGTCATGGTGCTCGACAGCCAGTTGAAGGCGCTGCCGCATGTCATCATTGCGCGGATGGAAAAAGGTGTGGCCGATTCGGGCGTGATCGATAAGCAGCCGCCCGAGGCTGGGCTGCAGATAAACGTTGCCCGACATCTCACCCATGATCTCGTGAAACCTGTTGTTCTCCAAGACCATTTCAAGCGTATCGAGATTCTCACTGGCGGTTCGAAATTTCTCCTGCGTATCGCGTAGTTCCGACAACTGCCTAGGCTTGAAGTTTTGCACCGCCAGCCGGCCGATTGCTGCATAAATCATTGGCGCTATAAGAAAAAAATGGCGCAGAGTTGAATGATTCAGCGGGATAACGCGCGCGCTTCTGTTTTCCCGCATGTCAATGTAGCCTTCTCCTGCGAGGCGCCGAAGCGTGTCCCGTACGGGCGTGCGAGACAGGCCATACTTCTCGCTGAGGCTGACCTCATCCACATCCTCGTCGGGGTCGAGTTCCATCGTGAGGATCTGACGCTTGAGATCATCGTAGAGAGTGCTCTTGCCGCTCTTCATTCAATTCATTCCCCAGGCAGAAGTGTCCGATCTGCGATTGGCTTAAGGCCGACCGTCGCCGTTGGCAATCTCGATATTCAGTCGGGGCTCGCGTGACAGTGCTCTTAATTTTATCACTTTGCACAACTGTATATTTTCGGTGTAACTATTGTGTACTTTCAAAATACAATTTTGTTGACTCATCTAAAATCTCATGCAAGCTTGTCCTCATAAGCCGACAGCGCGATGCGCGGGCCAGGTCACACATCGGGGATTTGAGATGAAGGGCGGCAAGAGCGAACTCTACGACGATCTCAAGCGCCGGATCCTGACGATGGAACTCGATCCGGACGAAGACCTGGATGAAGTGTCGCTGAGTGAAAAATACGGCCTGTCACGGACCCCGGTGCGGGAGGTCTTCCGTCGCCTGGAAGGCGAAGGCTACGTGGATATCCGCACCAACCGCGGCGCTCGGGTCATCCCGATGAACCACTCGACGCTGCGCCACTTCTTCCTGGTCGCCCCGATGATCTACGCGGCGATCGGACGCCTCGCGGTTCGGAATTTCAAGGTGAAGCAGCTGTCCGAGTTGCAGACAACCCAGGAACAGTTTCGGGCCGCGAGCATCTCGCACGATGCGCTTTCGATGACCCTCGCCAACAACCGGTTTCACGAGATCATCGGCGAGATGTCGGGCAACGAGTACCTGCAACCGAGCCTCGGCAGGCTGCTGATCGATCATGCGCGCATCGGCCACACATTCTTCCGCCCCCGCAACGCGGACATGCAAGAGCGGCTTCGAAAATCAGTCGGTCATCATGACGGGTTCATCGCGGCGATCGCCGCCCGTGACGAAGACGCTGTCGTCGACCTCGTGTTCGAACACTGGGAACTGTCGCGCGAGAACATGGAAATGTTCATCGCACCCCAAGCACTCAAGGCGGACGCACTGGTCGTAACGCCGACGCAATCCACGGAGAAGTCATCATGAAATTCGAAGGCATCTACACCCCGGCGATCACGCCGCTCGGGCCTGACAGGCAGATCGACCGTAAGGGGTTTGCGGCAGTGCTGGAATCGCTGATCGAAGCCAAGGTTCATGGCATCATCGTCGGCGGATCGACGGGCGAATATTACGCTCAGAGCGCCCAGGAACGCTTCGAGCTTGCCGCTTACGCCAAGGATGTCATCGGGACACGCCTCGCCCTTGTCATCGGCACCGGTGCAACGCGGACCGAAGACTCCGTTGAATATGCCAAGGCTGCGAAGGAAATCGGCGCTGACGCGATCCTGGTCTCGTCGCCGCCCTATGCGCTGCCGACGGAAAAGGAGAATGCGATCCATGCCTTGACGATCGACCGCGCCGCCAACCTGCCGATCATGCTCTACAATTATCCGGCCCGCATGGGCATCACCATGCGCGAGGACTATTTCTCCCGCGTGGGCCGGTCCAAAAACGTCGTGGCAATCAAGGAAAGCTCCGGCGAAATGGCCAACGTCCATCTCCTGGCGCGCAAGTTTCCGCATATCCGCCTTTCCTGTGGCTGGGACGACCAGGCCCTGGAATTCTTTGCCTGGGGTGCCAAAAGCTGGGTCTGCGCCGGCTCCAACTTCCTGCCGCGCGAACATGTCGCCCTCTACGAAGCCTGCGTCCTTGAAAAGAATTTCGACAAGGGCCGCGCGATCATGACGGCGATGCTGCCGCTGATGGACTTCCTCGAATGTGGAAAATTCGTCCAGTCGATCAAGCATGGATGCGAGATCATCGGCCTGAAGACAGGGTCCGTGCGCGCGCCACTGCGCCCGCTCAATTCCGAAGAAAAAAGAACCCTTGAAACCGTTGTCGCGACTTTAAAGCGCACGGTTGCCCAAATCACGTCGGGAGCCAACAATGCATGAACCCTTGAACGCGGCCGAATACAAGGCAATCGCCGCCAACCTTCATTTGCCGACCAACGCCTTTATCGATGGCGCCTTCCGCCCGGCGAAATCCGGCAAGACATTCACGACGACGAACCCTGCGACCGGCGAGACGCTAGCCGAGATCGCGGCCTGTGACGCTGTTGATGTCGATGATGCGGTTGCAAATGCGAAAACGGCGTTCGACGACGGTCGCTGGCGTTTGTTGCCTCCCGGCGACCGGAAGGCGGCCCTCCTCAAACTCGCCAAGCTCCTGGAGGAAAACCGCCACGAGCTCGCCGTTATGGAAAGCATCGACAGTGGCAAGCCGGTGCGCGAATGCCAGACAGTCGATGTGGCGGACACGATCCACACGATCCGCTTCCATGCCGAACTCATCGACAAGCTTTACGACAACACCAACCCGGTCGGGCCGAATGCCCTTGCCATGGTGGTGCGCGAACCGATCGGCGTCGTCGGCTGCGTGCTGCCCTGGAACTTCCCGCTCTTGATGCTCGCCTGGAAGATCGGACCTGCGCTTGCATCGGGATGCTCCGTCATCGTCAAGCCCGCGCAGGAAACCACACTTACCACCCTTCGTGTTGCAGAACTGGCTCTCGAGGCCGGCATCCCCGCGGGCGTCTTCAATGTCGTCACCGGCAGCGGCAAGGACGTCGGTGAGCCGATCGGCCTGCACATGGATATCGATATGGTCGCCTTTACCGGATCGACGCCGACCGGACGTCGCTTCCTGCGTTACTCGGCGGATTCAAACCTCAAGAAGGTCGTGCTCGAATGCGGCGGCAAGAACCCGGCCGTCGTCCTCGATGATGCCGAAGACCTCGACCTCGTTGCCGAGCAGGTCGTCAACGGTGCTTTCTGGAACATGGGCGAGAATTGCTCGGCGACGTCTCGCCTGATCGTCGACAGCAAGATCAAGGATGAGTTGCTCGAACGTATCGGCGCCTATCTGCGCGAATGGAAAACCGGCGATCCGCTGGATCCAGAAAATCGCATCGGCGCTCTGGTCAGCAAGTCGCACTTCGACAAGGTCAAATCCTTCCTCGACGACGTGAAGAAGGAGAAGCTATCGCTCACCCATGGCGGCGAGACCCTGAAGGGCATCTTCATCGAACCTACCGTCGTCGATGGCGTCACCCCTGCGAGCCGCCTTTTCCAGGAGGAGATCTTCGGGCCCATCCTGTCGGTAACCACGTTCGAAACGTTGGCGGAAGCCGTGAAGCTGGCCAACGACACCAATTATGGCCTCACCGCTTCGGTTTATACCGGCAGTCTGCGCAAGGCGATCAAGCTGTCGCGCGAAATCCGGGCAGGCCTGGTCACCGTCAACTGCTTCGGCGAAGGTGACGCCTCGACGCCCTTCGGCGGCTACAAGGAATCGGGTTTTGGCGGCCGCGACAAGTCGATCTTCGCCCACGACAACTACTGTGAACTGAAGACGATCTGGATCGATATCTCCGAGCGCTCCGTGGACGAGACGATCCGATGATCACCAAGTCCGTCAAGCGCTTGCCTTTTGAAAACGGCGTCTCGGGCTGGGAGGCGATCAGCAAGCGACCGTTTCCAGTCCGGAGCCTGGAAGGCAACGTGACCGCGGACTGGTTGGTGATCGGCGCGGGCTTCGCGGGATTGTCCGCGGCCCGCCGCCTGAAAGAGCGTCGTCCACAGGACAAGGTCGTCATCCTTGAGGCTAGTGAATTGGGGAAAGGCACTTCGGGACGAAACTCGGGCTTCATGATCGACGTCCCGCACAACCTCTCGTCCAGTGAATATTCAAGCGGCAGCGTCGATGCCACACAGATGGAGATGGCGCAGAACCGCTCCGCGATCGCCTTTGCAGCGCAAGCGGCCGATGAATACGAAATGCCCCGCGAGACCTTCGATCCCTCGGGCAAGATCAATGCTGCCGCAACCGCGCGCGGCATGAAGCTGAACATGGCGTTCGGGCAATCGCTGAAGGGTGCGGGCGAGAAGCATGTGTTTCTCGACGCCCGTGAAATGCGCGACATCACCGGGTCGGACTATTATCTGAGCGGGCTCTACACGCCCGGCGCGGTCCTCATCCAGCCGGCCGACTATATCCGCAGCTTCGCCGCCGGGCTGTCGGAAAGCGTCGATGTGTACGAGCGCTCGCCCGTGACCGGGTTGAAGCGCGAGGGCGGAACCTGGACTGCCATTTCGTTGCGCGGAACGGTCACGGCCCCCAGGGTCATCGTCGCCGTCAACGGCCATATCGAGGATTTCGGTCACTTCGGCGGCAGGCTGATGCACATCTTCGCCTACGCCTCGATGACCGCACCCTTCGATGCCGATGGCGTGGGCAAGGAAAAATCAGGTCGCGACAAGTGGGCTCTTCTTCCCGCCGACGCGATGGGCGCCACTGTGCGCAAGCTTACCACTGGCGGGCAGTCGCGGATCGTGATCCGGACGAAATATACCTACGACACAACGGTAAGCGTCAGCGAACGGCGTATGGCGAAGATGGCGAGCGAGCATCGCCGCTCCTTCGACGCCCGGTTTCCGGGCCTTGCCGAAGTGCCGTTCGAATACAGCTGGGCCGGCCGCCTTTGCCTGAGCCGCAACCATGTCCCGGCCTTTGGCGAGATCGACGAGGGGCTCTATTCGGCCTGCTGCGAAAATGGCCTCGGTACGGTCAAAAGCACCCTTGCGGGCATGATGGCTGCCGACCTCGCCACCGGTACGACCTCCCGAGAACTAGAAGAATACATGGATCACGCGCAGCCCTCCCGGCTGCCGCCGGAGCCGTTCGCCTGGCTCGGCATCAATTCCGTGATCCGTTTGCAGGAATTGCGTGCAGGCCGCGAGGGATGATCCCTCGCCGCGCAATGTGAAGACTGAGCCCAGCGCGAGGCTTCAACGATAATGGGAACGCAAAGTTAGGAGCGACAAATGAAGACTCTGTGGAAGGCATTCTGCGCAGCGGCAATGGTCGGAATGACCGTCATGTCGGCGCATGCTGAAGAAAAGACCATCACCATCGGCACGATGTCCTGGGAAGACCTGACGCCGATTACCGGCATCACCAAGAAGGTGCTTGAAGATTCCGGCTACACCGTGAAGGTCGTGCCGTTCTCCGAATGGGGCATCGCCTATGCTGCTCTGAGCAAGGGCGACGTCCAGATCCTGGCCTCGCAGACGGACTATGTCGCGCAGGATTACTGGGACAAGAATAAGAAGCGCCTCGAAAAGATTTCGCCGGTCTCGCACGGCCTGTTCCAGGGCGTCGCGGTTCCGAAATACGTCACCATCGATTCCATGGACCAGTTGAACGACAACGCCGACAAGCTCGGCGGCAAGATCGTCGGTATCGAGCCGGGCTCGGGCCTGATGAGGGACACGGCCAATTCCGTGAAGGCTTATGATCTCAAGCTGCAGCTCGTCGAAGGCAGTACGGCCGCGATGACCGCCGCGCTGAAGTCCGCCACCGATCGCAAGGAATGGATTGCCGTGACGATCTGGGAGCCGTCCTGGATGATGCAGAAATACGACGTCAAGTTCCTTCAGGACCCCAAAGGCGTCTTCCCTCCACCGCAGAGCTACTACTGGATCGGGCAAAAGGGCTTTTCCGCGGAGAACCCGCACGCCCGTGAAGTGATTGCCAGCGTTTATGTTCCGCTTGCCGACATCACCGCGATCAACAGCGCCGTCAACGACGGCAAGACGATGGACGAGGCGATCAAGGACTGGACCGACAGCCATGCCGACCTCCTGAAGCGCTGGGAAAACATCGCCACCGAATAAAGCCGAATGCCGGGCCTCCACATGTTTGGCGGCCCGGCTCCACATTCCACGAATGAGAATGCCGGTATCAAACCGGCTCGCGGGGAACGCTATGACCATGTCAATGAATGATGCCGGCGATATCCTGATCGACTGCCAGTCGGTCTGGAAGATATTCGGAGCCAAGGCCAAGGCGGCCGTCGAGGCGGTAAAGACAGACGGCTTGTCCAAGAAACAGATCCTGACGGACTACGACTGCGTCGTCGGCGTCTCGGACGCCAACCTTCAGGTTAGGCGCGGCGAGATCTTCTGTATCATGGGACTGTCGGGCAGCGGCAAGTCCACGCTCATCCGGCTGCTCAACAGACTGATCGAACCGAGCCTTGGCAAGATCCTCGTCAAGGGCAAGGACATCTCCGCCCTGAATGCCGCCGAACTCCGCGACATTCGTGCCCGCAACATCGGGATGGTTTTCCAGAGCGTCGCCCTGCTTCCGCACCGCACCGTTCTGGAGAATGCCGCCTTCGGACTTGAGGTTCGCGGCGTCGGCAAGGAAGAACGATACAAGACAGCCCGCGCGGCGCTGGACAAGGTTGGCCTGTCCGACTGGACGACACGATACCCTTCCGAATTGTCCGGCGGCATGCAGCAGCGCGTCGGCCTTGCCCGCGCCATCGCCGCCGATCCCGAGATCATCCTGATGGACGAACCATTCAGCGCGCTCGATCCGCTGATCCGCCGCCAGCTTCAGGACGAATTCCGGCAACTGACCAAGTCGCTTGGAAAGTCGGCCGTGTTCATCACCCACGATCTTGAGGAAGCCATCCGGATCGGTGACCGCATCGCCATCATGAAGGACGGGGTCATCGTCCAGGTCGGTAATGCCGAGGAGATCGTGACCAAGCCTGCGGACGACTACGTCGCCGAGTTCGTTGCCGGGATTTCCAGGATTCATCTGGTCAAGGCGCACTCCGTCATGATGCCGGTTGCCGAATACACGCGCAGCCACCCGAATGTCGATGTTGGCTCGCTGCTCCGCACCACGCCCGAAGCGGATATCGGCGCCCTGATCGAACTGACCATGCAATCGAGCCGCGATGCCGTCGCTGTTGTCGAGGGTGGCAAGGTGGTCGGCATCGTTACGATACGTGGCCTGCTCTGTGGTGTCGCCGGCAGTCCCGCCACCGTGCCCGCTGCGGCATAGATCGGAGATGGTCATGGACACGTCCCTCATCACTGACAGCTTCGACGAGAAGATCGACGATGCGCTGAACTGGATCAGCGACAATGCCTCGTGGCTATTCGACAGCATCCGCGCCGTTCTGGAGGGCACCTATGACGGCGTCCTCTGGCTCGTGCAGCTTCCACCATTCTATGTGATCGCCCTTGTCGCGGCGGCGCTGGGATGGCGGCTGATCAACGTGCCGGCCGGGCTTCTGGTAGGCGTCGCCCTGCTCGGATGCGCGGTGATGGGACTGTGGGCCGAGACCATGAGCACGCTGGCCCTGGTGATCACGGCCACGTTCATGGCGCTGCTCATCGGTATCCCTCTTGGCGTCGTGGCCGGCTTCGTCAAATCTTTCGACAGGTTCGTCGAACCGATCCTCGATCTCATCCAGACCCTTCCGCCCTACATCTACCTTCTGCCGGCGATCGCTTTGATGGGATACGGACCGGCCACGGCTCTTCTGGCGACCGTCATCGTTGCCATGCCTCCGGCAATCCGCCTGACATCGCTCGGCATCCGCCGAACCCCGCGCGAGTTCATCGAGCTCGGGCAGGCAAGTGGCCTGACGCCGTGGCAGATGTTCGTCAAGATCAGGCTGCCCTTCGCAATCCCGAGCGTCATGGCAGGGATCAACCAGAGCCTGATGATGGCGTTTGGGATGGTGGTGATCGCAGGCATCGTCGGTTCCGGCGGGCTTGGCGAAACCATCTACAGCGCGGTGAGAACGCTCGATATCGCCACCTCGATCAACGCCGCCATCGCCATCGTCATCCTCACCATGGTGATCGACCGACTGACCCAGAGTGCGGCGCGCCGCGCCAATGGAGGCAAGTGATGGACCTGGACCTTGTTCGTTTCTCCCCCGGCGCTTACCTCGCCCCGGTCATCGACTGGCTGAACGCCAATTTCCATCCCTTTTTCGACATGGTGACGAAAGTGATCGAGGCCGTTCTGGGCGGCCTTGAATCGAGCCTGCTTTACCTGCCCTTCTACGCGGTCATCCTCATTGCCGTGGTTTTCGCTGCCGTCGTCGTTAATGTTCGCGTCGCGGTAACCAGCGCGATCGCGCTGACCTTCTGCTTTCTGGCGGGCCTGTGGGAGGCATCGATGCAGACGCTCGCTCTGGTGACGGTGTCGGTGTGTATCTCGGTGTTGATTGCGTTTCCGCTCGGCATCCTGGCATCCCGTTACCGCAAGTTCGAGGCGGCCATCCGTCCCGTGCTCGACATCATGCAGACGGTCCCGCCTTGGGTTTATCTCATCCCTGCCGTGATGATCTTCAGCCTCGGCCGCGTGCCTGCCATCATCGCCACGATCGTCTACGGCGTGCCACCGATGCTGCGATTGACGACGCTGGCCTTCAGTCAGGTTCCGAAGGACCTGCTGGAACTCGGGCAGGCCACAGGCGCCTCGCCCCGCGCCATCCTGTTCAAGATCGAAATCCCCGCGGCGACGCCAACACTGCTGGTGGGGCTGAACCAGTGCATTCTTCTATCGCTCGCCATCGTCGTTCTTGCAGGTCTCGTCGGAGCGGGTGGTCTTGGTGCCGAGGTGACGCGCGGCCTGACACGAATGGAAATGGGGCTTGGCCTTCGTGCGGGCCTTGCCATCGTCGCGGTCGCAATCTTCCTCGACCGGCTGTCGCGTGGTGCCCTTCAGCGCAAAGCACCGGCTACGGCCGGAAACTGACATATTCGAAAGGTCTTATCATGCGGCGCAGCTTCTTCTGCATTGACAGCCACACCTGCGGCAATCCGGTCCGTCTCGTTGCCGCGGGCGGCCCGCTTCTTCCGCATCTTCCGATCACTGAGCGCCGGGAACTGTTTGTCCGCGATCATGACTGGGTGCGACAGGCTCTGATGTTTGAACCGCGAGGCCATGACATCATGTCCGGCGCGATCATCTATCCGGCCTATCGCGAGGATTGCGACTTCGCGGTCATCTTCATCGAAGTCAGCGGATGCCTGCCCATGTGTGGCGCCGGCACGATCGGTCTCGTGACCGCCGGCATCGAGGAAGGCCTGATCACGCCGCGGGTAGAAGGCAGGCTTTCCATCGAGACCCCGGCGGGCCGTGTCGATATCCAGTATGAGAAGCCCGGCGAATTCGTGGAATCGGTGCGGATGTTCAACGTGCCGAGCTATCTCCACGCCGCAGACATTGCCGTCGATGTCGCAGGCATCGGGCGCCTGATCGTCGATATCGCCTATGGTGGGAATTACTACGCCGTGGTGGAGCCGCAGGCCGCGTGGTCGGGACTGGGCGGCATGTCCGCCAGCGATATCGTCGATCTCAGCGTCAAACTGCGCGACGCATTGGCCAAGATCTGCGATCCGGAACATCCGGATGACCCAAGGATCAGGGGCGTGCATCACGCTCTGTGGTGCGACACGCCGACCAGCGACAAAGCCGACGGGCGTGGCGCTGTCTTCTACGGCGACAAGGCCATCGACCGGTCTCCTGGGGGTACCGGCACCTCGGCACGCATGGCCCAGCTTCACGGCAAAGGTCGCTTGCCTGCCGGCGAGACCTTCCGCCAGGAAAGCCTGATTGGTACGGTCTTTGAAGGGCGCATTGAGGCAGAGGTCGACGTCGGTCCGTTCCACGGCATCAAGCCGAGTGTCGGCGGCTGGGCACGGATCATCGGCCACAATACGATCTTTGTAGACGATCGAGATCCTTTGGCGCACGGTTTCCAGATCAGATAAAGGCCAAAGCGCGGTGGAGTTGAGATGAAATCGTTGGAGCCAAACGCGCCTGTCGACCGGCTGAAGATCGGTTTCGTGCTCGCGAAATCGTTCACGCTCTCTGCCTTCGCCCTCTTCGTCGACACGCTCCGCCTGGCGAGCGACGAATTCGACAGGTCAGGCCGGGTACTGGCCGACTGGGAGGTGCTCGGCAGCACGCGGCATCTGACAACGTCCAGTTGCGGCGTCAAGCTCGCGCCGACATCGGACTTCGTTGATCCCAGCCAGTTCCAGTACATTGTCGTGGTCGGCGGTCTGCTCAACAACGGTCCATCCGTCGACCAGGAAACGGTCGACTTCCTGAAGAAGGCATCGACAAAAAAGGTCAAGCTGATCGGTGTGTGCACCGGCTCCTTCATCCTTGCCGAAATCGGCCTGATGAAGGAGCACCGGACCTGCGTCAGTTGGCTGCACTACAACACGTTTCGCGAGCGCTTCCCCGACCACCAGGTTCGGTCCGATCGGATTTTCAACCTCGACCGGACAAGGGGCTCCTGCGCCGGCGGCAGCAGCGCCGCCGACATGGCGGCATTGATCGTCCGTCGTCACATCAGCAAGGAAGCCGAGCGCAATGCGCTCGAGGTTCTCCACATTGAAAAGGCGCGAACCGCGCTTGCCATCCAGACCCGCAAGCCGCTCTCCATCGAGTGCAAGGATCCAAGGATTAGGGCCGTGCTGATCATGATGGAGCAGCATATCGAGGGTCGATTGCCGATCGAGGAACTCGCCGCATCGGTCGGGCTCTCCAGACGACAGCTCGAGCGCCTGTTTATGGGGGAAACCAAAAAGCTCCCCCGCCCTCGTCTACCGACGGGTGCGGATGGAACGCGCCAAGCAACTGCTCATCAAGACTAAAGCCTCCTTGATCGAAGTAGCGCTCGAAGTCGGCTTTGAAAACGCCTCCCACTTCTCCCGCGCCTTCTCCCAGACATTTGGAAAAAGCCCAACGAGGATGCGCGCTACCGAGTTGAGCTAGCGGGCACTTTGACAATTTGGTGAGATACGTTCCCCAGATTACGATTCATTGATCGCCTTGCAGGGATGCGAAACCGGCGTCCCGTCGCCACATTCGGCTAAGCGCTGAGGAAGATTTGGATACCAGCGACGCAAACAGCACGGTCCTATAACGTCGCAAGGTCGCGCGGCCACATCGCGTTGGCATTCGCTCGGAAGCGACTGAACTACGAGATTTCAATCAACGTGTACAGGACCGGCGATGGAAATAGGTGTTCGCGTCCGGCTGGTTTGGTGTTGTGCAGCTATCTGAAGCTGGCTATTCAGGCAGGCGCGATGGGGAAGCTTTGATGACCACAAATCTCGAGAGGCAGTTCGACACGGCAATGATGTCGATCTACCAGCGGGCCAAGACCGAGGCCAGATACAATGCCAACGTTTTTCTGGGTATGCTGAATGATCGCGGGGGGCTTGCAACGGCGCGCTATCTCATAAATGCCACGTCACCTTCCGAGGGATACACGAACCTTTGGGAGCGCAACAGGCTCGATCTCACCGTGGAGGCACTGGTGCTCGACAACAGCAAGTGGCGTTCGCTCTTTACGGAGAATGAGCTTGCCAAAGCCAGGGCCCGGCTTGTCGCTTATAACTACCAGTTTCCGCATTGAATGCTGAGGCCGTCTCCCTGGCATTGTCACCGCCGCTCAACGATGCACATCCGCAGAATGGGTCGGGATACCGGTTGCCGGGCAAGCTGAAAAGCGCCTGATTGCAGGTCCCGCTTCGACTAGGCCGGGAGATACACGACCTGTCCCTCGGACCGACCGCAACGAGCGTCTTGTCATCGAGGAAAACCAATCCCGGGACCTCGCCCGGAAGCGTCGCGGTGGTTTCGATCTGCTGCACGGCCTGCCCGTCGCGGGTGTCCAGAAGGGCGATGGTGCTTTCATCGGCACCAATCGCAAGAAGCGGGCTTGAAGGCGCAATGGCACAGGCCCTGAGATCCGAATATCTCAGATGCGCTTCCAGATTCCAGATTACTCGGGACCACAGGGCATCGCGGTCGAAGATGTAGCGCCTGATGACGTCGTCTTGCGCAACGGCGAGCAGTGCTGCCCGGGTCCCAGCCGCGGTTTGGGGTCATTGCTGGAGGGGTTCCAGTGGGCGCTTTCGAGCGGTGCAAACGTGATCTCGACGTCGCTCGGCTTCGATTTCCCGAGCTATTGCGAGTGGCTGGTGGAAAAAGGGTACGCACCAGAAGCAGCGACCTCTCAAGCGCTCGAAACCTTCATTCCATCCGATCGGGCCGGGAACATCACCGGGCAATCGTTGGGTGTCGATCGTGGAGAGGTACCGTGGTGAACTCGCTGGCAGGTAAAAGAGCGCTCATCACGGGCGCGGCAAGTGGGATCGGCCTTGATTTGACGACGCACGGCGACGCTTTCGAAATCCTGCCCTGCGATCTAAGCGTTGAGGAGAGCGTGGCCGCCGCGATGCGGCAAGCCGCCGCCGCCAGATTGGCCGGTCTCGATATCCTTGTCAACAATGCGGGCGTCATGGAGGAGGCTCCGCTGGGCGCGATCTCCGCCGCGCAGGTCGACAGAATGTTTGCGGTCAACGTAAGGGGCGCGATCTTCACGACGCGAGAGGCCCTTCCCCATCTGCCTGACGGCGGAAGAATCTTTAACGTCGTGTCGGAACTGGCCTATATCGGCCGCGCCAATGCATCGGTATATTGCGCTACGAAGGCTGCACGTCTGGCGCTTACCCGCTCATGGGCGCGCGAACTTGCGCCGCGCATCCTCGTCAACGCTGTTGCGCCTGGTCCGACCGACACGCCGTTGCTTGGTTTCGAAACCATGGACGATCGTATGCGAGAGATGGAAACAGCAAACCCCCTTGGGCGCATCGGTCGACCGGAGGAGGTCGCAGCCGCGATAGTGTTCCTAACGGGGCCAAGTGCGTCGCTGTTCGTGGGTCAGTGCATTGGCCCGAACGGCGCTGTCATGTTCTGATGCATCGCCAGCGATTGCGCGCGGCGCACAATCTTCGGCTCGGTCTGTCATCTGGTGGTGCGTTTCTAGCGATGGAAGTGAGGTTTGAAGCATTACACGTCAACAGCGCGTTCTCGCGTTTGGGCGGTAATCTCGATCAAACGGAGGAAACCATGGACGAAAGCGGATTGCAAAATTTCCTCAAGAGATTGAGGTCCGGCAAAGCCAACTATATGGGCTGGTCGGGATTGAGTGACCCGATGCTCGTGGGCTACATCGCGCGCGCGGGATACGACGCTGTACTGCTTGATCAACAGCATGGGTTCCACGATACGGCGTCGTGCATCTCGTGTATTTCGGAAGCCGCGCTGACTGGTACCCCCATAATCGTCCGTGTGAGCGTGAATGATTTCGCGCAGGCGGCACGAATGCTGGATTGCGGCGCGGCGGGCGTCGTCGCTCCGATGATCAATTCGGCAGCCGACGCGAGGCGGTTCGTATCGCACGTCAAATATCCTCCACTTGGACAACGTAGCTTTGGACCTGGCCGGGCTATGCAATTGTCTAGTGCAACCGATGACCAAGTATTCGTTCAGTCTGCCAACGGGAATACGTTGGCGATCGCCATGTGCGAGACACGCGAGGCTCTCGATGTCCTCGATGAAATCCTGAATGTTCCCGGCCTCGACGGCGTTCTGGTCGGTCCTGCTGACCTCTCGCTCGCCTTGTGCAGCGGCATCATGGATCCAAACGGAAGCGCAGTGCGGAACGCCACTCTCGATGTTGCCCGCCGCTCCCGCGCGAAGGGAAAGATCGCATGTGCGTTCGCGGGAACCGTTGAACGCTCGCGCGAGCTCGTGCGCGACGGCTTTCAGCTTGTGTCTGTGGAGTACGACGAAAAAGTAATCGCCGACGCGTTCGCGAAAGTCCTGAATGAAGCCAAGCAGGTCTGACTTCGAACCTCTGCCGGGCGCATTGGAATCGGATGAAAACACGATGTCCGTAGAGCGCCACATGCCTGCATCCGCGCCGTTCAGGTGAAAAATCTCGATCCGCTTACTCAAAGGCCATCGCGGTCGCCGTCGCCTGCGCGCCAGGCCGGCCGTCTCGGAAGAACAGGTACGCGTTGGTTTTCACCGCTGAAGCTTACCCCCTTCTATTCGACCCACGCGGGCGGAAAACGGAGAGGGCTGGAAGTCGACCGCGGCTACCGATAATAGGGACTTGATCTGTCTTGGTTCGTGCATGTCGTCCTGCCAGACTCGACCGATGCTATGTGATGGGTCTCTCAAATGTTAGGAGAATGAGACGCCAGAACTATTATTCTGGAAGGCGGCGTAGTCAGTTAGCGCTGAAAGCGCCCCCTATTTCAAGTCTCTCACACACGATCTTTTTCAGGGGTGCTGACCAGCTTCGCGGCGGCGATATTCGCTTTTCGAAGAGCAGAGTTCATCGTTTTCCCAGATGCAATTTCTGCAGCCAACACGCCAATGAACTCGTCACCAGCGCCATGGGTGCTCTCAACAACGATCTTCACGGCCTCAATAAGGATTTCATGGCCTTGGCGGTCTGCAAAAGCGACACCGTCACCACCTGCGGTCACCACGACCTCGGGAAAGACATTCACAAGCTTCCTTGCAGCTTCCAGAGCGCCATCGAGTGTTTCTACGACTGGAACCCCTGACAGCATTTCCGCTTCTATTGCGTTGACGACGAGGATATCGATGAGCGGCTGAAGATCGAACGATAGCGGACGCGCCGGCGCGGCATTGATCAGCACACGGCCGCCGCCTCTTTTACAGCCCGTGCCGCCGCGACGTTGGCGGCGTCGGGAATTTCGCTCTGCAAAACAAGCAGCGTCGTCCTGTCCAAAAGAACCTGGGCCGCGGCAACATCGCCGTCGCCAAGCGTGAGATTGCTTCCGGAAACGATAACCGCGCCATAGTCTCCCTCCGCGTCGAAGATCGCGACACTCATTCCGGTGGATTGCGATCCATCGCGCCGAACGAAAGTGTGATCAACATTTTTGCGAGCGAGATTGGTGATAAGAAACCGCCCAAAGTCGTCGTCGGCAACCGCCCCTATCATCGCCGTCGCGACACCGGTTCGAGCCGACGAAACAGCCTGGTTGCCGCCCTTACCGCCGCTTTTCGGGTGCCATGATGTTCCCGTCACTGTTTCACCCTTGCGCGGCCGCGCCGGTCCCATCACGGCGATGTCGTAGTGGAGGCTGCCAAAGACGGTAACGAGGGGTGCAGTTGTCATGGGAGTCGATCTTTTCGTTTGGACGTGACGGCGGACATGGTCCGCTCGAGATTGCGTTCGGCAGCTTTGTAGTCACGCTGGGCAACGGCAACGAACACAGCGTCAAGGATGTTGAGCTGCGCGATCCGCGCGGCGGCATTCTCGCCCATCAGAGGAGAACCCTGCGCGGTGGAACAAAGCACCACGTCGGCCGCCTGTGCCAACGCGGACGAGTTGTAGTTGGTGATAGCAATCGTGCGAGCGCCGTTTCGCCGGGCAAGCTGGATCGCCTCGATCACTGCCGTGGTGTTGCCCGAATGGGAAAAGCCGATCGCAATGTCTCCGTCGACCAGCAGCGACGCCGACATCAGCATCATGTGCAAATCATCGAAGACGCTGGCCCGCACGCCGATCCGCAGAAATTTGTGCGACACATCGCGTGCAATCTGCGCGGAGCCGCCCACACCATAGAAATCGCGCTGTTTGGCACGATGGATCAGATCCGCCGCCCTGTCGAACGCCTCCATGTCGAGTATCGACAATGTTTCTTCCAGGGCATTGATCGAGGTGCGAAAAACCTTTTG
This sequence comes from Rhizobium lentis, assembly GCF_017352135.1. Classification (NCBI taxonomy): domain Bacteria; kingdom Pseudomonadati; phylum Pseudomonadota; class Alphaproteobacteria; order Hyphomicrobiales; family Rhizobiaceae; genus Rhizobium; species Rhizobium lentis. Next base: position 32,808 of record NZ_CP071458.1, read on the forward strand.
CACGATCTCCTGCGACGTATCGTCGACGGACAATTCTTGATGCATTTCGGCCGTGGGCTGGCGGTTATACTGGCTGACCGCCGCACGGAAATCCCGATATCCGGCAAAACCGAGTTTCTTGGTGATCTTCACCACCATGGCTTCCGAAACACCCGCATCGTCGGCAATCTGCTTCAGCGATGTGTCGTCGCCGAAGTCGCGCAACGCAAAAACCGTATCGACCACCTTTGCTTCAAGCGGCGTCAGCAAGGGCATCATCATGCGGATGCGAGGGCCGACGGCTTTCGTGTCGAAGTTTTCAGTATTCATTCTCGTCCCCTCGTGGCGCGATCGATCATCATCGCAACGAGGATTATAAGGCCGGTTGCCAGCAGTTGATAGAAGGCCTGGACGTTCATCAACGTGAGGCCGTTGCGCATAGTTCCGAGAATGATGGCGCCCAGGATCGTTCCCAGAATGCTGCCCTTGCCGCCCATCAGCGAGGCTCCGCCGATGGCCGCAGCAGCAATCGCGTCGAGCTCCCAGAGGTTGCCGAGGATCGGTTCGGCAGCGCCTAAGCGCCCGATCAGAATCAGGGACGCAAGAGCTGCAAGCCCACCGGAGATCACGTAAGCCGTGATCTTGGTGCGCGCGATCGGGACACCGGCGACGTAGGCCGCTTCCTCATTGCCGCCGACGGCCAGGAGATATTCGCCGATCGGGGTTTTCTTGAGCAAGACCCAGGCGGCTAGCGCCACGACGGCAACGATCAGAACGGGCATCGGAATACCGAACAGGTTTCCATTAAAGAGCGATCGAAAACCCGCCGGGATGCCGAGAACAGGATTGCCGCCGGTATAGATCAGCGCGAGCGCGCGATACGTGCTCAACGTTCCGAGGGTCACGATGAAGGGCTGCAAACCGACATAGGCAACCAGAATTCCGTTTATGAAACCGCAGGCCATGCCGATCCCGAGGCCCGCCAGGATCGCAAGCGGAACCGGGGTTCCGGAAAGAAGCAGAGTCGCCGTGATGACCGCCGATATCGCAGCAGTCGGGCCGACAGACAGATCGATGCCGCCCGATATGATCACCAATGTCATGCCAAGCGCCAGACAGGCGTTGATGCTCGATTGCTGCAGGATATTGACGAGATTGCGTTCCGACAGGAAGCCAGGGACCAATGTCGAAAACACGGCCATGATAACGACGAGGCCGATCAGCGTGCCGGCGTCTCGCAAAGAAAACGAGAAGCGCGCGAATACGGGCGAAAGTTTCGTGTCGGCGGCGGCCGGTGAATTGCTCATAACGTGTTCCTTTATGTCGCCCACGCCTAGGCGGCCGGAGCTGGCGTGCGGCCAGTATTCGCACCGGGAATGGCATGCGCCACGATGGCGCTTTCTGTGAGGTCAGCACGCGCGATCTCCGCAGCAATCTGCCCGTCGCGCATGACAAGGACACGATCGGAAAGCCGGATAACTTCCGGCAGTTCGGAAGAGACCACCACGATGGAATGCCCATCGGCGGCCAGCGCCTCGATCAGGTGATAGATTTCCGCCTTGGCGCCGACGTCGATGCCGCGGGTCGGCTCGTCGAACAGGAGAATCTGCGATTTGCTTGCCAGCCAGCGCGCGATGATCGCTTTCTGCTGATTGCCACCGCTGAAGAGCCGGATCGGTCTGTCCAACTGGAAAGGCCGGAGATTGACGCGGCGCAGCAGGTCCTGAGCCGTGTTGCGCAACTTGCCGCCCTGAATGATGCCGGCTTTGGAGAAGCTCTCCAGCGAGGCAAGTGCCATGTTGATGGTGACCGAGCGGACGGGAATGATCCCCTCCCGCTTGCGCTCTTCAGGAACGAGGCCGATGCCGGCGGAAATGGCATCGCGGGGATTGCGCAGGTTCACGGTTTTGCCGTCTATATCGATCGTGCCTGCCGTCAATCTGTCCGCACCCGCCAGAAGGCGCAGGAGTTCCGTCCGACCGGATCCGACAAGCCCTGCAATGCCGAGAACTTCACCGCGGTGAAGTTTGAACGACGCGTCCCTGATTTTCGTCAGCGACGAGAGCCCGCGCGCCTCGAGTTTCACCGTCGCGGTCGCGTGTGAGACATGCTGCTCCTGCATCAGCTCACGGCCGACCATCATCGTGATGACATCTTGGTGGGAAGCCGTCTGGACATCCACCGCACCGATAAGCTTGCCGTCGCGCATGACACTGGCGCGCTGGCAGATGCGGAAGACTTCGTCCATCTTGTGCGAGACATAGATAATCGACACGCCACTTGCCGATAATTTTGTTATGACCTCAGCCAGCCGTTCGAACTCACTCGGTGTCAGACTGGATGTCGGTTCATCCATGGCGATGATCCTGGCGCGGTCGAGCAATGCCCGGGCAATCTCGACAATCTGGCGCTGTGCCACCTTGAGCGAAGAGATTGGCGCCGCGGGATCGATGCCGGGTTCGATCATCGACAATGCTTCGGCAGCCCGCCGCTCCTGCTCTCCTCTCGAGACGAACAGCCCGCCAACGGTCGTCAGCGGATGCCCGAGGAACATGTTCTGCGCTACACTCAGATGCGGGACTTGCTGCAGTTCCTGGTGGATCATGGCGATGCCGGCACCACGCGCCTCCATCGGCTTGCGAAAGGAGACATTTTCGCCGTCGACAAACATGGACCCGGAGGTTGGACGAAAGACGCCGGAAAGGATGCGCAGCAGCGTCGACTTTCCCGCGCCGTTTTCACCGAGAAGCCCATGGATTTCGCCGGGCGCGACGTCGAAGGAGACGTCGGACAATGCGTTCACGCCCGGGAAGCTCTTGGATATCGCTTCGAATCTCAGTCTCGGTGTCATTGCGTCACCCTCCCATCGGCAAGAGATGCCGGCCAGAGCGGCCGGCATCTTCGTCAGTTGGCGATCAATTCGCCGCGGCGGCGTCTTCCATCAGCACGGCACGGACATCGACGCCTTCGCCCTGGTATCGAGCGACATTGTCCTTGGTGATAAGCGCCTGCGGCGTGGCGACGACGCGGGGCAGTTTCTGGCCGGCGACAAGGCGCAAGGCGGCTTCAAGCGCCACTTCACCGGTCAGTACCGGGAAGCTGTCGACGGTGCCCGTCAATTCGCCGGCCTTGATCGACGTATAGGCATCGGAAATGCCGTCCGTGCCGAACACGGCAACCTTGTCCTGAAGGCCGGCCGCCTTGACCGCCTCGACGATACCCAGTGCCATCCCGTCGTTATTGGCATAGAACCCGATCAGGTCGGGATGCTGCTGCAGGATGTTGGTGGCGGCGTCATAGGATGTCTGGCGATCCCAGTTGCCCGGAACGCTGGCGACGACTTCGAACTTGCCGCTTTCGCTGATCGTCGCCTTGAAGCCGTCGGTACGCTGGACGGCGGCGTAGACACCGGCCTGGCCTTCGACGATCGCAACCTTGCCGCCATCCGGCCGGTTCTCGACAAACCATTTCGCCACGCGCACGCCATTGTCGCGCTGGACGTTGCCGACATAGTGCTCCGCCTGCGGAATGACCGCATCATTGACGTTGACGACCGGAATGCCCGCGGCCTTCGCCTGTTCGATGACCGGCTGAAGATTGGCGTCGGTCTGCGGCGAGACCAAAAGAACATTGTATCCCTGGGTAATCAGGCCCTCGGCGATTGTCAGCTGGCCGAGTTGGTCGCCTTCGCTCTGTGCTGCCTGATAGACCACCGGCACGCCGGCCTTGTCGCCGAATTTGGTGTAGCCTTCACCCAGCGAGCGCCAGTATTCGTTGGTCAGCGTCTTGGAAACTGCACCGGCCTTGGTACCTTCCGGCAGCTTGGGAAACGCGCCGAGCTTGGCTTCGAGCTGCGACCAGTCCATGCGATCCTTTTCGGTGTCGGAGTTGAGTGGCGCAAGTTCCTGCGCGACGGCGGCGCTGAACAGGAAACTGGCAACCAGACCTGCGGCAACGGTCGTCTTCAAAAATGTCTTCATCGGTTCCTCCCGAGTGTGAAATTCACACGCCGTCCGGCGTGCTGCGGTGATGGAGTTCAAGCCCCCGCGCCAAGCATCGCTTCTTGAATGATGGACTGGGCGGAAACGGCATCCTGACGGTCAATCGCGCCAGACAGGCGATTGTCCTGCTCAAGGCGGTCCACGACATCAAGCATGCGCTTGACAGTCTGGATGTTCACCTCGCATTCGTGGACCGGATCGAGTCCGGTCATATCCGGGAATGTGTCGAAGTAGATCGCGCCGTCATAACCGTCCTTGCGGATCTGGCGCAGCAGTTCGATCGTCTGTTGTGTGTGAACGGCGCCGACCATCAGGCCATCGTCACGCTTGGCATAGCCGTCGTTCAGGTGAACGCCGAGAATACGGCTGTAGCGCGCTATCAGCGCCGCCGCGAAGGCCGGCTGCTCATCGGCATAGAGCACATGAGCGAAGTCCAACGTCACACCAAGATTGGGGAGGCCGACTTCCTTGATGGCCAGCAGCGTTGTGGCGCAGTCAGGCATCAGGCTATAGGAGCGCGGCTCGTTCGGCTTGTACTCGATGCTGATCTGGCAATCGGGATCATGCTCGCAAACTTCACGAATTCCAGCAATTTCGTGTTGCCACAAGGTTGCATAGTCGGCCTGGAACGCGTAATCGAATCCATCCTGCCCGAGCCAGATGGTCATCAGATTGCTGCCGGCCTCACGGGTGGCGTCGATGCCCTTCTTCGTCAGGTCGATGGCTTCACGGCGAACCGCTGCATCAGGGTTGGTGAAGGCGCCAATCTTGAAAGCGGGATTAGTGTAGTAACGCATCGCAAAGCCGTTGATCGCAAGGCCCATGTCCCCGATCTGCCGCGCCAATTCGCGCGGGTCTTCGGAGACGTGATCGGGATAATTGAGATCGAGATCCGTCAATCCATCGACCTTTGCAGCACGGGCGACCATCTGCTTGACACTTGGCTTCCCGGAAAGATCAGGCCATTCGGCCTGCGGCCGGGAGGCAAAGGAGTTGAGGCGGGTGGCGAATTTCAATGGGGTCACTGGACTGGGCTCACATCGTTTGGCGTTGCAGTTTACTTCACATAATAATACAATATTGTAAAGTTATGAAATGTTGTGCGGCGCACCATTTCGCGGATCGGGCTCGCCTTCTGTCGGCTACGGGCGCCACGCTATTTCACGGCGCCCGCCGTCAGGCCCTTAACGATGTAGCGCTCGAGGAATATGCCGATGAGCACGAGCGGCAGAATGGCGGCACTGGCGATCGCTGCCATGGACCACCAGTTGATACCCTGCGATCCGGTCTGGCTTGCGACCATCACCGGCAGCGTCTTGGCATCGGTGCTGGTCAGAAGAGCTGCGAAGAAATACTCGTTCCAGCAGAGAATAACGGACAGGATGAATGCCGCGACCATGCCGGGCAGTGCGATGGGCAGCACGATCCGCAGGAACGCGCCCCAGATCGAGCAGCCATCGACAAGCGCCGCCTGCTCCAGCTCCAGAGGGATCGTGTCGAACTGGTCGCGCATGATCCAGATGACGATCGGCAGGACCATCAGCGTGTAGACCAGGATGAGGCCGACAAGCGAGTCCAGCAGCATCAGTTGCTTGTAGAGAACCAGGAATGGCATCGCGAGCACGACCGGTGGCAAGATGAGCTGTGACAGGAAGAAGAAGGAGATGTCCTTGTTGCGCATCCAGAGAAATTTGTAGGAGAACCGGCTGAGGCCGTAGGCCGCGAGCGATCCGAGGACGACAGCGAGAAGCGAGGCGCCCGCCGACGCGACGATGCTGTTGAAGAACCGGCGGATGAACTCGTCACGGACGGTCGATTGCGCAAAGATCGTGTCGGGCGACAGGCCAAGCGAACGCCAGCCTTTCCAGTCCGGCGTAAAATCCACGAAGGGAATGAGGTGGCCCTGGGTCACGTTCACGGCGGTCTTGAATGACGTCGTCACCGTCCAGTAGATCGGAAACAGGGAAACGAAGGCCCAAAAGACCAGGGCGGCGTAGATCAGCATGCTACGGGTCATGAAGCTGGGCAGCGCGAAGCTGCGACGTGCGGGCGCTTTTGGACGTATTGCCCCATGTGCTGTCGACATCGTGTCAGCCCTCAGTTTGTTCTTTGCATCCATCGGCTTGCCCCTTTCAGGATAAGCGCGACGAAAATGATGATGATGACGAGATAGACTTCGGCGAGCATGGTGCCGTAGCCGACATTGGAACGGTCCCGGTATTCCCGAAAGATGAAACTCGAAACCGTGTCCGTCGCGCCGCCCGGGCCGCCTGCCGTCACATTAATGACGATATCGGCGAGTTTCAGCTCGAATATGATGCGCAGGATCAAGGCGGTCATGCTCACCGGCAGCATCAGGGGGAAGGTGATCTCCTTGAACGATTGCCAACCGGTGGCGCCATCGACCCGTGCCGCCTCCTTGATTTCTGCAGGCAATGCCTGCAGGCCGGCCAGCAGCAGAACCATCATGAAGGGAATGGAGACCCACGCATCCATGGCCATGATCGACAATCGCGCCAGCCAGGGGGTGGAGAAGAAGGCGGGATTGTCCCAGCCCAGATAGCGCGCCAGCGTCGCCGCGGGACCGAAACGGTACTCCATCAGCGACTTGCCGATCATCCAGCTGACGGCGACCGGACTCAGCATCAACGGCAACAGAAAAGCGACACGGAAGAACTTGCGTGCCTTGATCTCTGCGTTGAGCAGAAGAGCCAGGCTGAAGGCGATCGCATATTGAACGAGAACCGCCAGAACATAGTAGACCATGTTCAAAAGCGCATTCCAGAAATAGGCATCCGCCAGAAGCGTGCGCAGATTGTCGAGACCGTTGAAGCGTCGTCCCTCGACCGCACTGAGGTTCCAATCGGTAAACGCGATGTAGAGGCCGAAAATGGTCGGAAAGATCACCATGGCGACGGTAAAAAGAACGGCCGGGAGGACGAAGGCCGCGCGCTCGCCCGCCTCACCGCGGATCATCACCTGGGATACGCCGAAGACCACCGCCCAGATAAGATAGACGTAGAGCAGAGGGCGCCAGGTCTCAAAGCCCAACGCGGTGACGCCCATGGCATCGAACGACTGAAGCGCCAGGACCACTAGGAAGGTGATGGTCGCGATCGCCAGCAGAGCCTTGCCGAGCAGGACATGCTTTCCGGCGGGAGCAGCACGGCGCGCTGCGAACGGTTCGTTTGTAACCAGCGTCATTGAGTGAGACATGGCAGCAGACCCTCACGGCCGAAGTTTGAAAATCGTCTCTGCGGTTCCGGCGACACGGGAGAATCATGCCGCCGGACCCCGCGGGGAGCCATGAGGCGATTGACCTCAGGCTCAGACGCCGAGCGATGCATTGTAGAGGGCTATCTGCTTGTCGCGGCCCAGCTGATCGGTGATCTTCTCCCAGGCAACGGCAATCGCATCCGCCCCCTCCTGGGCTGTCATCTGGCCGGCGAACACCTTGGCCAACTCGTCTTCCGCGACGCTGTAATACTGGAAGATGCCGGGGATGCGCGGCTCGATGGCAGCATTGGGGTGGTTGTACGAGTTCGACTGCGAGGCGAGGTAGTTCGAGATGAAGGCCTCGTCGTAGCCAGCCTCGACCCATTCCTTGGTGTCGAACTGGCTCTTGCGATAGCACTGGAAGCCGGACGGATATGCCGCCATCCACAGAGCCAGGTCCTTACCGCCGAGATGGGCCGCCGCGCTCCAGGCTGCCTTCTTCTTTTTTTCGTCGCTGTCGACCCGGGCCATGACGTAGACACCCCATCCGAGGTAGGCCATATTCGGTGCGTGATTCGGACCGCTCGGCAGCTCGTCCCAGTGACCGGTCTTCGAATTGTAGACGTCATCCGAACCAGGCAGGATATCGAAGGCGACAGTGTCGCCGATCACCGACGTGTCGCTGGTGCGCGCGCCCGAGCCGACATCGCCCCACCAGGAAACCATGGATCCGGTACCAGCCAGGAACTGCTGGAAGGCGGTGGTGCCAGGGTCAGCATTGAGCTGATCGCCAGACTCCGACGGCAACGCGTCGATCACGTCCTGAATGGCCCGGACCCAGGCCGGGTTGTTGATCCGCGGCTTCATCGTATCAACGTCGAAGAGCCAGGCCTTGTCGTCCGGATGCTTGGCATAGGCGGTGGCGCGGCTGCCGAGGAAGTAGAAGCCGAACCCACCCCAGGCTTTCGGCGCATCGAGGTAGCCGATCGCTTCCATGCCGCCAATGGTCTTGCCCTTGAGGAATTTGGTGACTTCCTGAACCTTCTGCCAAGTCTTGGGCACGCCCCACTCGCCCTTATGCCCCTCGTCCTTCCAGGCCTTTGCCAGATTGGCATCGGTAAAGTAGTCGGCGCGGTAGTTGAAGTTGTGGCAATCGCCATCGACCGAGATGCGATACGTCTTGCCGTTCCAGGTTCCGACCGGCGCCTTGAGATAGTCGACATAGTCGTCCATGTCGATCTGGGCCTTGACCCAGTCCGGCATCTCGGATGCGAGCCCCTTGCCGCAGACATCGCCTTCGAAAGGCGCCCCCATCTCGAGGATGTCGAAATCCACTGTTCCGGTGGCGATGGCCTGCTGGAGACGCGGATTATAGTCTGCCTGCGCCAGGTCGATCCAAGAGATTTTCGCACCGGTATAATCTTCCCAGGATTTCAGGAAGCCGCGGAAGATCACATTGTGAAGATTCTGGTTGTTGAGCCCCATGAAAGACAGTTCGACGCCAGCGAATTCACCCTGCTTCACGCTGCTCTTGGTCGCGCCGAGGCACAGTTCCCCGACCTTTTGCCAATCCGCATCAGTCGGCGACCCCTTGCCGATGCCGGGAATCTGCAGGATCTTGCTGCGCAAGGACGCGTCCTGCGCGCTGGCGCTGCCGACAGCACCGAGAATGGTGCCGGCGGCGGCAAGAGCCCCAGACTAGCGCCGGTCTTCAAAATGGCGCGGCGGCTCAGGCCGATCGCCATCATTCTCTCGAAATCACTGACTTTCATAATTCACTCCTCCCGTTGAACAAATCACCACACGTGATGGGTATCGGCCGAGCCCCTGCGTCGCAGGGCATCGGCGAAGCGCTTTCAATCGAGCCGCAATCCGGTTTTCAGATCGAAAAGATTCGCGGATGCCGGGTTTGGCGTCATTGCCATCGGCTGGCCGGATCGGTCCTCCACCCGGTCGCGAAAGACCCCGATAACCTTCTGGTTGCCGATCTGGGCAAAGACCTGCGTCTCCGATCCCGTCGTTTCCACGACAGTGACGTTGGCCGTCACTTCGCCGCCAAGCGCGAAATGCTCCGGCCGGATGCCGTAGAAGGCGGGCCGGCCATCGGAGCCTTCCGGTGCGCGAACAAGCGGCAGGCGGACGCCGTCGTCGGTTTCGAAAAGGGGTGCCCCGGACGTCCGGATGTGGCCTTTCAGCAGGTTCATCGACGGCGAGCCTATGAAATCGGCAACGAAAGTATTGGCCGGCTTGTCATAAAGTTCGAGCGGTGAACCGATCTGCTCGACGCGTCCGTCCCGCAGCACCACGATGCGATCCGCCATCGTCATCGCCTCGACCTGGTCATGGGTGACATAGATCATCGTGGTCGCAAGCCGCCGCTGCAATTCCTTGATCTCCGCGCGCATCTGCACCCGCAGTTTCGCATCCAGATTGGAAAGCGGTTCGTCGAACAGAAAAACCTTTGGATCGCGCACGATCGCCCGTCCCATGGCGACACGTTGTCTCTGCCCCCCGGAGAGTTGACGCGGATAGCGTGCGAGATAGGGAACCAGATCAAGAATCTCGGCCGCTTTTCTCACACGGCCGTCGATATCCGCCTTGGCCTCTCCGCGCATTTTCAGTGCGAAGCCCATGTTCTCGGCGACGGTCTTGTGGGGATAAAGAGCGTAGCTCTGGAACACCATCGCAATGTCGCGATCTTTTGGCGGCAGATCGTTCACTACCTGGCCGTCGATGCGGATATCGCCGAATGTGATCGGCTCCAGCCCCGCGACCATGCGCAGAAGTGTGGATTTGCCGCAGCCCGAAGGACCAACCAGAACCACGAACTCGCCATCGGGTATTTCCACCGAAACCCCATGGACTACGGTCAGGCTTCCGTAGGCTTTGCCGACGTTGACGATATCCATGGATGCCAATGCGAATTCCTCCCTATACGTCGCGCTCCCCACGACGCTTGATCGTCCCTCCAGAAGGCGGCGGCGGGGCGTCCCATCCAGCAACACCCCGCCGGCCGGTCCGCCCTGGGAGGGACATCATTCGGCTAGAAACTTCACATAATGACTCCATAGTGTAAAGTAGTTTATCCCCGCATCCAAAATATTTTTATGCTGCCTCTCATTCTCCGAGTTTTGCTCCTGTTTGTTCCTGTAATAGCCGGTGATTCCCCCTAAATGCCGAATGACGACCCCCTGCTCGACGTTAAAGCATGATTTGCAAACATCACGACGTACGTATACTCTGTGAAGAAAACCACTGCGGCCAAGGGAGGCACCAGGTGCTAAAAGGAATCGATCTGGTTATCAACGCTGAACTGATCCATGCGTTGATGCTGATGGGGCACGGGGACCAGCTGGTCTTGTGCGATATCAACCATCCCGCCCAGACCATCGCCCGGCACACCACCTACGGCCGCCTCATTGACCTCTCCGGCTGTGGTCTTGAGCGTGCAGCGGAAGCGATCCTAAAGCTGTTTCCGCTCGACACATTCGTCGACGCCCCCGTGAAACGGATGCAGGTTGTGGGCGACCCGGAAAAGCAGATGCCAATCTTTTCCGCGATGCAGACGGTTGTCGATCGCGCGGAAGTGCGGCCGATCAGGATGGACGCATTGGAACGCTTCGCATTCTACGAGGCGGCACAAAACTCGTTCGCAATTGTCAGAACCTCAGATCCTGGTCCGTACGGATGCTTTATTTTCAGCAAAGGTGTCATTTAGTCGAACTGACCGCCTTGAAAGGATTCGAACCAACGACCCGCCGCTCAATTGTGCGTCATGACCGAATAAGCTATTGAAATTCATCAAGACCAGCCAGCGTTGCCCCGGCGTTTGATCACCGTCGATAGACCTGCCGCGGATGTAATTCTGCCTTGCGCCATCGGTTATCAGAAAATCTGCACCCGGCATTTTTCGCAGTTTGAACTTTTCCCCAAAGTTGCATCTTCCCTCGACGAACGATACTTTTGCTTGTCCATATTCTGTGCCATGGATCATCATGCACATCGAAAGCCTCTCGATCCGTAATTTCCGCTGCTTCGGTGATGAAGCGGTCCATATCAATCTTGCAGCCGGCACCAACGCGTTCGTTGGAAACAACGGGGCGGGGAAGACCGCCGCTCTTGAGGCATTGAAGAGGCTGTTTTCACCGATCGCCGCCGAAAGGCAGATCAGGCGGTCCGATGTCCATTTCGGCCTAGGGGAAGACATTCACACTATTAAGGGATCCGAGCGGGAGATCGTCATCGAGGCCGTTTTCGGGTTTCCGGGCAACACGACTAATGCCCAGGTATTCACAGACCTGTTCTTCAACGGCATCGACAAGAGCCTGAAGGTAAGAGTTCGGCTCGAATGCAAATACAGCCGTGCAAATGCGATCGACGATGACCTCGAGACCAAGTTCTACGCCGTGCGAACTCTCGATCCAGTCCCGTTCGGTCCGGACGATGAAAGGAAGACGCCGCTTCGTGGACGCCCTACCCAGTACGCAGAGGCTTGCAATTACCCATAAGTAGCTGACTCGTCTACGAAAAGCTTTCGCTGAAATCTTGAATCGAAAGAATCACTTGTGATTCTGTGTCGAGCACCTGATTCTCTTAAGGTGGTGCTTTATGTCGGTTCGAGACGATGTGATGGCTGATAATGACGGCCATTGGAGCAAGCAGGAAATAGACGCGGGGTCTTTCAAGGATGCTCGCCTTGGCCGACGCTGCACAGAACTTTTACGACAGCTTGGAGAGCATATGGGCGGCTCCATTCCTTTCGCCTGCCAGGACTGGGCCAACACAAAAGCCGCGTATCGGTTTTTCTCCAACCCGAATGTTGAGGAAGGCGATATCCTTCACGGCCATTTCGCCGCGACCGCTCAACGCTACGATGCTTCCAATGGTCCGATCTTGGTGCTGCAGGACACGACCGAGTTTACCTATCAGCGCCGTAATCCGCATGCCGTTGGCTTTACGCTCAACAGTGGCCGTGACAAACAGGAGCGGCTGCGCCACCATACGGTCTGCGGGATATTGATGCATTCGAGCCTTGCGGTGACCTTGGATGGGCTACCCTTAGGGTTGGCAGCCGTCAAGTTCTGGAGCCGCGACAAGTTCAAGGGTACGGCTCAGCTCAAACGCAAGATCAATCCGACACGTGTTCCGATCGAAACCAAGGAAAGCATCCGTTGGCTTGAAAATCTGTGCCAATCCGTCGCGCTTCTCGGTCAGCCAGACCGATGCATTCATGTAGGCGATCGCGAAAGTGATATCTACGAACTCTACTGCCTGACCAAGGAGCTTGGCACGCACTTCGTCGTGCGCACCGTCGTCGACCGGCTGGCTGGCAACGGGGATCACACGATATCGGCTGAAATGCGCGATGTTGAAACTGTCGGCCGGCATCTCATCGAAGTTCGCGCCGACACCGATGAGGTCACCAAAGTCCACCTGGACATCCGATTCAAACGGATCCGGGTGCTGCCGCCCATCGGCAAGAAGAAGCGATACCCTGCTTTGGACCTTACCGTCATCCACGCGGTAGAGCCCAACCCTCCGGCCGGCCGCAAGCGCATCGAGTGGAAGATATTGACGGATCTTGAGGTGCATAGCTGCGAGGAGGCAGTCGAAAAAATCAAATGGTACGCGATGCGCTGGAAGATTGAGGTCTTCCATAAGATCCTCAAGTCCGGTTGCCGGGCTGAAGATGCAAGACTACGAACGGCCGATCGACTGGCAAACCTCGTCGCCGTGTTTTGCATCATGAGCTGGAGAGTGCTCTGGTTGACAATGCTCGCGCGCACAGCGCCCGAAACACCGCCAACCGCGGCCCTCACCGAACGGGAAATTGAAATCCTCGATCAAATGGTCAGCAACGCAGGCAACCGGCAAGCGACGCCGGGATCGCTAAACTTCTATCTCACCAAACTCGCTCGTTTAGGTGGTTACCTTGCAAGAACATCAGATCCGCCACCGGGAAATACGGTCGTCTGGCGCGGCCTCAGCCGGCTGACAGACGTTCGCCTCGGAACCGAAATGGCGGCCACACTCAGATGTGGGTAATTGCAAGACGCAGAGGTGGTCTACATTCCCGCCCACAGGGATTCGCGGGGCGTCAGCCAAACCGCTCTTCGAAACCTCCTTCAACGGCTAGAGCGATCCGCGGACTGGGACGAGAACACAAAGTCCAAGTCGAAAGGATTCGCCGAGGACCTCCAGAAAAACCTCAACGAGACACCTGCTCTCAAAATGGTGACGCAGACCCTGGAGGGTTTCTGGGCTTCTCTTCATGACGGCCACTATGACGGAAAGGTCGAACTTGGGGTTATTGCCACCGAGTTTCAGAAGCTTATCCGAGATCTTACCTTACGCTTTATGAAAGCCCCAGGGGGTGGCCTGCGACAACTGGACGAGCTCAGCGAGGGGCAGACCTCGCTCCTGTATTTCGCGTTGTCCGCGACTCTGCATAAGCTGATGTCAGACATGCAGAAGGCCGCGCCGAAGAAGCTGGAGGGCTTCGTAGTCCCAGATTTTATCTACCCGCCGCTCACAATATTCGCCCTGGAAGAACCGGAGAACCACCTAGCGCCGTTCTACCTTCCAAAGTTGATTTCGCTGCTCGACACGCTCAACAAGGACGGCACGGCACAGGCTGTCGTGACGAGCCACGCAACAAGCATACTTAGTAGAATTCCGCCGCGCCACGTCCGGTATTTCCGAATGGAGCCATCCTTCCTGACGAGTCGTGTTCTTGCGCTCCCCCTTCCGGAAAAGGAATCGGATGAAGACAAGTTCGTTCAGCAAGTCATCCTGGCGAATCCTGAAATTTACTTCGCAAGGCTGGTGATCGTCGGAGAGGGCGACACCGAGCGATTGGTGATTCCGAGGATCGCAGATGCGCTTGGCGTCAGTCTGGATCCTTCGTTCATTGCCTACGTCTCAATCGGAGGACGCCACGCGCAGCATCTTTGGCGACTTTTGAACGGCTTGGATATCCCGCATATTACATTGCTAGACTTCGACCTTGGTCGCACTGGTGGCGGGATCGGACGGCTGAAGAACGCGGTCTCCTGGCTGTCGGACCTCGGTCCCTCTTACGTACCGACATGGTTGGACAACGACAAGAATGAAGTGCCAGCAACGGTGGAGGCTGTCGCTGCCCTGCCTCCGTTTACGAAGGACACTTATCTCCCATGGGCACATTGGTTGCGGCGCCGGAACATTTTTTATTCCGCACCCGTCGACCTTGATATGATGATGCTCCAAGCCTTCCCGGATGCGTACGGGGCCGAAACGCCCTATCATCCAAACGCCACCCCTGAGGAGATCACAAGACTTGAAAAGAGCGTGTTCAAGAAGGGCGCCGGGCGCACTGAGATTAACTCGGTGGGGCTTTCGATCACTAGCGAGCAGCTCCACGCCTACGACGAGCTGTTTAAATCTAGTTCAAAACCGGGATCACACCTTCTCGCGTTCACGAAGCTAACACATGAGAAAATCCAGGCAGGCTGCCCAGAGCCTCTGAGGGCAGTCGTCACTCGAGCAAAAGAGATAATGGCGGCAAAAGCAAAGTCCGGAGATGGCGTGTGACCTATACAGCGCCCGATCACTGGACTGCTTCGACTGGGATCAAACTCGAGGGAACTGCACTCGACGTCGTAAAATCGATGCGCTCGCTGTCGGTTTTGGCCGGGCCTGGGGCTGGAAAGACCGAGATCCTTGCGCAGAGAGCGAATTTCTTGCTGACGACGGGATTGTGCTCGCCGCCGAGGCGAATCCTCGCGATTGCCTTTAAGGTCGACGCAGCTCGGAATATACTAGAGCGGGTGCAGGCCAGATGTGATCCGATCTTCTGGGCCAGATTTGAATCCCTCACGCTCCACAGCTTTGCAAAACGAATTCTCGACCAGTTTCGCGAAGCGTTGCCGGACGACGAACGACCAACGGCAAACTATCGCATCTTCGCCCCGAATGCGACGATTTGGAATGACTTTAGACGGGGCGTGGAAGCGGAAATTCCCGCGATTTCAGGCTACACCAATGCGCGCTTAAGCGAGGTAGCTCACTCGGAACCGTTCGGCGGCCTCTTCCCGGATGACGATGGAAGGGAACGAATTCGAAAGGCGTGGTGGAAATTCTGCATCCAATCCAGTCAGTCGAGTATCACGTTCGATATGGTTTTGCTGATTGCGACCATGATTCTAAAAAAGCAGCAGGCCGTGCAGGCGGCACTCCGTCGTACATACTCCCACGTATTCCTGGATGAATTCCAGGACGTCAACGATTTTCAGTACCGCCTCATTACAGCGGCCTTCTCGGGAAGCGACACCGTCATGACAGCCGTTGGCGACACCAATCAGGCGATAATGAAGTATGCCGGCGCGCTACCTGACGTGTTCCAGCGGCTGGAAACGGATTTCTCCGCTGCTCCTCGTCGGCTGCTGTTCAACTTCCGCTCTAACGCTGCGATCGTTGGATTGATCAACTCGGTTGTCACTCTTTTCGAAAGCGATCCCGTTCCCACTGAATCCGCCCGAAAGGACGATCCCGTACCTCCCGACGCAATCGAAGGATGGATCTTTGCCACTCGGGACTACGAAAGCCTCGCCATCGCCGAATTCATCGGTAGCGAGATCGCATCTGGCAGGCGACCAGAGGACTTCGTCGTGTTGGCTCGTTCGTACATCGGAAATGTCGAAGAAAGGCTTCGCCCTCATTTCACATCGAAGGGCATAAGGATCAGGAACGAATCACGGAAGTTCCGCGAGATCGAGATTCAGGATTTGCTCAAAGAGCCTGCCGTGCGTTTTATCATGGCGACCCTCAAGCTCGCTGTGAACGCAAGGATCGGAAATCCGTTTCAGGTGTGTCGCGACTTTGTGGCTGAGTTCGAGGGCTGGGACATTGCGTCGGAGCGGGGTTTGGCGAGGAGCCTTGGCGCAACGAGGCTGCTAGTGGATCACCTCTCGCCTATTCTTTCGCGGCGGGGTCCGGCGGACGTAACAGGAAGTTCAATCGCCGAAGCCATAGTAACCGAAATCCGAAAGGCACACCTCTCCCGGGCTTATGGCGATTATCGCAATAGGGATCGTCTTGAGGCGGTGCTGGCCGCGTTCGGCGAATTCTATGATACCTGCGCACACAAGGATGAGACCTGGGAGCAGTGCATCGATGCGATCGAAGGGCGCGGCGTGGTACGTCTGATGACGATCCATAAATCCAAAGGGTTGGAGTATCACACTGTCTTCTTCGTCGAACTCAACGACGATGTCTTCTGGAACAGTCAGGACGACGCCAATGTTTTTCTGGTAGCCTTGTCGCGGGCTCGGGAGCGGGTAAAGTTTTCGTTTTGCGAGGATAGCAAAGGATTCACGAACGTTCGGCAATTCATTGCCTCGCTGGAAAAAGCCGGCGTGAATTTCATTAGAAAAGCCGCGATAGAGTGAGGCACGAAACGCACAATGGTCGCCAAGAATAAATCCGAACGACTGCGGCGGCTGCTCTCCCATGGGTACTTCGCACCCGAACTTCCGCCTTGCTTCGTGTCCACCGATCTTGCGCGTTATCGAAAAGCGATCTTCGACCGCATCACATCGATGGCGGAGATCCAACAGCAGCCTGCGTACTATCGATACATCACGGAACCGACTTGGTTTTACTTTCCCAGGTTTGGTAAGGATGACCGTCGTCACGGCGTCCCAAACCCAGTTTCCTACCTCTTGCTATCAAAGACGATCTCAGACAACTACGTGCACCTCCGTCGCAGCGCGAGAAAGTCACGGCTGACTGCGTCTCCTCCGGTGTTCGATTGGAGTGGGACCCGTGCGGTAATGCGGCCGAGTGTGGACTTGCGCGACGATTTCCGCATCGATCTTTCGTCACGACGGGAAGAATATGTCAGTGCGGACGTCCGATCGTTCTTCCATTCGATCTATACGCATTCAATCCCATGGGCGATCTATGGAAAAGCATGGGCGAAGATCCCGGCGAACCGCAGATATGCACACTATGGGAACGTTCTGGACCTTCTGTCGCGGAACCTCCAAGGCGCGCAGACCATTGGGTTGCCAGTCGGCCCTGATACGTCTCGTCTGCTGGCAGAGTTGGTTGCGTCCGGCATAGACGAAAAGCTCCGGGAGCGGCTGGGTGTGACAGCTAGGGATGCCTCCCGATATATCGACGACTTTACAATCAGCGGAGTCAATGGAGAGCGAGGCGAGGACATCATCGCAGCGCTGCGTCAGGCCGCATCGCATTTCGAACTGGAACTCAACAACGAGAAATCAGAAATCAACTCGACTGCGACGCGTCACAACATCGGGTGGAAGGAGGCCGCAAGGGCCCATATCCCGCGCGGCAACCCCGATCTCTCAAGCATGCAACAGTTCTTTTACGAGGTGGGAAGGCTGTGCGAAGCCCACCCGACCATCAACGTCGAAAAGTTTGCGTTCGCCTGCGCCAGAACAGCTATCATTCGATCTTCGGGCTGGCGGACGATCCAGAGCCTGCTCATCAACGCCTATCGGCGAAACTCCACGCTGGTATCACTTGTCGTCGAAATATTCATTCTCCGTCAGATTGAACACGGTGACCTTGACCTAACCAATCTGAAGGACTTTCTGGACCATCGGCTTCCTGCGCTCGCTCGAGCAAATCGTACTGGCGAAATCATATGGCTCCTCTTTTTGGCGATACGCTTGGGAGTAGTTGTCGGCGCCTACGCGGCCGAGTCGCTTCTGCAAGTCGATAATGGGATGGTCGGCCTTCTCGCGGCTTTGGCGAAGTCCCGCGATTTGATACAAGGTCAATTCGATCTGGGGCTTTGGAACGCATCACATACTTCTGATGGCCTCAAAGGTCCCATGTGGTTGTATGCTTATCAAACGGCTCTTCAAGGAATTGTGCCCGGCATCAACACTGCATTTGTCGAGCAGGATCCTTACTTCTCGCCGCTTTTTGCTAAAAGGGTGAGCTTTCTGAGGATCGAGAACGGCTTCGCATCCGTTGCTAACACGATCCGATCACTCCGCGACGAGAATGAGCGAATTAGCCGAGTTCGGTCCGACTTCTTGGAAGACTTCACGGTTAATATTGAAGACTATGACGATGATGATTTCGAGGATCTTTTCGAAGCTGACGCAGATGGTGCAGATGACGTTTATTAAAGTCAACGTGGATACCGTACGGGCATCCCACAGCGTTTCCCTTCATGTAGGATCTCGATTTTAATACCTAATAGATATGCGTGAAATGACACTGTAAGCGGGCCCGCCGACCCAATTTAAACCGTCTATATTTTAGGGTGTGGACCTCTTATCTGTCTGCTACCGCATTTTTCCGAGAGCGCTGGGCTCGAACCTTGTCGAACAGCAGATTTGTCCGGTCGATCAGGCGCCGGCATCTGGCAACATGAATACCATTGCCGATCGGATAAGTTGCCCCTTGCCTTTCTTCGCTTACAACATTATTGTTGTAATATGATTCCAGCGCTCGTTTCCCTATCCGGTTCTCCTTGGGATGTGCTGCCGAGCGGCATTCATCCTGCGTCTCTTGATGAGATACAGAGTGTATATGGATACAATGAGCGGCGCCGCACATTGCTCTCAGGATTGGTTGATGGCGCAACTGCGTTGGTGAAGGCCGGGTGTTCGAAAATCTACCTGGACGGAAGCTTTGTCACAGCTAAACCGATCCCAGGTGACTACGACGCATGTTGGGATCCAGCTGGGGTTCTCAGCTCCCTCCTCGATCCAGTGTTCACGGATTTTAGCGATGGGAGAGCCCGACAAAAGGCTCGTTTCGGGGGTGAGTTCTTCCCTTCGAGCATCGTGGAAGCCGGCTCTGGACGGGCGTTCTTGGACTTTTTCCAGGTTGAAAAACATTCGGGTGGGAAAAAGGGAATTATTGAAGTTTCGATCATGACGGATGCGACGATCCTTCGGAGGCTAGCTCATGATATTCAGTGATAGACAGTACGCAGTATCGAAGGAACAGCTCAACAATCTGAGAACCGCTGCGCTCGCTGACCAAGTTGGCGAAGGTAAGCTCGATTGGTTGAAGCAAATCGAGTCCGATGCGCTCCAAAGCCAAATCGCAGACATTCAGCGAGAGATGGCAGAGTACGACTATCTAAAGTCTGGAGCTGCTGGATTCACGGAGGAATTCTCCTTTGAAGAGCTGCCCCGCGTTCTAATACAGGCGCGTATCGCAAGAGGCCTGTCTCAAACAGATCTCGCTGAGCGTCTTGGCCTGAAAGCGCAACAAGTGCAGCGATACGAAGCAACTAACTACATGAGCGCCAGCCTTGCGCGCCTGATGGAAGTCGCCAGCATGTTGGGCGTTCGCGTCTCTGCATCCTACGGATCGGGTGAAGAGCGTTCGGAGGGGGCGATTTATGCCTGGTCTGATGCTGGTTCCATTGAATGGAACAAATTCCCGCTTCGGGAGATGGCTAGACGCGGTTGGATCAAGGGTGATGACCTGGCAACGTCAGCTCGTACCTGGTTTCATCAGGTGGCCGGGCCTCAGTTCGCGACGGCTCTTCACCGCAAAAAAATGCATAGCGGCAACGCACCAAACGAGCACGCTCTCTTGGCGTGGCAAGCACGTGTGCTTCAGAAGGCAACCGATGATTTCAATGCGGGCTTGATAGGAGAGTTTAGCCTGAACGATCGTTGGTTGGGTCAGTTGGCCGCTCTCACGAAGGACAGCGACGGACCCCGCAAGGCCAAGGATCTACTCGGCCAAAACGGCATTGGGATGATCGTTCAAAGTCATCTTCCCGGAACTTATCTTGATGGCGCGGCCATGGTCGCTCCATTTGGAAATCCAGTTGTTGCCCTAACCCTTCGGTTCGATCGCCTGGATAACTTTTGGTTCGTCTTGTTCCACGAACTGGGACACGTATTCCTGCATCTATACAACTCTCTTCGGTTCGATTTTTTCGACGAAGAGGATGGCCATCCAGGCGACCAGTATGAGGAGGATGCGGACAAGTTTTCCCTGGATCAGCTCATTCCGCAAGACGTTTGGCGCAAGTGCCTATCTCGATTTGCGCTGACGGAAGAAGCGGTCCTCATCGATGCAGAAAAGCTTGGGATCAGTGCAAGTATCATTGCTGGCAGGATCAGGAAGGAGAGAAACGATTTTCGCCTCTTCACTAATCTGGTTGGGTCGGGAACCGTTCGGATGCAGTTTGAGGGATTGATGGAATGAAGCTAATTCCCAGCATGTATGTTCCGTCACTGCGATGGCGCCAAGGCGAATACCAGGCGCTGTTCCGACTTAGTGACGCGGCAAAGCAGCTCGTCGTTCCGTTCATACTTGTTCCGGAGCCGGAATACGATTTCGAGGAAGGTCGACCGAAGAAGACGGTTCAAGAGCAGGTGCAGACGTTTCCGAAGCGCTACCAGCAAAAGTGGGGTAAGAGACCCGCGTGGATCGACGTCCATACGAATATAGCCACGACAAGCATGGCGGATGGCCGAACGCCCATGTCGTACGTATTCGAGGAAATACGGAGCTTCGGATCGAGGGCTGTGCCAATCACCTCGTTGGACGCCCCGCCGGCCGTCAATGCTGTCGTGGCTGGCATCGCAGCAATCGACAAGCTCGGTGTCGGTATCCGAGCTCGCCTTGAGCACGTTATGAAGCCCAACTTCGATGCACGACTAATCGCACTGATCTCTTCGATTGGTCTCACGCGAGACCACACAGACCTCATCATCGATCTCGGCGCGCCGAATTTTCAGCCCTACGCAGACTTCGCAGATGGGCTGATAGCGGCGATGGACAACGTGTCTGCGCTGATCAGCTACCGCTCTCTGGTGGTGATCGGCACTGGCTTTCCGCAGATACTTGGCATCGACAAACCGGGTGGACACCTGCCGCGGCACGACTGGGTCTTTTACAAAACACTGCGCACCAAGCTTGCCGGAATTGGGCGGATCCCGAACTTTGGAGATTACACAATCGTCCACCCCGAATTCACCGCTCAGGACATGCGGATGTTGAAGCCAGCGGGCAAGCTCGTCTATACGGCAGGCGACACATGGAATGTTCGAAAGGGTGGGGCATTCAGATCTGATCCGGGACAAATGCACACGCATTGCGACAGCATTCTCAAATCGGGCCAGTTTTGCGGCCCTCATTTTTCAGCGGGCGACGAGTACATCGACCTGTGTGCGAAGAAGCTAGCTACGCCGTCAAATCTTACGCGCTGGAAGGAAAATGGGATCAGCCATCACATCATGCATGTGCTGGCTGATCTCGCCACGTCGAGCGCTGGGCCATGAAATTTCGGATCGCTGCAATTAAGTCCGCGATTGGCATTTGAGCGGCCAAATCGATGTAGAGCTGTAGCCTGCTTCGCTTGAGTTCACGCGGCGACGCTCCGAACCCTGCTAACAGCTCGGCAGCTTCCGAATGCCAGAGCAAGTGAGCTACTTGAATAGCATCGACGGATGGATTGGCGCGAGCGCGCCGCACTGTGTCAAACGTAATACCGCCTCGCGGTCCTTTTTCAGCAAGGATCAGCCCGCACCAGTCCGGGACGATCCTTTCTGCCTTCGCCAGGTGCTTGTCGGCGCAAACAAGTGTCAGCCTGCTCAGACCCTTCGAATAAAACTCGAGCTGCCCCGGAAGTCGATCAAGCGTATCGAGGCTGCTTTTGATCTCGAAACCATGGACTTCCGCAGATATAACCGCGACATCGATCCTTACCTTGGCATGGGACAAACCAAGTTCGTCTACGATGATGGCACTGCGGGCCTTCTGGTATGACCGAAGCTTCTTATGATGAAGCGCGGCTCTGATTTCCTGATCATTCGTAGCGAGCATGATTTTTCCCCTACCACACCTACTGGCCGATTTCGAGACGATAGCCAAGTTCTAATTCTTGTGAATGATCCGGCACATGTGGCGACGGTCTAGCAGTCAGATCACTCCCCACGCCCGAAACCTCCCCTCCCCGTCATCTCGCGCAGGCCAAGCTCCAAAACAATCCGCCGCGCCGCCTGCGGCGTGACGTCGAGCGTTTTCGCCACCATTTTTGCCGACACCAACGGTTTGGCCATCACCAAGTCAACCAGCTCCGGCAGTTTTGAAGATGTCCGGCGCCCTTCCAGCTTTCGCTCCATCAGTGTTCGAGCCATCGCCAGCCTGTCATGCTCCTTGAGCCCGATCTCCGCGGCCGCGATGAGTCCGTGGGCGATGGCGAGCATCCGGGTTTCCCGGTCGCGATGCCGACGACGATCGACTGGAATGGATTTCAGACCGAGATTGATGGCGGCAAGATGGGCGCCGGTGGTAACGCCGGCCTGGCGCAGAATGGAGGCGGCCAACAGCCGGCCGAGCCAGGGCGCATGCTGCAGGACGGCCAGCTCGTTCCAGGCATCGAGGACGACGATGGCATGTAACATCGCTGGCAAGTTTTCCGCCTGGCGCAGCACGCCCCGCCATTCGTCGAGCCTGGAATCCTCGTCCCAGTCTAGATCATAGATCAGCGGATCGGCCGGAGCCCGGCCCGGCTTTCTGGCTCGTTCGATCGCGGCGTCAGAGCGCGCAAGGATCGCATCAATGGCGGCATAGTCGACGCCGGGTAAATTCTCCGCGTCATCACCATCGTCCCCCTCCCCTTCCGGATCGTCCGCGACGGCGCGCCGGATGGCACCGACCGCCTGCACCTCTTCCGTGTCAGCCGACGTAATCTCTGCGGTTTTTCTGAGAGTGCGGACGCCGTCTGCCGACAATGCCCAGCCGGGAAGTTGGGCGGCGATGCGCCGGCGGGTGCGCAAGACGTCGCGGGCAATTGTCAGTTCGTGGGTGGGTGTGCGAATATCGCGGGTAGCGTCGTGGAGGACGAGGTCTTCGAGATGGACCAGTTCGCCGTCGATCCACAGCGAGGCACAGGCGTCGGCGAAATGGGACCGTTCTATCCATCCCTGGCCGACCGGCGAACGGGCGATGCGCTCGTCGAGACGCGTGAGGGCGACACCGGCGTCGAAAGCCGGTTCCATCAGGGCAGTCATGCTGATTTTCGAAAAATCGTAAGCCATTGAAATTAGGGTAAATGATTTGTTAAACGAACTCTATCTGAAAGTTTAGGTTCGCCACTGGGTATAAATGAGCCCGAGGTCATTGACCTCCGATAAGTAGCGCTTATCGATGGTAGATTGATTTGGCGGCGCAAATCAGCAAGGATCGCAGCAAAGCAGGGCCGAGACGGCCGCCGAAACCCGCCATTTGGAGCGCCCGTGCCCAAACCCAAGACATCACTGACCGCCGTCGAACGGCGCGCCGAAGAGCTCGACACCATTGCCGCCGTGCTGCCGATCGAGCGCCGCGACGAACTCGCCGAGCTGCTCACCGACCATGATATCGAGACCCTGCGCCATCTCGTCAACCAGGGCATGGGCGACAACACCTTGCGGGCGCTGACCTCGGATCTCACCTATCTCGAAGCCTGGGGACTGGCGGCCACAGGAAAATCGCTACCGTGGCCGGCGCCCGAGGCGCTGCTGCTAAAGTTCGTTGCCCATCATCTCTGGGACCCGCAGCGACGCGAGACAGACCCCGATCACGGCATGCCAGCCGTGGTCGATGAGAACCTTCGGAGCCAGGGGTTTCTCAAATCCGTCGGCCCGCATGCGCCGGCGACGGTGCGCCGGCGACTGGCGAACTGGTCGACACTGACTAAGTGGCGCGGCCTCGATGGTGCCTTCGCCTCCCCTGCCCTCAAATCGGCTATTCGTCTCGCCGTTCGCGCCGTCCCCCGAATGCGGGGTCGCAAGAGCGCCAAGGCGGTCACCGGTGACGTCCTGGCCAAATTGTTGGCAACCTGCGCGACCGACAGTCTGCGCGATCTCCGTGACCGTGCAATCCTGATGGTTGCCTTTGCCTCCGGTGGTCGGCGGCGCAGCGAGATCGCCGGCCTGCGCAGCGAGCAGCTGATCGTCGAGCCGCCAATCCCGGGGGACGATGGCCCTCCCCTCCCCTCTCTCGCGATCCATCTCGGTCGCACCAAAACCACCACCGGTGACCAGGACGAGATCGTCTATCTCACCGGCCGGCCGGTGGAGGCGCTGAACGCCTGGATGACGGCCGCAAAGATCGAGAGCGGCAGTGTGTTTCGGGCGATCGGGCGTTGGGGGACGGTTTCGCGGCGGGCGATCGATCCGCAGTCGGTTAATGCGGTTCTCAAGCAGCGAGCGGCGATGGCCGGGTTGGAGCCTGGGGAGTTTTCCGCTCATGGGCTGCGGTCAGGCTATCTGACCGAAGCGGCAAATCGCGGAATCCCGCTTCCTGAGGCGATGGAGCAATCGCGACATCGATCCGTTCAGCAGGCTGCAGGCTACTACAACAACGTTACAAGGCGGAGCGGGCGCGCTGCACGAATGCTGTGAAAACAGTCGGCCCAAAGAGGATGCTGAGGCTCGCCGATGTAGAGTAAGACGAGGGCGTTGCCGTTAATCAGCCGCCCGCGGAGCTCCTCCCTCGCAAAACTCCAGAAACCGCGACGCCGGATCAGCGGTCTCCTCGAGCTCGACTAGAAGCAAATACGTGCAGCCCCTGTACCTTCACACCGCTTGGTGTCGGTCACGTTAGTCGTCCCTCAGCGGGCGCAGATGGAGCATCACGAGGGAACCTAGTACTCGCGAAACGGGGATGCTGCTGATGTCTCTAAGCTTCTGGTCTGCATCCTCTCAGCCGCATCGAAATTAAATGCGTCGATGGCGTCCTTGGGGCCGGCCGGCCGGCTCTAAGAACAGGTCCGTCAAGACAATTGGGGCGATCTCGTGAGGCCTTGATCGATAAGGATGGCAAAAAACGTAATGAAGGATGTGGCGGTCGTCCTGCTTGCGCGCAAAGATGGCCCAGCACGGGATGAGGGGCGCAGGGCTCCGATAGTGACTGACAGCCTGCTGTCCGTCGGACCCAAGCGGCTCGGGAGGTGGTGAACCGCTTGAACACTCTGAGGGTAATACTGCAATGCAGAACATTGAAGTCCCGCGCTTGCACCGCGCACATATCTCGGCCTGCAAAAAAAGGATAGTCTTGGCGAACCCGGCCTATCCGACCATTCACATGCAGTCAGACTCAGGCCTGCAGGTTGTCCGCAGACATCTTGCCGGACTTGCGATCCTTTACCAGCTCATAGGTAATTTTCTGGCCGTCGTTGCCGGCCGCGCATGCCGGCCCGCTCCACTGCGGAAATATGGACGAACACATCGGCGCTGCCGTCGTCCGGCTCGATGAACCCGAAGCCCTTCGTTGCGTTGAACCACTTTACCGTACCGGTCGCCATGACGTCTTCCTTTGATCAATCGCATTGCCGAAGCGTGCTCGGCTGACACTTTTTTTGCGGGCTGCACTGATAGACGCTTCTTGCCGCGGGGAAAGCCCATACTCACCGTCGAGGTGTCCCGGTACTCCTCGCTCTATCGCCGCGACGATGGTGCTACTTGTTACCTCGTTGTTTCACCCGGATGCTGATCGGACCGCCCTCGGCCTGGCGAATCTCGAACTGGTTCGTCTTGCGGATAAGATCGCTGAGTTTTCGGAAGCCGAATGTACGCGGGTCGAAATCCGGCGCCAGGTTCAACAACTGCTTGCCGACGGTGCCCAGGTTGACCCAGCCGTCATCGCTATCCTCCTGGGACAGTACCTTCTTGATCAGCGGCACGGCCGATGTTGCCGGCTGCAGCGGCTTGTCGGTGGAAGCAGTATTCTGCTCGTCCTTGATCGTGCCAGGAAGCAAATTTTCGGTATAGACGAACCGCCGGCAGGCCTGGCGAAAACTTTCCGGTGTCTTCTGCTCGCCGAAGCCGAATACATCGACACCCTGTTCACGGATCCGGGCGGCAAGCCGCGTGAAATCGCTGTCCGAGGACACCAGGCAAAAGCCGTCGAACCGACCGCTGTGCAGCAAATCCATTGCATCGATGACCAAAGTGATATCGGAAGCATTCTTTCCCGTTGTATACGCGAATTGCTGCTGCGGGATAATCGCGTGCTTTGCGAGTACGTCCGCCCAACCCTTGGAGCGCGTGCCGGAAAAATCACCGTAGATGCGACGCACGCTCGCCTCCCCGATTTTGGCTACCTCTTCGAACAGCCCGTCGGCGATTTTAGCGGATGTATTGTCCGCATCAATCAGAACAGCCAGGCGCGGAGATCGAGTTTCAGACGGCATTGCTCTTCCTCATTTTTAAAACGGTCTCGAAGGCCAGCAGAGCCTGGCTCGGACCAGGCAAGCAACTTCATTTAACTCGCCCATCGGACCGAGCGAAAACCTGCCTCGTCGGATGATGTCAGTAGCCGCCAGCCGAGTTGATCTACCCTTCCCCGCTCCAGCATCCGCCGATCGCAAAACCCTGACAGCTGTCAGGGTTTTGACCAGCCGACCACAAGCATAGGCAACCAACTATCCCGTCCTGCGATTGCTATCGCCATCGACCCGAAGCAGCGCCATAAGCGCCGGGCCAAGTGAAAATTCGCCCCGTGCCGCCTTCCGTGTCAGGTCTCGCAGATATCCGCCAGGCGAGTTGATGTGCCCTGCCCGCTCAAGGATGCAGGCGATCGCCGTGGCCGCACTTTCCGGCCCCATCACCTCGCAGGCCTCCTGATAGGCTGACGGGCTGACGCCCAGCATCGACCGGACGACCACCGCTGCACCCATCATCTCGCGCCAACTTCCGATCGTACCGCCCGGGCCATATATCGCGATCTCGGGGCAAGCCCGCATCACCATGCCAAGTGGGAAATTCCGGACGGGCTCCCGCTTCGGCCGATCATCGTCCACCGGCTTTGCGCCCTGCTCGTTTTCAGAGCTAGGTTCAAATTCAGTGATGGATTCGGTGTTTGAATTCTGTATGTGACGCCCATTTTGGTCACCATTGGTGCTATTATTTTCGTCTTTTTGCTGCATTTCCAGGATGTTGACAGCCTCCTGCAGCAAGAGCTCCATCTCGTCCAGGATTGAATTCACATCACTGAGGGTCGGAGAGCGCGGAATCCTGCCTACGAGACCGATGTACATCGCTTCGATGCTTTCCCAGTTGCCTGACGCACCTTCCTCGATCGCGGCAGAAATGAGCTTTCGAACGTCACGCCGGCATATCGTCAAATTTTCCTTCGCCCGACGGAGGGCGAAACGATCTGCAACGACCTGTTGTGCCATCATGGCAAGCTCATCTGTTCGCATGAGCAACGGTGACAGATCAAAGCCGAATGCGCTATCGATCGCACCCGCCTTGTCCTTCCGGGCGTAGCGCTTTCCATTCGCGCTGTCCTTCCGCACGATCAGTCCTGCCTCAACGAGAAGGGCCAGATGTCTGCGAAGGGTAGCGCCGGCGATACCGTGCGCCCGAAGCGTCAATTGTGTGTTGGACGGAAAAACGATGAGCTGCGCATCCTGGCGCAATTCGGTGTCTGGATGAAAGCTCAGGAGCGCGTCAAGGACGGCCAGGCTGCGATCCTGCAGGCCAAGCAGCTCCCTTGCTTCGGATGCGTCCCGAAAGACTTTCCATTTGTCTGCTGTCTTGCCCGGCTTGATCTTACTCGTCTCGATCTGCCGCTTCACCAGGGCAAGCGTCGCCGGCCGCCGCCCAAAGGGCGTCGTCACACTTCCAATCTGCATTTTCTTCACCTTCAAAAAGGCAAAAGAAACCTGCTCACCAAATTACGGTGCCAAAGACTCTTGACTGGGATTCGGGGAAATGCGATTCTCTAGTTGTCACACATTGAGAGAGGCTTCCACGACGGCAACGTTTGGGGGGCCTTTTTCTTTTGCAGTTCGTCCTTTTTTATCTCCAAACCCTGACAGCTGTCAGGGTTTCTCGTCTTCTCGCAGGCGGACAAAGCGCTCCGTTAGCGCTGGGAGCTCCGCTTCAACAAACTTCAAAAAGTCGACCCCGAGTGAACCCTCAGCCGAAATTCGAACCTCTTTCGAGGATATCAACAGGGCGCCAAGCTTCGTTCCGCTCTTGTCTGTAATCGGGCTTGGCTCTCTCCGACCAGCCGATACTGGCTTGATGGCGTTCAATGCACGCTGAAACCTTTGATCGGACGTCTCAACCGCATCGCCCCTCCTAACCAGTGCTGCCCTCAGGGCATCGAGCGCTCCCGTGTCGCCCGCAACCGCCTTGGCAAGGTCGAGCCAACGTGGCCGCCCGATCTTCGGCGCTCGCCCAATGGCCTCGATGATATCCGCGGGAACGATCCTGTAGACATTCCGCATCCGAGCCAGTTCTGCGTCCTCGATCGAAAGCGCAGCGTAGATGTGCCGAGGCTTGATCCCCGCATCATCCATTCGGGAGGCAAACAGCGCGCGCTCGATCCAGGTGAGGTCTTGGCGACCCGCGTTTTCGATGCCTTGTGCAAGAACTAGGTCGAGGTCGGAAATCTCGACTTCGAGAGCGCGAACAGGCCTGTCAAGCTGCATGGCAGCGAGCCAGCGTCGATGACCGTAAACGATCTGATAGCGACCTGGGGACGAAGGGTGTTTGCGAACCTGGACGGGAACCTTTTGCCCCTCAGTCTCGATCGATCGTTTGAACGCCTCGAAGCTCGTTGCGTCATCGTCCGGCAGTCTGTCCGGATAGGGGGATGGGTCGATGAGCGACGGATCCAACTCGCGAACCGAACCACCGCCTGACTCCACGATAGCCTTCAAGCGATCTCGCTCTGTTCGAATGTCGTCGATTGCTCGGTGTGCAGCACCGATCACACCTGCTCCGACACGATTTCCGGGAACCGGGGCAGCGGCCTGCGACGGCTGCTGTTGATCCGCAGCCTGATCGCTTTCCAGCTCTGCGGAAAGCAACCCGAAGCTGGCGACAATCGACTTGCGAGGGGATTTGCTCATGTCCGCCCCCAGCTCTCATTGACGAGGCGAACAATCGCCTCGTTCACAGCATCTACCGCCTCGCGGGCACGCTTGTGAGTATCGCGTCCGATCTGTCCTAATTCGAGCTCGTATACCGAGCGTTTCGCCAAGCCGGCTGCTTCAACGGCGGTGCTTTCAATGGCGGTCGGCAATAATACATCGGAGCCGAACAGGTGCCGAAGCATCGCAACGACTTGCGACTGCGGCGCGTCATTGGGGTCGTGTCGTGTAACCAGATACCGGATGAAGTCCTGGTCCAACTGAGCGCCGCTCTCGTTCAGAACACTAATCAGATCACCCATCATGAGAAGGAACTGGCTCATTGACGCGACGTCCAGCATGGCTGGGTGGACCGTAATGATCATGCTAGTCGCGGCGTATATCGCGCTCAAGGTCAGAAAGCCGAGGGACGGCGGAGTGTCGAGAATCACAATGTCGTAGTCCGCCTCGACTTCCAAAAGGGCGAGTTTCAGCCGCTCAAAGAAGATTGCGCCGGAGCTGGACTTGTTCGCCAAGATCCGTGGCGTTTCGTGCTCATACTCCATGACTTCAAGATTGCCAGGAATGAGGTCGATGCCATCGAAATATGTCCTGCGAATTATATGGCGGATGGGACGACGCTCGGCGTCATCGTAACGCAAAGCGGCATAGATCGTTTCATTCGACCCGACATCAACTTCTGGCTGAGCACCGAACAAAGCGGACAAGGATGCTTGCGGGTCCAGGTCGAGTGCGAGGACGCGATACCCATGAAGTGCGAGATAGTGGGCAAGGTGGACACAGGTTGTCGTCTTCGCGCTGCCGCCCTTGAAGTTGGCTATCGCAAGAACCTGGAGGTGCTCCCCGGCACGACGACGAGGAAGGAATCGCAAGGCGTCTGCAGGTTTCTGCATCGCGAACAATTCACGCAGTTCATTGATCTGGTCCAGTGTGTAGACGCGATGGTTATTTTCCAGCCTACTGGGAATCGGCCCACGTCCTTCGGTGGACATGAGCTTCAGGGTGGAATCGGGTATAGACGTCAGCTTCGACACTTCGTTGGTCAGAAAGGGACGCAGGGTCTTTTCCGATTTTGGCGGATACATACGAGTTCTGAGCTGCTGCAATTGCCCGGACAGAAGCCCGGCATGGCGCATGATTTTGCTGCCGGCATCTTCCTTCGAGCCAACACTTGCTTCTACTCGGTTTGCTATCGCCATCTGTCCCTCTTGGCGGCTTTTCGCCGGTTTACCGGCCATTGCCCGCTAAAAATAGAACACGATTCTCCGAACTGGTCCAGAGGTTTAGGGTTAACAAAAGGTTAACGACCGGGGACAATCTGCATAAGGCTGTTCGGATTTTTGCTTTTCCGCTCCGGGAGTTAGCCTCAAATGCCCGGCTCCCTGATCCCGGAATGTTCTCCTGTGAATCCTACAAATCCAAACAGTGTAGCAGCAAGTGGATTAGGCGGCTCTGTAGCGCCGCACCCCTTATGAGCCGCGACTCACCTCGCTACGTGCATGTTGGATCTTACAACTGCCCTCCGATTCCAAACTGTGCTGATTTCCCGCCGACCAACAACGACGGAGAAAGATCATGCGGGCTCTCGCGCTCTCAACACCCCGGACGATCCAAGAGGCGCATCTCCTACACATCCACTATCAGCTTCGTGCTCGGGTCTTTTCCGATCGCCTGGGTTGGGAAGTCGATGTAACGGCGGGGTGCGAGTCCGATCGTTTCGACGCGCTTCGGCCGACCTATATTCTCGCCATCGCAGAGACCGGCGAATTGGCGGGGTGCGCAAGGCTTCTTCCTGCGCTCGGACCGACAATGGTGGCCGACGTTTTCCCGTCGCTGCTCCCCGACGGCCAACTCAAGGGGCATGCCGCGATGATCGAGAGTTCTCGCTTCTGTGTCGACACGGCTCTCGCGGAGGGGAGGGGCGCCGGCTCGGTCCATGAAGCGACGCTGACCATGTTCGCTGGCATCATCGAATGGTGCGTGGCAAATGGGTACACTGAGATTGTTACTGTGACCGATCTTCGGTTTGAGCGCATCCTCGCCCGCGTGGGGTGGCAGCTGCATCGTTTAGGCGAACCCAAGAAGATCGGCGTGACGACGGCCGTAGCGGGCACGCTGGCCGCCGACGCAGACATGTTCCTCAGGCTTCGCCCCTCCAACTACCGTTCTGAACTCGCCCCCTGTCAGCCAGGCAGCGTAAGGAGAAATCCGTGAACCAGCTTCGCTCTCACCCTCGGCTCGTCCGCAAACTTCAGGAGGCGCTCGGCGACCAGCTTTGTGTTGCCCTGGACGACGCGAACGTCGTCGAGATCATGCTTAATCCGGACGGAAAGTTGTTCATCGAACGGCTCGGTCACGGCGTTACGCCCGCCGGCCAGATGTCGTCGGCTGCAGCGGAGATGGTGATCGGTACAGTGGCGCACGCGCTTCAGTCAGAGGTCGACACGGAGCAGCCAATCATCTCCGGCGAGCTGCCAATCGGTGGCCACCGCTTCGAGGGTCTATTGCCCCCCGTCGTCGCCAAGCCTGCCTTCACGATTCGACGCCGGGCATCACGCCTCATTCCGCTCGAAGACTATGTTCGGACCGGCGTGATGACAGAATACCAGGCCGCCACGATCCGCAGTGCCATTTCCGCGAAGCTGAACATCATCATTTCCGGCGGAACGGGCTCGGGCAAAACGACGCTTGCGAACGCAGTGATCTACGAGATCGTCAACTCTGCGCCAGAGGATCGCATCGTCATCCTTGAGGATACCGCGGAAATCCAATGCGCGGCCGAAAACGCGGTTCTCCTCCATACCAGCGATACGATCGACATGGCCCGGCTCTTGAAGAGCACCATGCGCTTACGCCCCGACAGGATCGTCGTGGGCGAAGTCCGCGACGGCGCGGCCCTTACATTGCTCAAGGCCTGGAACACCGGTCACCCTGGCGGCGTGGCGACCATTCACTCGAACACCGCCATGTCGGCGCTACGCCGTCTTGAGCAGCTCACGGCCGAGGCAAGTCAGCAGCCGATGCACGAGGTCATCGGAGAGGCCGTCGACCTGGTCATCTCGATCGAGCGGACGCCGCGCGGCCGGCTTGTTCGCGACATCATCCAAGTCGAGCGATTCATCAACGGACAGTACGAGATCGAATCCGATCAACTCACCGACGAACAGGAGGCGCGCCATGTCGCGTAAGCATACCCTCATCGCCGCCGCGCTCGTGGCGGCGCCAATCGTTCTTGCCTCTGTCGCGCCGGCGCTCGCCAGTTCCGGCGGCAGCCTCCCATGGGAAGGGCCACTGCAGCAGATTCAGGAATCGATAACCGGCCCGGTCGCGGGTGCGATCGCGCTTGCAGCCGTGGCCATTGCCGGCGGCATGCTCATCTTCGGCGGCGAGCTCAACGATTTCGCACGGCGCCTTGTTTACGTCGTTCTCGTCGCCGGCATCCTGCTCGGCGCCACCAACATCGTCGGCCTGTTCGGTGCGACCGGCGCTTCGATCGGGCTACCCGACGAGCAGGTCACGTCAATTGGTTCGAACGGGGGAGGGGAGGGAGATGATGGCTGAGTCCGTGTCCGGCTTGCGACGCAATCGCATCCATCGTGCCCTCTCGCGCCCAAACCTTCTAATGGGCGCGGACCGCGAATTGATGCTGATCACCGGCCTTGCGGCCGTCATTCTCATCTTCGTGGTTCTCACGGTCTATTCGGCGCTCTTCGGCGTCGCCGTCTGGATCGTCATCGTCGGGGCGCTCAGGATGATGGCGAAGGCCGATCCGCACATGCGGCAGGTCTATATCAGGCACATTTCCTACAAGCCCTATTACAAGGCGACCACTTCGCCGTGGCGACGGTATTGAGGAGGCGGCCATGGTAGCTCTCAAACGCTTCCGGGTGACCGGCCCATCCTTTGCCGATCTCGTTCCCTATGCCGGCCTTGTGGACAATGGTGTCCTCCTCTTAAAGGACGGAAGTCTGATGGCCGGCTGGTACTTCGCGGGACCGGACTCCGAAAGCGCGACGGACCTCGAGCGCAACGAGTTGTCGAGGCAGATCAATGCCGTTCTGTCGCGGCTCGGAAGCGGGTGGATGATCCAGGTCGAGGCCATCCGCATTCCGACGGTCGACTATCCCACAGAAGACCGTTGCCATTTCCCGGACCCGGTGACCCGCGCGATCGATGCCGAGCGTCGGGCGCATTTCGCGCGCGAGCAGGGGCATTTCGAGAGCAAGCATGCGCTGATCCTGACCTACCGGCCACTTGAGTCCAAGAAGACTGCACTCAGCAAATACATCTACTCGGATGAGGAAAGCCGGAAGAAGTCCTACGCGGACACGGTGCTCTTCGTGTTCAAGAACGCGGTGCGTGAGCTTGAGCAGTATTTTGCCAACACACTTTCGATCCGGCGAATGGAAACCCGCGAAACACTTGAGAGGGGAGGGGAGCGAATTGCCCGGTATGACGAGTTGCTCCAGTTCGCCCGGTTCTGCACCACCGGCGAAAGCCATCCAATCCGGCTTCCCGACGTTCCCATGTATCTCGACTGGATCGCCACCGCGGAGCTTGAGCACGGACTGACGCCAAAGGTCGAAAGCCGTTTCCTCGGCGTCGTTGCGATCGACGGTCTGCCGGCCGAAAGCTGGCCGGGTATTCTGAACAGCCTTGATCTTATGCCGCTGACCTATCGGTGGTCGTCACGAGCCAACGATCGGAAACCATCGATCTGGGGGAGGCTGGACCTCACGTCCGATGAGCACGCGCTCGCGGAGAGAGCGCCGAAAGAGCTGTCGGCCGTTGCGGGTGACAATGACCGACCTTGACGTCTCCTACGCGGCCGCTCTCTCGTCGGCCTGAATGGGCTGGAGACCGTGCAGGAAGCTGACAGCACGCTGGGCATGCGCCGCAGCTTGGAAGATAGCCCGCTTGTCGTCAGATAGAACCTTCAGCCACGAGTCCAGGTAAGACGCATGGTCCGGCCGTGGCTCCAGCTCCGGTGCGATCCCGAGATCGGCGCATAGGAAGCAACTCCCGAGCTCCGCAATCAGCTCTTCGCGAGCCCGCTCGGTCTTGTCCTTCGCATAGCGGCTAAGATCGCGATCGACGCGATCGGGGCGCGCAGTCCAATGGCAACTTTCGTGACTGAGCGTGGCCACGTAGGACGCCGCGTCGCGGAACGTTTCGAACGGCGGCATCTGGATGTGGTCCGTGATAGGGGAATAATAGGCCTGCGCTCCACCATGGCGGATGACAGCGCCCGTGTTGCGGAAAAAGCAATCGGCGTGCTCGATGTGCTCGATCGCATCGAGCACCGGGGTCGGTGGGTGACGATAGTGTTCGGGCAGTCCGTCGATCTGCTCGATGTTGAACACTGTGTAAGCCTTCAAGAATGGGATTTCTCGATCGACTTCTCCACCACTGCCGTCCGCCTCGGACTTGGTGAACCGGCTGGCGAAGACGACCGTCGAACCGGTCTCGCCCTTTCGCACCGCCGCCCCCAGTTCAAGCGCCTGCTTGAAGGTCATCCACATGGGTGAAGTGAAGCCGCGCGCCATCCCCTCCGACCATAACAAGAGAATGTTCATGCCCGAATAGGGCTGACCGTTGTGGCGCAGCGGCCGGGTAATCCGGCCATTGGTGTTGGCCGCATGCCATGGCTTCATCCAGGGTTTTACGCCCTTTTCAAGGTCGGCTATGATTCTATCCGTGATCCGCGCATAGATGTCGGCGCGTTCGCCTTCGGCTTTCTTGCTCATGTCGTGATCCTCCGTTTGGAGGCCGCCCCGATCGCGACCCCGTCGCGGAGGTCCGAAGGCAGGAGCGATCAGGTGGTCGGCCGCACCGGAACGGCCGGAACGGAGTGAAGGACGGCAAAGCCGTTGTGGCAGACCGGCGGCTCCTGCAGGACCGCCAACAAGGACGAGGCCGCGTGACGGGCAGGGCTCTTGTTTTTCCTTCTGTTGACATGGAAAAGGCCGGTCCCAAAGGAACCGGCCCAAGGATCAGTGAGAGGGAGATGGCGGAGCCGAAGCTCCGCCGGAAGCGCCTCAACCGAGAGCCGCCATCTGTGCCTCGGCCGCCTTGCGGTCGAGCGACTGGCCTGGATTGTCGACCGGGCGGTCGAAAGGCTTCCAGGCTTCGCCGATGACGTGGCGATAGGCTGCGACTGCGCCCTCGGCGGCCATCCGCAGCGCGTGGGACTGTATGCCCATGTCGGCAGCGAATTCGCGTTTGCGCTGGGCGGCGCTGTCGTAACCCACCGGGCCATCGAGATCCTCGTCGCGGGGATCGTTTGCCGATTTGGCGGTCGCGTCTCGGGCTTCGGAGACTGCTCGACTGTAGAACTGGCCGGCGCCGTGCGCCGAGCCGACATACGCACCGACGATACGCTGGAGATGGATCTGCATCGCCTTCTCACCGAGACCGTCCGAGAGGCTGTCGGCGGTCTCAATGATCAGGCGCTCGTGGAGTTCACGGATGCCATCGCTGTCGACTACAGCGGTTCCGAAACTCTCAGCGATCAGCATTGCCTGCGCAGTGTCCGGGCATGTGAGCCTGACCATTTCGAGGGTGGTACCCTTGCGGAGCGGCACGACGCGGGCGGCAGGTCGAGTGGTTGCGGGCTTGGCCATGGGATCTTCCTTTCGTGGTTTCACCGAAGCGGCTTCGGCCCCTGCCGGTCTGCCCTTCGATGCGGTCGACAGGAACCGGCTAAGGACGGGCGCTTTCACAGGTCCGGGACGGCCGGGCGAGCGAAACGGGTTTGCGGACAAGCGGGGTAAAGCCCTGCGAAGGACGCGAACCCGTTTTGCGAGGGAGGCTGCACCGGCCGCTTCGCGGCGCGCCAGCGGCCTTTAAACGACCGGCCGCCGGTTCAGACCGCAGCGAAAACGAAGGGCAGACCGGCGGGGGCGGGCTATGGCTCCGAACCCCCGGAGGAGAGAACCTCTTGCGAGCGACAGCCCGCATCCCTTCCTCCAGCTCGGACCGGCCGCCACGAAAGCCCCCATACGGTCGGACTCACGCCGCCGCACGCCCTGCGACGGTCCCCATGGCGTCGAGCAGTTCATCCGAACAGTCTGCCGGTGAAGTGCCCGGAGCTCGCGGCTGTGCTCGGCCTGTTCGAACATCCGTCCTTGAAATTCCGTCTCATCCGCAACGGCGCCATGATGCGAGTAGAAGTCGTCGCGCTTAAGCTCGGAAAGCGGCCGTGACACGCGCCAGGCGCTGATAGAGCCGATTGGGGCGAGGTCGTAAATCAAAGACGCGGACATGCGTATTCTCCTGTTTTGAGGTGAGGAAACAAAGCCGCCGCCGGTGATGGCCGGCGGCGGTATCGATCAGTACGGAGTTGTGGGGCAGGGTTACTCGGCCGCAATTCCGTAAGCGGTATCGGGATCCTCAGTGCCGGTGTCAGCGTCGGCTTCATCCAGCTCTTCGAGCTCGGTGTCGGCTGCGTTGCCTCCGACCTCGCCTTCCGGATCATGGGGTTTGTCGACCAATTCGGCTTCGATCGAGGGATCAGACTCACCGTCGGCACCGTCCTCGATGCCGCCCATCGGCCCGTCGGCGGGTGCATCGTCGTCATCGCCCCCATGCTCCATGTTCTTGGCCAACCATTCGCCCATCTTCACGTCATCGGGTGCGAAGAGGCCAGACGGATGCACGAAACCCTCTTCCTTGAAGTGCTCGACAAGGGCAGCCCGGGTGTCCCTGACGCGCGGGCGGGGAGCGACACTCCTACCGCCGCAGGACGCTTCCAGTGCCGGACGCGATAGGCACGCGAGGAATTGCTCCGTGCCCATGTTCGGAAGATAGGTGTCGGCGCCTATGGCATCGCCGGCGATCCGGGCGACAATGCCGCTGTCCGTGCGGTTGGTCCGCGCCGACAGTGCGTCGATCAGGGTCGACCTGGCCACGACACGAAGCGTATCTGTATCGAACTGCAGCTTGCCGCTTTCACCGATCAGCCGGACGGCGTGCCGGGCGAAACGCTTGGAGCCGTAGAGATGGTTGGAGGTTTCGGAGCCGGAATCGACCGAGACGTTCTGCCCGGCGAATGCGAGGACGAGCAGCGCCAAGAGGGTATCGTCTTCGATCGGCGCTCGTGCCAGTGCCTCGTGCAGAGCGTCTGTGCGGAAATCGCCGATCATGTCGAGGCCGTTTCGGGTCACGTCGGGACGGGTCTTCCCTGCAACGTCGATGGCCTCGTTCGTGTCCTCGCCGCCGGGCGCGGTCGGATCGCCCTTTCGCTTCGCCTTCTTGATCTCCGGCAACCGGAAATGGGCGGACTGCACCTTGCCCTCACGATCGAGATACATGGCGGTGCAATCGCCTTTGCCGGGCTTGCCGTAGATACGCTCCGCCTTCGGCGGCAATTGGGGTTGGCCCCAATTGTTGAGCTCGACGATGGAGCCCTCCTTGGGAAGATTGCTACTCATCCATTCCTGCTGCGCACCGAGGAATGCTTCGACGTTGGTGGTGTAGCGGTTATCCTCGTCAGCCGGTCCGAACAGGTCTTCTGCCCACTCGATGCCGTAGGCCCGGCGGAGATCATCGCCGAAACTCGCATCGCGCGCGAACATGCGGGTCTTGGTGAGGCCGTTGGCGATCGCCCACCAGGATGCTGTCTCACCCTTCTTCGGCTTGTGTGCCTTCCAGACTTCCTTCTGCTCGTCGAGTGACGCTGCGGAAATCGGGCGAAGCTGCTGCTCGCTCGGCATGTCGCCCTTGGCCATGTGATCTAGCATCGCAGGCAGCACACTGGCGAGCAGACGAAGCTTGCGGATCTGTCTGACCGGCAGGGCCAGCGCAATCGCAATAGCTTCCTCGGTCCAGCCGAGAGCAACGAGGCGCTCGATGCCGCGCCATTGATCGACGGGGTTGAGCGGTTCGCGCGCGATGTTTTCGATCATCGAACGCATCGCGCCATTATCGTTGGCCGCCTCGACGACGATAACATCGATTTCCTCGATGCCGGCGGCGATGGCCATGCGGGTGCGCCGGTGACCGGCTTCGATGACATAGCCGTTGCCGCCGGCTTCGGCGAAAATGACGGGCGGCTGGATGACGCCGACGGCCTTGATGGTCGCAAGCAGCAGCGCGTCGGCCTGGGGCGTCGACTGCGACTGGCGCGTATTGTCGGGATTGTCCTTCAGCGCACGCGGATCGACCTTCATGAGTTGCATGGGAGTGTTCCTTTCCGGGGATGCGGACGCGGCCTCCTGCCGGTCCTTCCTGTCTTCATTTTTTCCTGAAGACATCTCCCGGAGCGCAAAGCGGCCTGACCGGCGCAACTGCGGGCGAGCTGCCCTGCCGCGAAGGACAAGCGGGGCTAACAGCCTTGCGAAGTACGAGTGGCCGGGCTGCGTAGGCCGCGGTTGAGCGCCAGCGGCGACGGGAGGACCGATCTGCGACCGGTTTTTCTTTCACCCTCTTTCCTGTTTTTTCAGACGGGCGATCCCATGCGAAGGTCAGAATTCGGGTTGAGCGGGAACAAAAAAATGGGCCGTCGGAAGAACCGAGGCCCATGAAGTGTGAAGGTTATTTAACCTCCAGAGGGGAACAGCCGTTGCGGCGGCACTGGGAGGAGACCGCCATGTGCATCAGCTGTGTGCACTATGATGATATTTTGATCAGATGGAAAACATTTATTGTGCAATGCACCTATGCACATGCTGCACTGCTTCCAAAATCAGGCTGACTCCCTGGCAGAGGCCCCTGCCTCGCGCGCCTCGGCCGCGAGTTCCGCCTCAACCTCCCGGAGCTGGCGACGCTTTTCGGCCAGCTCACTCGCGAAGGTAAAATCGCCACCCTGACGGGACTGGTAGGAAGCAAGACGCCGGCGCGCTTCCTCCAGCCGCTGGCGATAGCGTTCCCGCTCCCCGTCGAAATCATCCAGCGCATGCTCGAGGCGGAAGACGGCGCCGATCGGCGTCACCGTGACGGCGAGATCGATCTCGTAGTCCGCGCCCGTGCGCTGAAGCATGGTGGTGTAGCGATAACCGTCAGACTTGCCGAAGCGCTCGCCATCGTAGACGAGATCGAAGCCACCAATGGAGGCGACGACGATCTCGCTCTCCTGTTGAAGCTGGACGAGGGTGAGGATTTCCTTCATCAGCGCGCGGCCGGCTTCCTTTCGCTCGTCGTATGAAACGCCTGTGACGGTCATCGTAAAGGCATCTCCCGCAGTCGGAACCAGCCGCGCGATGTCCTTGCCGATCTCGCCGATCCGCCGGAGCGATACCTCGATGTCGCGTTCGGCGTCCCGGACCTGGCGGCGCACCGCGAACAGGTCGTCATCATGGGCGGCGCGCAGCCGTTCGAGCCGAGCGATATCGGCTTCGAGCCCGGCCTTCTGCATCAGGCGCTCGTCGCCCGAGGCAATCGCCTTGGCCATGGCAAACTGGTTGGCCTGGCCCTCCCCAAGGTCGTCCAACCTGCGGATCGAGATGTCGCCGGAAAGGGCGGCGGCGATGAAGCGAGCCTTGCGCTCGTTGTTCTGCCACATCGCAGCATCAAGTGACCCTCGCGTGGCGTAGGCGAAGACGTCGACGACATCGTGCTGATTGCCCTGGCGTACGATCCTGCCCTCGCGCTGCTCGATCTGCGATGGGAGCCACGGCACGTCGAGGTGATGCAGCGCCTTCAACCTGAGCTGGGCGTTGACGCCAGTGCCCATGGTCTCAGACGAGCCGATCAGGAAGCGAACCTTGCCCGAACGGACGTCACCGAACAGTCGCTGCTTGGCCTCGGTCTTCTTGAAGTCCTGCATAAAGGCGATTTCCGACGCGGGCACGCCTAGGCGGATCAGTTCGTCACGAATCCAGCGGTAAGCGGAGAAGCCGCGCGTCTTCTCGACATTGATGGTGCCGAGATCGGAGAAGATCATCTGCGCCGCGCCTGGAAGTTCATAGGGCTTGCCGTCCGGACGAAGATAGGTGTTTTCGCTCGTTTCCGTCCAGATGCGAAAGGCGTTCTCGATGAGGAGATTGAGCTTGTTGTCCGGCTCGTCGTCGTTTGCCGGAATGACCAGGCGCAGGTCGATCGCCGCGTGTCGGCCGTCGGTGATGACGGACAGCAGGATATCGTCGCCGGGCTGCGCTGGCCCCTCTCGCATCTCAATCGCCTTGATGCGGCTGTCGAGGATCTGCTGATAGAGTTTGAAGGCCGGCGTCGGTTGCGCCGTCAGGATCTGCCGCCGTCCGGTCGAGACGTCCGGAACCTTGACATATTGCTTCAGGTCCTCCGGCATCACGACGTCGGCGAACGAGCGGAACATCGCGATCAGCTCCGGCACGTTGACGAAGCTCGCGAACCGGCTCACCGGCTTGTATTTGCCCGACGGCTGGATTTCGAGTTCGGTCGTCGTGTCGCCGAAGGTCGAGGCCCAGGCGTCGAATTCGTGAAGCCCGCGTTCGCGCAGCGCCTCGTGGCCGAGCAGGCGCTGGATCGAGAACATCTCACCGAGAGTGTTGGTGATTGGCGTGCCGGAGGCCAGCACGAGCGCGCGGCCGGGATTCTTGGTCTCGATATAGCGGGACTTGATATAAAGGTCCCAGGCCCGCTGCGATCCGTTCGGGTCGATGCCTTTCAGTGTCGACATATTGGTCGCAAAAGAGAGTTTGCGGAATTCCTGCGCCTCGTCGACAATGATCTGATCGACGCCAATTTCCGAGATCGTGAGAAAGTCGTCCTTGCGGGTTGAGAGCGCTTCCAACCGCTCTTGCAAGCCTTCCTTCAGGCGCTCGAGCCGCTTGCGCGACACCCGATCCTCGCTGTCCACCTTGGTCAAAAGCTCCTCGTAGAGCTCCAACTCTTCTTGGATCATGTGGCTTTCGAACGCCGACGGCACGGCGATGAACCTGAAGGCCGAATGGGTGATGATAACAGCATCCCAGTTGGCCGTGGCGGCTCGCGACAGGAAACGTGCCCGCTTGTCTTTGGTGAAGTTGGTTTCGTCGGCGACGAGGATACGAGCGTTCGGATACAGCGCCAGGAACTCGCGCGCCGCCTGTGCGAGGCAATGGCTTGGCACGACCAGCATCGCCTTGGCGATTAGGCCGAGCCGGCGCTGGTCCATGATCGCGGCTGCCATCGTCATCGTCTTGCCGGCGCCGACAGCATGGGCGAGATAGGTCGAGCCGGAGGAGATGATCCTCCAGATTCCACGCTTCTGGTGCCCATACAAAACAAAGGCGCCGGAGGCGCCGGGAAGCTTTAGATGGGAGCCGTCGAATTTTCGAGGCGCGAGGTTGTTGAAGCGGTCATTATAGACCCGCGCAAGCCGGTCGGTGCGGTCTGGGTCAGTCCAGACCCAGTTCTGAAAAGCCTCCTTGATCTTTTGCAGCTTGTCGCGCACTGCTTCCGTGTCGACGACATTCAGAACGCGGCGTTCACCGCCAACATCCTTGAACACGTCGAAGATCTGCGAAATCCGGCTGTTCAGCGCGTCGGCCAGCAGTTCGCCCGCATGACGGCGGCTTGTGCCCCATTCGGAGGTGCCGCCGGCGCTATAGGCAAACTGGCGTGCCTCGACGGTCCATGACCCGAGTTCCGGCATATGGTGAATCCTGATGTCCACATCCATCGTTTGCTTGACGAAGGCGACGACATCGGCAGCCGGAATCCAGGGTGCGCCGAGACGGGCGGTGATATCCGACGGTCGGAGGTCGGCAGGCTGGACGTCCTGCAGCGCTCGGACATTGCGCTCAAACGCCGGATCGAGCGCAGCCGCCGCTTCGGCGACCGTGAGCTTCGTGCGGACCGGGCCGGAGAGATAGGCGTCGGAGGTCTGCCAGGAGCCATCCGCGGGATCGCGGAAGATGGCGTCACCGAGTTCGTCGATCACAGCATCCGGATCACGGTGCAGCAGCTCGGCAATATGCTCGGGATCGACGCAGCCACGCTCGTTGAGAACGACGGCGAGCGCGTCGGCAGCCGAAGTTATGACCGGCGGCGCGGGAGGAGAAATCACCCGCTCGGTGAAGATCGGACCAGGCTTCGCCGTATCGGTTTCGAGGTCGTAGTCCTCGATCGAGGCCACCAGCCAGCAATCGGGATCGTCCAGGAACGGCTGGAGATTCGGCCGACGATGGGTTTCGCGGACCTCGCCGCTTTCCTCGTCCTCAGAGATCGAGACCGTTGTGTGGTTGATCGGCCCGAAGTCGCGGATGAAACTCGACCAGGCGATACGCAGCCGAACCTGCAGATCGCGCCACGGCTGGTCGCGTTCCTGCGCTTTCAGCACCTCGCGGACGGCGTCGCGGATCGGAATCAGCTTCTTGATGATCCGGACATGTTTTTCGGACAGGCCTTCGCCTGACCTGCCTTTTCGCACCGAAACCGCGAGCGGGGCTCCGTCGATCATTTGCATGAGACCGTGGCGGTTATTGAGGAAGAAGCTGCCCTCGCGGACCTTGTCGTTGGCGGGGCGGAGGTCGACGATCTCGCCCAACTCCTCTTCCAGATCAATGTCGACCGACGTCGGCTCGCCGTCATACCGATCCTCAGGGAGAAGAGCGATCACGGCCTTCATTGCCGTTTGCAGGTCTTCACCGGCGCGTGGCCGGCATGTATAGGTCTCGCCGAACGGGCCAGACGTTGAGGCGTGCTCGCCGAGCACGAAATCCGGGTGCCGCGCGAACCAGCGGTTTACGCGGATCGCCCCCTCGTCGGATGTCGCAGGACGAACCTCTTCGAGTTCGAGCCATGACAGATCACCCTCCGGCTCGCCGGCCTTGCGCTTGCGAAAAAACAGGATGTCCACGACCACATCCGTGCCAGCGTCGCGGCGGAAGCTGCCCTCGGGGAGGCGGGCCGCTGCGATCAGATCGGCAGACCTGGCGATATGCTCTCGCGCTGTGCTGTCCACCTTGTCCATCGTGCCGCTGCTTGTCACGAACGCGGCGAGTGCACCGGGCTTCAAGAGATCGATCGACCGGGCAATGAAGTAGTCGTGCAGCCGCAGACCGAGCGGACGGTACTGCCGGTCCGACCGAACTGTTCGATCGGAGAAGGGCGGATTGCCGATCGCGAGATCATAGATCGCGTTGAGATCGGTGCGCGCGAAGTCGGCGTTGATGATGCGTGCCTTCGGCTGAAGAAGCCGGACAATGCGCGCTGTTACCGGATCGAGTTCGACCCCGGTGACATAGCTTGTGTCACGGAGCGCCGTTGGCATCAGCGCCGGAAAAAGGCCCGTGCCGATTCCCGGCTCCAGCACGCGGCCCCCGCGCCATCCGAGCCGCCGCAAGCCCGCCCAGATCGAGCGGACGATGAACTCGGGAGTGAAGTGAGCATATTGGATGCCACGCGCGAGCGAAGCATAATCGGCGTCGGTGACGGCGCTTTCCAGCGAACTGCCGAGGTCACCCCAGCCTTCCTGGAAATCGACGTCGCCTGGACGCCGGAACATGCCGTTTGCGAGTTCCGATGCGCCAAAACCGGTAAAGCGGATCAGTTTTGCCTGTTCGTCACTGGTGGCGGGTCGATCCTGCTTTTCGATTTCGTTGGCGGTCAGGATGGCCACAAGGTTCGCCTTCGCCCTTTGCTTCCAGTCGATCGCAAGTCCACGATCGCCATTGTCGAGATAGAAGTTACCCCGCAGGCCGTGTGTCCGCGGCGCCGGCTGCTTCGCAACTGGTGGAGGCAATGCCGGCGCAGGGGAGGGCGGCGGCGGATCGGGATCGTCGTCGTTGGCGGCGAAACCGCCAAACGCGGTGACGCCCAAGCCAAGGCCGGACGACAACGCGCTGCTTACAAACATATCGAGGGTGAAGGGATCGTTGGACATTGAAGACTCCTTTTCGAGGATATGCGCCATCGCCCGCAGGACAGGTCCCGCGGGC
Source organism: Rhizobium lentis (assembly GCF_017352135.1). NCBI lineage: Bacteria > Pseudomonadati > Pseudomonadota > Alphaproteobacteria > Hyphomicrobiales > Rhizobiaceae > Rhizobium > Rhizobium lentis. The sequence continues at coordinate 76,712 of NZ_CP071458.1, forward strand.
GATGGCGGATGAATGAGGTGAGGAATTTGGATCTGGTTCGTCCGGCTGCAGCGATCGCCAGCTACGAGCGCGTGACTACGGAGAACTGCATGGTTTCCGACGTAAACTGCGCCCGCAGATGCGTGGGTTCCGGGGTTGTGGAAAGCATGGCTTCCAGGCTCGCGCCGGCGATGAAGACTATCCCGTCGTCTCCCTCGAAATACCGACGCTTGTAATGCCAGCAGTCCGGATCGGTCTGCGGATCGCACTCAGCGTCCTTTGACCTTCTGCCGGTTTGCCATTGGACAGCAGATAGACGCCTTCGTCGCCGACGATCCACAGACCTGGCCGTTCGACCCGGGAGTAGACCATAGTGGGGGTTGCGGAAGCCGCCATTGGCTTCCGCGTCGGTACGTCCGTGCACGATCACCGCACTGACCTCGACCACGCTGAAAGTGAACATGGCCTCCCCCTCACGCGGCGATCTGGGAGGGAAGGTGGCGAAGATGCACCGGCAGCTTCGCAGCAGTCTCCCCGTCCGTGAGTTCGTCGAGCAGCTTCAGCAAGGTGCCTTCGTTGCCGCCATAGAGTATGACGGTGCGCTTGCCGCGAGCGGACTGCGGCCACTCGTCTCCGGCATAGCCGCGGTAATCGCCGGCAGTGATGCTCCAGATATGCTCGAGCCGCTCTTGCCGCGTCATCGCCCGGACCGCTCGGCTTTCGCGCTCGATGATGGCGACGCGCATCGTTTCGACGGATGCCTTACCGGAAAGATCGCAGTAGCCATGGAAATATCGGATGGACGCCTCGATCCTGAGCGCGAAGAATACTGATGTCACCGAGCCAGTCATGAACTCGCGCATCGCAAACGTGGATCCTCGGATCCACAATGGTGGAAGGACCTCGAACATGTAGTCATGTTCGGTCTCGCCGATCTCGAACCATTCGCCCGAGTAGAACGGCGCGGCATCACCATCCCAACGCTTTGGGCGCTCCGCGTGGCGGTCAAACATGCGGAACATCTGTTGGCGGCTTGCGACGCCCTGGAAAACCTTGGTGGTTGCGGGAGAGGGGATCATCTGCGGCTCCTTGCGCGTTTTCGGACCGAAGTGCGGCGCCGTCCTATCGACCTCGCCATCCCCTTCAGTCCTTCATGACCCCTTGCCTGGCGCCGGCATCGCGACTGGCTGGGTCAAGGGCCGGCTCAGCCGGGCGAAGCCTCCCTTGACGCGGGCGGTGCGAATGCGGCACGCTTCCTGCCTTTCTTTCCCCCTTTTCTTTCTCCCTGACCTTCAGGGTTTCGTTCCAGTCCTCCTCGGCCGGGCGCAACCGGGTCCACTCGCAACCGGCATCCTCGGCAAGCGACCGCAATCGCGTGGCAAACAGATCCCCTTGTGCATTGGCGTCCGTCGCAGCGACCAGCCGGGCGTCCGGTCGGGAGGCCAATTCCCGCAGCGCGGCTTGCGTGGCCGGCGACCACCCGCCGCCGGTGCTGAGATAAAGCGTGCCGTCATGCAACCCTTCGATTGCCGCAAGGCTCATGGCATCGATCGCAGCTTCCGTGACGGCCAGGCGCAACGCAGTATCCAACCCTAGACGGAAGAGAACCTTCGCTCCTCCAGAGGCGAAGCCACGGTATTGCGGTCCGCGCGCCTCCCATCCGGTCACCACGCCGGCATTATCCGTATGCGCTGCCCATATGCTGCCACGCGGGCCTTCCCGAAGAAGCCCCGCTTTGATCGCCTCACAGAGTATAGGTGGTGGCAGCCGGCGCTCGCCGTTGAGGTAGCGCCACGTCGATGAACCGGGCCATGGGCTGCGGCGCGCTTGCCAGCGCTCGACAAGAGAGAGGTTGCATCCTCTATCGCGGCTCGCAGGCTGCCACTCCGGTTCCGTGATCTCGAAACCAACGAGATCCGCAACCCTATCGGCGCCTTCGAGAAAACCGACATGATCGAGATGCTCGACAAGCCCGAAGACATCGCCTTTCGCATCGCTGAGCGGATCAAACCATCCGCGCCCCTCATGCGCGACGATGACGATTTCACCACCACGGCGAAACTTGACTGCCCGCCGGGTGCTTTCCTTGATGTCGATGGCGAACCTCGCCTGTTCAAGAACGGCCGCGCAGCTCACCTGCTCACGCAGCTCCTCTATCTCTCTTCTTTTCATTTTGCTCCCGATCGCACTGCGATCGGCCTCCATTGCCTTTCCTTGCCCGTCGCTTCGTGGGCACCGTTCGGCCCACCGCGAAGAGCAAAGACTGCAAGGGCGCGGCTGGCAATTGTCGGATCATGCAATGCACGGCCGCGGCGAAGCCTCCCTTGCGGCCTGCTGCTCGCAAGCGGCACGCCAAAGGCCGGCTCGATGCGCCGGCCAGGGGAAAAATTCATGAGCGATCTCAAGGTCGTCGTCGGCATCGATCTCGTCAGAGGGAAAGACGCTGTATTCACCCTCGACTTCAAGGACGGTGACCGGACCATCAGGTCATGGGAGCTGGAAGGCGCGGGACTGTGCGAGGAAATGATCGAGCGAGTTTAGAAGGGCTCCAGTGGGAGCGGGCCAATTCCCGCTCGATGGCTCCTCAAAGGCTCGGGACGGGCGCGATCACCGCGCCGCGGAGCGGCAGCGGCCGCAGCTTGCGAGCGGACCTTTCAGCGTGTTGTTCGTGGAATCCGGAACTCGGCAAGGACCCATCACAACCGCGCGGATTGGCTTGCTTTCGTGGTCACCTCGGTTCGGCTGCGTTCCGCCGAACGCAGGAGCCATTCTCTCCGTGTTTTCAAACCGATGGCGCGATCTTGCTGCGGGCCTGACGTTGCCAGAACGATGCATTTGCAGGCAGCATGCAAGGCGAGGTGAAAGCGTCCGGCGCCCGCAACCACACTGCGATCAGCCTGATCGCGCAAGCTTCACTTTCTCAAGCGCCTGTTCCACTGATTCGGCGTTGAGCGATTTAACCGCACGCTCCACGCACGCCTGAATTTCAGCGGTATCCTTTCCCTCGATCAACGCGATATCAGCCACAGTCCAGCCTCTCGATATCCAATGGAGACAGGTTCGTTCAAACGGCGAGAGCATTGCTATCTTCATGGGGCGCTGGTTCCACTCAGCTAAAGCCCAGCAGGTTTGCGGAAAACATCGACCTTACCATTGGAGAACCTGTGCAAATTTGATCCGAAATCGCCATGACCGCTTGCCTCAACTTCAACTCAAACTCGGGAGTCAACACCACGAGATCTGCGTCGTCTTCAGGTACAAGCCGACCTTTGTGCTCAGCATGCTCATAGCCTTTGCGGGTTCCGCAAGCGGAGGCTTATTCGTCAGAGCGATCGAGGCTGCGATGACGCGCGTGGCTGCCTCGGCAAGGCAGCGCCGCGACCAAAGCTGAGCTCGATATCGTAGATTGAGGGGAGTGACCCTCGAATCGAAGCGGCGGGCAATTTCGCCCTCAGCTCGATGGACTATTTCAGGGACATAGTCGGACAAGCCGCACGCGACTGTGACGACGACTTCGGAGTCCTCGGCGCGCAAAGCCGCACCGGTGGCAGCGAAGTCTTTCGCTAAGCGATCGAGCAATCTGGCCGCAGCTTCTGGAATTTCGTCGATCTCACGGCGCATGTTCGTTTGCACGGTGGCCTGCATGATAGGATCCTGTCTTGTAAGAGAGCGGTCAGTTTCGAGAAAGGTGAGCTCGCTGACAAAACCTTCGGCATCGCCTCGAAAAAGTGAGCGGGTGAATTCGATTGCACGGCCCGAAGCAAGATAGGCGACGCGCTTTGTCAAAAGACCAGCCGTTCCAATCGCGACGCCAAGCAAGGTGGCGTCCGGACCTTCGATGTTGGATGCGAAAGTGCGCTGGATCGCACGAACGGGTCTGAAGTTTGCGTCCGCGAGTGTGTTGCAGATAGAAGAGGTAACGGCACGAGCGTGGGGCAGGAACTCCGAGGAAATGCATGTGCGTTCGATCGCAAGCGGCTGGCCCGCCGAGCTCCGCAAGTGGGTGATGCGCACGACGTGACTGTCGCCTGACAAGCCGAGTGTCATCATCTCCTCTGGTGCGGGATGAGACGTGCTGCGCCCGATGCACTCGACTTTCGTGTCCGATCCACGCCAGGAAATGTCACCCGTCAAAGAGTTAGCGCATAACGGAGGCCGATCTGCGCGCACCGCCGATCCGGCAACGAAGGTTCCTGAGCCGCGCCGGCGGACCAGAAAGCCGTCTTGGACGAGATGGTCGATTGCTTTGCGGACCGTTACACGGCTAACGCGGACATGTTCAGCGAGGTCTCGTTCGGGATAAAGAACGTCGCCCTCTTTGAGTTTACCCGACAGGATCGCCTTTTCAAGCGCCAGGCGAAGTCTATGGTAGAGCGGGCCGGCGCCCTTGATGTCTATGCCCCATCCTGGAAGCATGGCCGCAAGCCTGTCGCTCATTCGATCGCTTTCAGATGCCCGAAGCGCGACACAGCCAGGGCCACGGCCCCGCTCAGTGCATCGCCTTCGGGCGTTACCAATAGACTTTGATGCCGTGCAGCGATCCAGGACGAATACAGCGGCCCCAATCCCCCGAGCAGGCAAATCTTCTGCGTTCCTCGCGCGACTAGACGATCAAGTGCTTCGTCAACTGAAACAGCAGCTTCTTGCAACAGGCGCGCGGCGACGGCATCGCCCTGTTTCATGTGCTCGAATACGCGCGGCGCATAGCGGCCGAAGGCGCCGGGCTTTGCCTGCCGCGCAAACTCGACGATATTGCGTGGGTCATTTTTGAATTCGGCAAGGACGGAGGCGGTCATCGCGGACATGTCGTGAATGCCGTCATATGCGAGCAGCGTTTCTTGCAAAAGCGCATGTCCAATACGAGCGCCGCTGCCGAGGTCGCCCACAGTAAAGCCCCATCCGCCGACGTAGGTCACCGTTTCGCAGTGGCGGGAAATGTAGATCGTGCCTGTTCCTAAAATGGCGACGGCTCCGTCTTTATCACCAAGCGCGCCTTGTAGCGCGATCAGCCCGTCTGACTCGATGTCCGCCTGGGCGAAGGGTAGCCTGTTTTTCACGTAGTGAACGGCCTCGCCGACATTATTGCCCGCGACCCCAAGTACTGCACGCGCCGAGGCGATGCTACGCGCATTGATGCCAGCTGCGTAGAAAGCCGCGTGGGTCGCACTGGCAATGTTGTCGAGGGCCGTATCCGGATCGGAGAGAATGTTGGCTGGCCCGGCTTGAGCCCGCGCAAGGATACTCCCGTTCGCACCGGCGACTGCAGCACGGCAGCTGGTGCCACCGCCGTCGATTCCGATTAGGTAGACAGTCATCCGCGCTTTCCTTCAGGAGGTCATCTGACACAGCGTCGATCGCCTTCGGGCCGCACCAGCTGCGCGCATCTTGTTCGTACGTACGTCGCACAAACATACCGGATTGTCAACTGGAAACCGGCTAGAGAGAGTATGGGCGACCCAGCTGAAGGAACCCGTAATGCCTTTCGACCTGAATCCTTTCCCCGTCGCGAGTAACCGGCATGCAATTTGGGAAATGCTCGTGCGCAAAGACGTCGGCGGCTTCGTCGCCCAGGATTGGAAGATCTTTGCTCCGTCGTTCAAGTTTGAAGGATTGTGCGGGACGGCCTCGTGTCGAGGCAGGCGCTATCCAAAAACAGCCATGGCACCGAAACTTTGATCTGGATCAACTCGCGGTCCCGGCGAAATTGGTAATCATCAAGCCGCGCCGGAAGAAATCGGGATAGCCGAACCCGCAATCGCGGCGTAATCGTCTGGGGTATGCCCAGCATGCGCAGCCACATCATGGCACACGCGGATTTTGAAGGGATCAGGAAATGGACGTTGCACGCAGTAAGGTTTCCGACGCCGGCGCTCCCGTCGCTTGCGCTTCCTGCCAAGCGCGGCACGGCGTCGTCTGCGGCGCGCTGTGGAGCGGCCAACTCCGAGAGCTCGGCCGCCAGTCGCTGCGCCGCACGGTCGATGCTGGCTGCGAGATAATCGCTCAAGGGTCGGAAAGCTCTTTCTATTCGAACATCATGCGCGGGGTAGTAAAGCTCTGCAAGGTGATGCCGGACGGGCGCCAGCAGATCGTCGGCCTGCAATTCGCCCCCGATTTCGTCGGCAGGCCCTTCGTGCCCGAAAGCATGCTGTCGGCTCAGGCTGCGACCGACGCCGAAATCTGCGTCTTCCCCCGCGACCTGCTCGACCGCATGATATCGGAGACGCCGAAGCTGCAGCGCAGCCTGTACGATCAGGCGCTGAAGGAGCTGGATGCGGCGCGCGAATGGATGCTGACGCTCGGCCGGCGCACCGCCGAGGAGAAGGTCGCAAGCCTGCTCCACCTCATCGCCACCCACGCCGAACCGCAGACCGCCACGACCACCTCTTTCGACCTGCCGCTGTCCCGCGCCGAGATCGCCGATTTTCTCGGTCTGACCATTGAAACCGTCAGCCGCCAGTTGACCAAGCTGCGCAAGAGCGGTGTCATTCGCATCGAGAACTTTCGACATATCATCGTCCCCGACATGGATGAGTTGGAGCGGATGATCAGCGCATAGAACGGGATCAGCTGCCGAATTCGGGGTCAGCGCGTGATCACGACGCGGGTATTGGCGAGGCCAGCCTGTGCGCCAGCGAGAAGAACTGGGCGGCATTGTCGGAGTGCAGGCGAACGCAGGCATGCGAGGCCGGCCGGCCCAAGCGCTTAAGGTCGAAGGTGGCATGAACGGCGTAACCGCCGTAGGCGATCGAAATTGGCTGAATGGGTATCCTGCTGGTGAAATTTGCAGTACCGTTCACCAGATCGATCAGCCGTTAGATGACTGTCGCGCTACCACCTTGCCAACTACAAGGTGGTCTGAAACGTCGTTGGCCAACAGTCGCCGGCGAGGATTTCTGCCTGTTGGAGGATCTCCGCCTATTGATTGACGGCACCGACGTAGCCGACAGATTCTTTCGTCTCGACTGTCCATCCATCTGGACCGCGGAACTGTTCAGGGGTCAACGCTGCTACCTTTGTCACGACGTAGTGGAGGATTGTCGAGGGTAAGCGCATTCGCCATCATGCGCTTTTCCTCTCGCGCGCCTCGGCGACCATCTCCTCGAGCCTAACAGCAACACTGTGAGCGCGGCGATAGTAGGCGGATTCTGGAATCCCATACCGGTCCATTGGCGTCTCGATGTTGAGCGGAGTCTGATAAGGAGTTGCGGCGATCGCCGAGGTGATCGTGTGCCAATCTAATCGTCCGTCGAATGGCAAGAGATGGTTATCCATTGCTCCGAAATTGTCGTGAATGTGAGTAGCGATGAGGCGATCCGCGAAACGCTCTAGCACGCTGAGCTTGCCTGGCTCGATCAGTTCCCAGTGGCCACAATCGAAGCAGACGCCGATGAACTCCTTGCCGTATCGAACGAACAGCCGATCATAGAGGTTGAGGAAATTCTGAGCGTTGGCGCAAAGGAGAGTTTCCGCGGCAATCTGGATGCCCTTTTCGACGCAGTAAGGCCTGATCTCGTCGAGAGACTGGAAAAGGGGGTCGAAGAACGCTCGTTCGGCGGCTTCGCTGCCGAAGACGTTGTCGTTGATATCGATGTGCAGAACAATATTGGGGGACTGGAACGCGGCCGCCAGGTCGACACGGTTACGCAACAGCTCGACTCCGCTGCGGCGCTGCCATTCATGCGGCGACAGGAAGTCCTTGCGCGTCTCCATCGCGAAAGGGCCAGGGTTTTTGTGGCCGATCTCGGTGATAGGATTGCGGCCATTGCTGCCATGAACCGAGTGCACTTTCAGCCCAGCATCGGCCACGATCCTGCTTGTAAACTCAATCTCGGCGTCGGCCAGCCAGTACGAACTGCCGGAGTCGGGATTCCAGTTGATGTGTGTGAAGCCAGCTTCCTTGATGAGGGTCAGCGAGTTGCGAATGCCTTCGTCGTACCAACGCTCCTGGTGCGGCCAATGCCAGACGGTGATGCAGGTATCCAATGGATCAGTCTCCGGTTCTACAATGTTGTGGTTTCTGGACCTTTGCCAAGGCCGATGCGCTCGGCCAACAGAATGATCGCCAGTGAAAACGCCATGATCAGAGTGACATAGACAAGATTGAGCGCGGCCTGCTCAGGATCGACAGACAGCGAGCTGTCTACGATTGCAATCGGCAGCGGTTTGTTGTTGACGTTGTATAGAAACGCCGACAGGGGGTATTCCGACAGGAGATCGTTGAAGGCCATCCCGGCGACGAGGATTACAGTCGGCGCCACAATCGGCAGAATGATGCGGCGATAGCGATAAAGACCAGTGGCGCCCATCGAGCGGGCCGCCTCGTTATAGGCCGGATCGATTCCTACGAAGGCTGCCCGCAGGAACCTCACCATAAGCGGCAAGGCGACGATGGCGTAGCCAATCGGCAGGAGCCAGTAGCCGCCGAGGAGGACTGCGTTTCCAACGAGCGGGTTTGGCGTGTCGAAGGTGACGATCAGCCCGACAGCGAGCAGAATACTAGGAACTACCCATGGCAGGAAGAAAGTGATGTCTAGAAGGCGCGTCAGCCAACTGCGCCGGCCAAGAATAACCGGGACAGCAAACAGCGTAACGACCAGCGCCGCCGATACCGCGGCAAGGCTCATCACTATGGAGTTGAAGAACGGAAGAAAGGCAGTGCCTTCGGTAAAGACGCGGGCATAGTTCTTCAGGGTCAGGCTGGATGGGATCACTTCGATGCCGATGCTCGCGGCCGGGGCGAAGGAGAAGAGTACGACAAGAGCGATCGGCACCGCATAAATAGCCACAAGAAGATAGGCAAAAAAATGTAGCACTGTATTGCCGATCGGGCTGCAAATTTTGCGTAGCTGGATGGGCGCAGTCGCTTTCGCGCCGCCGACATAGGAGCCGCGCGCTTCGTAATATTGAGACAGCAGGATAAGCGCCATGAGACACAGTCCCATCATAAGCGCCAGTAAGGCGGCCATGTCGGGACGGCGCAGGCTGTTCAGAGTCAGCACCATCTGGCTCAGCATGTGGAAATCGCGACCGCCCAGCACCTGAGGGGCGGCGAAAGAGCTGATCGCGGTGTAAAGGGTGAGAAGGGTGACAGCGAGGAGCGTCGGCATGATTGCGGGCAGTACCACACGCCACAGGATCGTATATTCCCAGGCACCCATACTGCGCGCGGCTTCGATGGTTGCGTAGTCGACGCGGCGCATCGCAGCACGCAGAAAAAGATAGTAAAAGTTGGTCATCAGAAAGGTATGCGTGAAGAGCACGCCAAACCAGCCGATGAACCAGTCTTGCGGGAGGCTGGAAACGATCGCCTTCACCAGATGTGTCACCGCACCGCCGGGACCATAGGTGAAGTTATAGCCCGCCGCCGCAACGACACCGCCGAAGACCAGCGGCGTTGCATAGGCGATTTTCAAGAGTGCGCGACCGCGTACGTGAAAATATTCAAGGACGACCACCTGGAAAATCCCGACAATGGTCACCGTGACCATGGTCGCTGACGTCATCCAAACCGTGTTCCAAAGGGCAGCGCGCACTCTTCGTGATCTTGAAAGTTCGCTTAGGGTCTGACCGACCACCAGGCTGCCGTCCCTGAAAAATGCCGTTTGAAGTGACGCGACGAGCGGCAGTATCAGGAAGGTGACGACGATCCAGATCAGGGCCGCCAACCCGATCCAATAGACTACGCGCTCGACGGCAGCCGCGCGGTTCATCTGTCCGCTTCCTCGAAGATATGCACCGAGCCCGGCCGGATCGTCCAGGACACGGTCTCACCGATTTCGGGTAACTCGTGCCCCATCCTGGCGGCCGAAATGAAGTATCCGCCGGTATCCAGGTCGATACGGCTGTGGGCGCCAAGGAATTCCACATGACGGACGGTCGCCGGCAACCCGGCTGGTATCACTTTCCCAACGAGTACATCTTCGTGGCGAACAAAAATGCGCCCCCGAACGTCGCTGCCCAGGATTTGCCCGGCAAGCGGCGTGGGCAGTTCGTTGGCGGTGCCGATGAACTCGCAGATAAACGGCGTCGCCGGCTCTCGATAAAGAGTACGTCCGTCACCGATCTGTTCAACGCCACCGTTCGCCAGCACGACGATCGTGTCGGACATCGTGAGTGCATCTTCCTGATCATGCGTGACAAAGACTGCCGTGAAGCCAAATTCCTGCTGGAGCCTCTTGATCTCGCGGCGCATCGTCACTCGCACCTTGGCGTCGAGATTGGACAATGGTTCGTCGAACAAAAGCACCTTGGAGCCCGCGACAAGCGCGCGCGCAATCGCGACCCGCTGTTGTTGCCCGCCTGACATGGTCGCTGGCTTCTTGTGCAGCTGCTCCGTAATCCCGGATGTTTCGGCGATCTGGGCGACGCGCTTGCCGATCTCGCTCTGCGGCATCTTCGCCACACGCAAAGCAAAGGCGATGTTTTCGAACGCCGTCATCGTTGGAAACAGCGCATAGTTCTGGAATACCATACCGACATTACGGCGCTCCGGCGGCTCGTTGGTGATATCTTTTCCTTCAAGAATAATCCGCCCGCTCATGACCGGATGAAAGCCGGCGAGGGTCCTTAGAACGCTGGATTTGCCGCTGCCGGAGGCCCCGAGCAGAGCAACGAACTCTCCTTCGTGAACCTCAAGCGAGAGGTCGCGGATGACCACCTTGTCGCCATAGCCAATATGCAGTTTATCGATGATGAGGATCGGGGTCGGCATGATCATACTCCTGTGAAGCCTGGCGATCTGTGTCGCCCGGTCCTGCATCCTCACCGGATTTCAAGCTCGATCTTCTGCAACCAGCCGTCCAGTTTGGGCGCGACGGCATCCCAGTCGATAGGCTGCGCCTTGACTAGTTCCGCATTCGCCTGCACCTCTGGCGGTGATTTCGCCAGCGCCGCCGGTAGCACCGGAACCTGACCGAACTTTTTGGCGTAGCCGGCCATGACATCGGCAGAGCCGAACCAGTCGACGAATGCCTTTGCCTGCTCCAGCTGATCGGTTCCCGCCATGATCGCCACGCCTTCGGAGATGACGGGCGTGCCACCTTCCGGGTCAATGACCTTGACTTGCATGCCGAGCTCCTTGGCGTCTTTGATGACGCCGCCGAACCAGTTCAGATTGATGATCGCACCGCCCGATTTGAAGGCTTCTTTGCGCGCATCGGCGTCATCGACAACGATGGCGTTCGCATAGAATGCGCCAAGAAAATCCCATCCAGCCTGAGTGACTTCGCCCTTGTCGTCGAGGAACCGGGCCAAGATGCCGGCAAGATAGACCCTTGTCGTCTGCCAGGCGGTGTTGCCGATGACGTATTTGCCTTTGTATTCGCCCCTTGTCAGGTCCAGCCAGCTTTTCGGCGCCCGCTCAGCGGCAAGCTTGTCGGAATCATAGGCGATGACAACCGGTGTGCTCCAGAATTTGTAGACAATGCCTTCTTTGTCCTTGTATTGCGCAGGGAGGTCCGCTGCCCAGGCTGGTGTGTATGGTTGGAACAGGCCGTTCTTTTTGAGCAGAGCCATAGACGTGTCGACCATGCCGAGTACGACATCGGCCTGGGGGTTGTTCTTCTCGGCGACCAGCCGATCAAAAAGTTCTCCTCCGGGTGCGCGCAGAAACTGCACATCGTGACCGGCGGCTTTAGCCTGGTCGATTATCCACTGAACGTTCTCTTCTCCCTGAGGTGAATAGACGACAAGACTATTGGCCAAGGCCGGAGAGGTGACCGCGATCAGGACGGCTGCGAGGGTCAATAAACGTTTGATCTGATGCATGGTGTTCCTCTCGTTTCAGTTTGGCCGGTCATCCCCGGCTTGGCGCCTTATTACCGGAGCTACATGACAGTTTAATTACATTGCGTAATTTAATATATATTGCAATAGCTCTTTGGCTACTAACGATTTGAGGCACTCTTGGAACCAATGGACCTTTCACGGAACGAACGACGACTGGTCGAACTGATTTTCGTGGGCAAGAAGATTGCGCGCGTCGACCTGGCCGAACGGTCCGGCATGACAGGCGCTTCTGTCACTCGGCTGATAGGTCGCTTACTTGAGATCGGACTTCTCATCGAGGTGGTCGAGCGGACCGGCGCCCAAGGCCAGCCTCGGCGCTTGCTGAGCTTGCGGGCTGACCGGTATCTTTCCGCGGGGATAACATTCTCGGTCTCCCGAATGGAGGTAGCAATTGTTGATCTAGCAGGTAAGATTCTTACCTCCCGATCAGTCGACATCGAGACCAGCACGGCTTTGTCTGTGGCAGGCGCCGCGCAGGCTGCTATCGCGGCGATGCTGACCGACCTGGGTACGCCTAAGGATCGCCTTCTCGGGGTCGGCTGCTCTGTGCCCGGCAATTTCGGCACGATGTCGAACATCCTCAAGGCCCACAGCTTCTTCCCGGCTTTCGATGATGGTGAGGTGGACCAAGCTTTTAAAGCGACTTTCGAAGCGCCCTATTACATCGAGAATGATGGAACAGCTGCAGCGCTCGGAGAGTATGTGTTCGGCGGACGCATCCCGCAGCCTGATCCGATGTTCTTCATTCACATTGGACACGGTGTCGGGGGAGGGGCGGTTATCGACGGACGGCCGTACCGCGGTGTCAATGGAAACGCCTGCCTGCCCGGAGTTCTCTACCCGTACGACCAGCCGCGCCCATCCGGCCAAGACCTTTTTGCCACCCTCAACGGTGCCGGCTTCGCCATCCACGACTTCATCGACCTCGATCGGTTGCCAGATAGCGCCGAAGCGGCGTTAGAAATCTGGGTTGAACGCGCCGGAAAGCAGCTCAGCGAGACGGTACGTGTAGCAACGGCGATGTTCGACCCCGCGCTGATTGTCCTTGGGGGACGGCTGCCAGAACTCGTGACAGACAGGCTGGTACGCGCAATTTCCAGTCAGCCAATCCTTGGCCCGTCGCGCGGTTTGGAGGCTGCCGCAGTCGAGGCCTCTCGACTTGGCCCTCGCGCCGGCGCGATCGGGGCGGCCTGCATTCCGTTCTTTGCCTCTCTCTTTTCCGCCGCCGTCGCAGACGATGGCAGTCCTTACCTTAACGGTCGCAAGCCCAAATCCCGACCTTAGAAAATTTGATTGCGCGCCTGAGTCTCTTTAAGAAGTCAACCGGGGCAGGCCCAGGCGCGAACCGCACCTTGCAGGTCCGCAAGCCCTTCCTTGCAGATCGGTGCCGCTACAAAGCCTCAAATGACCAGCTTGAGGTGGCTGGATAAAACCAGACCCGCGGCGCCGCGCAGAGCCGTATGGCCTTCGCCGATACCATTCACCGTGATCGATATCTCCTGACCAGGTCTCTTCACCACCAGTTGCTCGACATGCTGCCTGATCAGCTCTGCTGCCTTCAATCCGCCTCCGGCGACGTCTCCATGAAGGACATAGGAGTTGAGGGAGAGTGTTTGCTGCAGATTGACGATGCCGAAGGCTACGTTCCGCGTATAACGGTCGAGAAGCTCCTCTGCCGCCTTCGAGCCTTCGTCTGCTTCCTTGACAAGCCTGGCACAGGTGACGCTCTTGGGATGCGGAAAGCTCAATCGGGCGGCTTGTTTTCGTAACCAAGGAAGGGCAGCGACGGTCTCCCAGCAGCCGTGCTTTCCGCAATTGCAAAGGGCACCATCGATCTGCACCACGCTGTGACCGAGCTCGCCGCCGGATCCGGCGAGTCCACGATAGACCTTGCCGTCGATGAAGAAGGCGCCGCCGAGAACCTCGCCAGTATAGACTGCTGCGAAATTTTGTTGGCCGCGACCGGGTCCGAACCATCTGTCCCCAACAAGCAAGGCACGGGGGTGGTGATCGATGACAACCGGAAGAGAGAAGCGTTCTTGTAGTATTGCTACGAGGGGAAGTCCCGTTAGAACGGGAGCAAGGTTGACGGTAAGAATGGTTCCATTGTCACTGTCGATCATTCCAGCCGAGGCCACGCCAATGCCGAAAGGCGCCTGTTGGGCCTGAGACAGTGTGGCAGTAAGCGTCTCCGTCATGACCGCGATGAATGCTTCTGTGTCGCCATGCGTATCAAACTCAGCTTTCGCAACGGCCTTGATCTCACCGGTTAGCGCCACGAGGCATGTTTGTATCGTGCCGGGCAGAAGGAGGACTGCGCCAAGCATCGGTGCATCGGGGTTAAAATAAAGCGGACGAGCCGGCTTGCCGCCTTTGACGTCGGAAGGTGACGCATCTCCCTCAACAAGAAGCTGGTCTTCGATCATCGGCTGCACAATACCGGTTATCGTGGTCCGGTTGACACCTGCAAGTCGAGCGAGATCTGCCCGGCTTTTGGGTCCGTTATCATATAAGGCCTGAAGGACGCGACCGCGGTTTATCGCGCCAAGTGCCGATTGGGAGACAAGTGTCACGTTGCCGCCGTTCTCGCCGGCGGCGACTTCTCTGCTTGCAGGGGTGCGCTGGCCCAACGAATAGGACGGCTGGCTCTCAAACTTCAATTCTCTTCTCCAATCTACCGGATCCTTTTAGCCCGTACATTATCGAACGGCCATACAACATAAGGCCCTTTCCGGTGATGCAAGCAGGACGTCGATGACAACCGCGGTACAGCGCAGAAATTTTCGCCGCGACAACTTCTTGACACTAACATAAGTTTGTGCGAGGTACAAACTAACTGCTTACAAAAAGCACATTAGGGGTAACAATCTCAGTATCGACAAGCGGAAGCCCAGGGCTGCGCTGAAGGGCCGGGGTTGGGATACGAAGCAACTGAGGAGGCTGTTTATGACAATCGATATCGGAAATATGTCGCGACGTGACCTGCTGAAAAGCGCTTCCGTCGCAGCTCTTGTGGCTGGCGCGGGATCATTGGCCGTGCCACGGCGAGGGGCGGCACAGGATGCGAACACGGTGCGCGTCCTGTCCGTTGAAGACCCATTCTTTTTCTCAATGAAGGCGCTGGTGCCAGAATACGAGAAGGAAACCGGCATCAAGGTGGAACTGGAAAGCCTCTCGTATGACGCCCTTCAGTCGCGCCTCGTCTCTGCCTTTGTCGCCAAGACCTCCGACGCCGATGTCATCGTTGTCGACCAGATGTGGCTCGGGCAGTACCTCGACAATGGCTGGATCATCTCGCTGAATGATTTTATTGCCAAGGACAACGAATTCGACCTCTCAGACTTCATCCCGGAGGTCCTTTATTCCTCGAATATGTGGCGCGGCCAGGTCGGCACATTGCCGGTCGCCGCCTATGCCCAGGGGGTTATGTACCGCAAGGACGTCTTTGACGAACTCGGCATTGCAGCGCCGCCGACCGAGACGTCGGAAGACTGGACCTGGACGAAATACGTCGACACCCTGAAGTCGATGGAAGGCAAATCATTTGGCGGCAAGCCGCTCTTCCCAACCGTCGTTTGCGGTTCCCAGCCGTCGCCGATCGTCCACATGTTTACGCAGGTCTCAGCAAGCCACGGGGCGAACTGGTTCAAATCGTTCCCGACCGCCCCGTGGGATTTCTCCCCGCAGTTGACAAGCCCGGCCTGGATCAAGTCTGTCGAAGTCTACAGGCAGCTCTACAAGCTGTCTCCGCCTGAAGCCATCAATTATGTCTGGTTCGACGCCGGCACCCGTTTCGCCAAGGGCGACATCGGCATGTTCTATTGGTGGACCCCGTACTTCTATCTGATCAAGAATTCCGGTTACATGACCGGTAAGAAATCGGACGTCATGGAGAAGTATGCAACCGCAGCCTTGCCGAAAGCTGAGGGCGTGCCTCAGACGGTCAGCCTCGGTGGCTGGAGCCTTGGCATCCCGTCCAGTTCCGAAAGGCAAGAGGCAGGCTACGCCTTCATCAAATGGGCGACCTCGAAGGCCACGCAGAAGAAAATGGCTCTTTGGCCGGACCTCAACTACCAGTTCTCCGACTTTGCGCGCGTTTCGCTCTATCAAGACGAGGAAGTCAAGGCGATCTATCCCTACCTCGATGTGCAGTATGCGATGATGAAGCAGGGCAACGGCAAGGTCACACGCCCGCCGGTCCCGGGTTACACGGCTGTCGAAAGTGTGCTGGGCCTGACCTTGAACCAGCTATTGACCGGAACCGAAGAGCCGAAGACCGGCCTCGAGCGCGCCAACAGCCTGTTCGAGAGCATCCTGAAGGGCAATCTCATGATCCCTTATCAAAGGGACAGCTACGCGGATTCTCTTGACGGGGCCAAAGCCCTGATCGCCAAGAAGTAACAGAGTTCTCCTCGGGCCGGCGCGACAGCGATCGCGCCGGCATCCACTTGAAGAAGAACTGGATCTGGCAATGCACACGACAACTGTTCGCTCTCCGCGAGCCTTCGGGCCTGCCCGGAAGAGCTTTATCCGACGAAACCTGCCATACTTGCTGATTGCGCCTTCGGTGGTGATGCTGCTCGCTCTGATCGCCTACCCCTTGCTGTTTGCCCTAAGATCGAGCTTCTACTTCTGGAACCTGCAAATCGGCCCGGAGCCGCTCCAGTTCGTTGGCTTCGAAAATTATGTGCAGGCCTTCAACGCATTCGACTTTCGCGCCGCGCTCACCAATACCCTGATCCTGTCGATCCTTGGCACGGCACTTGAATTCATATTCGGCCTGGCGATTGCACTCATTCTGCTCAAGGCACTGCCTGGCATGAACATCGTGCGGGCCCTGCTGATCTTGCCCACCACGATCGCGCCCATCGTCGTCGGCTTTTTGTTCCGCTACCTCTATGATCCCGGCGGTGGACTGTTGAGCTGGCTGTTGCAGTCGCTCTGGCTCCCCGTTCCCGCTCAGGGAATTCTTGGCTCGCCATCGACAGCACTCGCGGCCATCCTCTTCGTCGACATCTGGCAGTGGACGCCGTTCTTTGCAATCGTTCTCTATGCGAGCCTTTTGGCCGTGCCCGACGAGATTTTGGAGGCCGCACGCCTGGATCGCGCGTCTGCATGGACGATCCTGATGCGGATCAAGCTGCCGCTGATCAAGCGCACCGCAATCATTATCGTCATGCTGCGCTTCATGCAGATCTTCAACACCTTCGACACAGTGCTTGTGCTCACCCGCGGCGGACCGGGCACGTCGACGCGCACCCTTGGATACTCTCTCTACGAACAGGGCCTTGTCAACTTCAACATCGGCCTGGTCAGCGCCATGACCTGGATCACCGTGCTGATCGTCAACGTCATCGTTGCCCTCTACGTCTTCTTCGCGTTCCGAAACGAGGAGTGGTAAAATGTCCCGCCGCCACACGAGCTTCAACACGGCACTCACCTACGCCGCCGGCCTCCTCTTCCTGGCAATCTTTGTCGGTCCGATTCTGTGGTTCATCGCTCTTGCGATCCGGCCGGCCGAGACGGCATTCACCATGCCGCCGCAACTTACCTTCGAACCCAATCTCGATGCTTTCCGGCACATCCTCGTCGATCCGGGTACCAACGCGCCGCAACTGGTCAACAGCCTCATCGTCGCAATCGGTGCTGTGCTACTCAATCTGCCCTTTTCGGTTCCTGCGGCCTATGCGTTGTCCCGTTTCAAGCTCCGCGGCAAGAAGAACATCATGTTGTGGTATCTCGGGCTGTTGATGGCCCCGCCGGTCGCGTTCCTGATCCCGTATTTCATCCTCATCACGCGCATCGGTCTGCAGGGTTCCTATTTCTCCATGATCCTGGTCCTGCAGACGCTGACGATCCCGTTTTCCGTCTGGTTGATGAAGAGTTTCATCGATGAAGTGCCGGTGGAACTGGAGGAGGCTGCCCGGGTCGACGGCGCCCGCTGGTACACGATCATGTTGCGGATCACGCTGCCGATCGTTCGTCCCGGCATCATTGTCACCTCGATGTTCGCCTTCGTGTTCGCATGGAACAATGCCGCTTTTCCGCTGGTGCTGAGCTCACGCTCGACCGCCACTCTTCCGATCGGAACACTTGGATATTTCGCAACGAGCGGAGTGACCTGGAACTACATCGCCGCCGCAGCAGTGCTCGCGATGATACCTCCGATGATCATCTTCCTTGTTTTCGATCGATACGTCGTACGAGGCCTCACCTTTGGTTCGGTGAAGGGCTGAGCTTTCCCTTTATGAATGGAGTAATGAAATGAGCAGACTGCGAATGGGCGTCATTGGCGCCGGTCTTTGGGGCGGCAATCACGCCCACACCTTTAATGTCTTGCCGGAGACCGAGCTGGTCGGCGTCTGCGACCTCGATGAGGGCAGGGCGCTGAAGATGAAGGAAACCTACGGCGCAACGCGGGCCTTCACCGATTATCAGAAGCTGATCTCCAGCGATCAGATCGATGCGATCTCGGTTGCGACACCCGACTTTACCCACACGCCGATAATCCTCGCCGCTCTGAAAGCTGACAAACACGTGTTGAGCGAAAAGCCGCTTGCGACGACGGTGAGTGAAGCCGAGGAAATTGCGGCGGCTGCCGCAAAATCCAAGGGCAAGCTGATGATTGATTTCCACAACCGTGTGAATCCGATCCTCGCCCAGGTTCGCGACATGATTCAGGACGGTCAGATCGGCTTGGCAAAGCACGGGACCGCGCGTCTTTCGAATACGACATTCGTTCCATTCGAAATGCTGAGCTGGGCTGCAAAGTCTTCGGCACTCTGGTTCCTGGGAAGCCACCTCGTCGATGTCCTGCGTTTCATTCTCGCAGACGAGGTCGTGCGTGTTTATTCCGTCGCCCGCTCTGGGACACTGTCTGCCGGCGGCGTGGATACGAAAGACTTCCATGCGTCGATCCTTGAATTTTCCAAGGGCACGGTCGTGACCATGGAGAACAGCTGGATCCTGTCGCGCGACAATCCCTCGCTCGTCGATTTCAAGGTCGAGTTCGTTGGTGAAAAGGGCCAGATCCAGGCAGACCCGACCCATAGCGGCGGCCTGCGCCGTATCGTCGACGGCGGACTGAAATACAATGACTACATCGGCATAACGCCAACCGGCGCGACGCGTATCGGTGGCTTCGTGTTGGAATCCATCGCTCGCTTCGTCGATAGCGTGGTGCGTGATGCTCCTCTGCTGGCAGATGCACAGGACGGTCTGGAAAACACCAAGATCCTGGCGGCGATCGAACAATCGGTCGCAAGCGGCAAGGCTGTGAACATCGGCTAATGCCGCACCCAAAAGCTCGGGGCAAATCCGTGCGAACAGTTCGGCTTGCCTCGCCCAAAAATACTGGGAGTAGATAAAAATGGCGTCCATGACCTTTGATGGGATAGGCAAGACCTTTCCGGACGGAACCGTTGCTGTTGCGAATGTAAGTTTTTCGGTCGCGGACGGAGAATTCGTCGTTTTGGTCGGCCCGTCGGGTTGTGGCAAGTCAACTTTATTGCGGATGGCTGCGGGTCTTGAAACGCTCAACAGCGGTCGGCTGCTCATGGATGACGCCGATGTCACCGAGACCGAGCCACAGGACCGGGATATTGCGATGGTTTTTCAGAACTACGCGCTTTACCCTCATATGACCGTTTACGACAACATGGCTTTTGGCTTGCAGCAGCGCAAAATGCCCAAGGACAAGATTGACAAGCTGGTGCGCGATGCAGCCGAAATGCTTGATCTCGCGCGCTATCTCGAGCGCAAACCGGGGGCATTGTCTGGTGGTCAACGCCAACGCGTGGCGATGGGTCGAGCGATCGTTCGCCATCCCATGGCCTTCTTGATGGACGAACCTCTTTCCAACCTGGATGCCAAGCTCCGCGTGCAGATGCGCGGTGAACTGAAGCTGCTTAATCAGCGGCTCGGCGTCACAACCCTTTATGTGACCCACGATCAGGTCGAGGCTATGACCATGGGCGATCGCGTGGCTGTGCTGAAGCCGGTGTTTAACGGACAGCAGAGTAATCTTCAGCAGATCGACACGCCGCAGAAGCTTTACGACAAGCCGTCCAATCTGTTCGTCGCGGGGTTCATCGGTTCGCCCGCCATGAATTTCGTACGCATCGAGCTGACAGCGGAAGCCGGGACGCTGAAAGCTGCGATTACCGGGACGAATATATCCTTCGCCATCCCCGCCCAGCCAGCATTGTCGGTCTTTGCCGGGCGACAAGTCATTGTTGGAATTCGCCCGGAGATGTTCAAGGTTTGTCCCGAGGCCGAGGCGTTGTTCAATGAGCAGATCCCGGTTGCCGAAGCGCTTGGAGCCGACACTTTCGTGTTTTTCGACATCGCCTCACCGCCGGTCAATATCAACGATGCTGAGGATACTGAAGACTTTCCCAACAAGGGTAAGAACCGGCTTGTGGCGCGTATACCACCGGCGCTGACACCTCGACCCCATCAGGTGCTGCCATTGACAGTCGACCTGGAGAAATTGCACTGGTTCGACCCAGTAACGGGGGCTGCGATCCGCGACTGACAGAACGTGCACGAAATATCGCCAGCTGGGGTTTCAACTCTTTTCTCCTGCCCTCCCAGGCAACTTGGCTGTCGTCGATTACGAGGTCGGCGGCAGCCATTTTTTTAAAACTCGAGACATCAAACCATCAGAATCTGAACATCCATCCGCCGTAAGTGACACCGAGCTTAGAGGAGTGGCCCGTGAAACACATTTCCATTGTCGGTAAGTTCTTTATCATCATGGCCGTCTTTGGCGTCATGGCACTCGGTCTGACGTTCTATCAGAGCCGGCAAATGTTGAAAGTTAACGACAGCTATCAGGAGCTTCTCGACAAAGATGCATCTGCAGCACTTCGCTTGACCCAGTCGAACCGAAGTCTGGAAATAGCGCGTGCCAGCATCAGCGACATGGTGATGACGCGGTCGAAAGAGGCGAGGGCGCGCGCAGAATTTGGCTTGAATGACGCACGAGAAAACTTCGTCAGGTTCATGGATATGGCGATTGCCGCAGTTCCTGAGCAGAGCGAACTGCCGAAGTTGAAGGCGGATGGATTCTCCGTCCTGACCGATACGTGTGGTGCAGCCATCGCTGTTGGTCGCGGCGCAACTAGTGAAGCCGAGCTTGCCATGGTGCAGCAACTCTATCTCACTCTTTGCCAACCCGCCTTTGCTGCCATCTCACCGAGATTCACATTCGTCACGGAAAAACTCGCTTCGGACGCAGAGCAAAAGCGTGCTGACGTTTCAAGCGTTGTCCGTGACACGTCTGTGCTGAGTTTGGGAACAGCTATTGTGGCCCTCTTCGCTGTCTCGTGTTTCGGCCTTCTCGCAATTCGCTCCTGGTTGGTCAAACCGATCAAGCAGATGGTTACGACGATGAAGGTCATAGCCGACGGCGATCTTACTTCGACTGTTGAGGGAACGATTCGCCGCGACGAGATCGGATCGATGGCCCGGGCAGTACAGATCTTCAAGGACAACGAGTTAAGGGCGCGCGATCTCGGAAAGGATGCAGAAACAAGTCGTGGCGCAAATGAGATTGAACGTGCGCGTCTCGCCGAGACCGAGCGTCAGCGAGCGCGGGATATGGCGGAGGCAACGTCCGGGCTTGCAGAGGGCCTAAGGCATCTCGCCGACGGGAACCTCGTGTTCAGCCTCGACGACAAGTTCGCCGAGGACTTCGAACCGTTGCGGGCGAACTTCAATGCTGCTGTTGCTCAACTCGCTGAGAGCTTGAGAGCTGTGTCGAACGCAACCGAATCGATAGATGATGGCGCGCAGGAAATCAGTTTGAGCGCGCAGGACCTGTCACGCCGCACAGAGCACCAGGCTGCTTCACTGGAGCAAACCGCCGCCGCGCTGGATCAAATTACCCAGAACGTCGCCAGTTCCTCAAAGCGCACAGCGGAGGCGCGACATGTTGCGATCGAGGCAAACAAGTCGGCGCGCCACTCCGGGGGAGTGGTCTCCAGCGCTGTCGCGGCAATGCAACGCATCGAACGGTCATCCTCGCAGATCTCCAGTATTGTCGGGGTCATCGACGAAATCGCGTTTCAGACCAATCTTCTGGCGCTCAACGCAGGCGTCGAGGCGGCACGATCCGGCGAGGCAGGAAAAGGTTTCGCAGTGGTTGCCCAGGAGGTGAGGGAGCTTGCTCAACGCTCTGCGCATGCAGCAAAAGAGATCAAGGATCTTATCCTCAAATCGGTTGATGAGGTCAGCAGTGGCGTCAAGCTGGTCCGCGATACCGGCGAGGCGCTCAAGATCATCGTGGACCAGATAGTGCTGATTAACACTCAGCTTGATGCCGTCACGGCCGCTTCCAACGAGCAGTCCGCAACCCTTTTTGAGGTCAACCGGACAGTCAATCGAATGGATCAGGTTACGCAGCAAAATGCAGCCATGGCCGAGGAATCCACGGCTGCAAGCACGGCACTTGCCCTTGAGGCAAAACAGTTGCGCGGGATTGTGGCGGAGTTTCAGATTGAGAATGCACTCTCTGAGCAGCAGACCAGTCAAAGCAACCGTGAAACAGCGTCAATATCTTTGCCAGCACGCCGGATGCTGGCAAAGGTCGCGAACGAACTCGGCAAAGTGAGTGACGGTCGAGTTGCAGATAGATCCCGGCAATGACCGCGGACCTCCCGCAGGAACGTATTGCGGATGTCCTTAGATGACGAAATTCAGCAATTCAGAAAGAAGCAGACTGGCGGCACCGCGTAAAGCCGCCAGGCATTCGCTATCTTCGAAAGCAAGGGCAATTTCATCGCCCGGGCGATGGAATACCAATTCCCGGAAGCTTTCCTGGATTAAATGAAGCATGGGGTTTCCCCCTCGTACGATGTCGCCGTGAATAACGATAAAATTGGGCGCCATGAACTGCTGGAGGTTCGCCAGGCCGACCGAAATGTTGAACGCGTAGTCGCGAAGTAATTCTCGTGCGCCTGGGACGTCGTCGTTGGCCAGAGTCAATAATCGGCTCACATCCAGGGAGTGCGGTTGTGGCAACCGCCTAACCTTGGCCTCGTCCGTTAACCACTTCGAGCCGGCGATTGTTTCCCAGCATCCACGTCGGCCGCACTGGCATATCCGACCTTTGATGTCTACGGTCGTATGACCGATTTCGCCGCCTGCACCTGCGGGTCCCCGATAGAGATGCCCATCAAGGTAAAGCGCTCCACCCAAAGTCTCGCCGATATGGACGGAGGCGAAGTTTCTCCGGCCGCGGCCTTGTCCAAACCATCGGTCCCCAACCAGCAAGGCTCTGGTATCCTGATCGACACACACGGTAACGCCGAACCTTTTGTGCAATTCGGCTTCGAGCGGTAAGCCGTCCAGGAATGGCCCGAGACTGGCGGTCACAATTGTGCCCGTCTCCGTATTGATCATTCCTGCAACTGCTACACCTATCCCTAAGATCGGTTTGCCAGATGCGATGGTTTCTTCGACACAGGTGCTTATAATTCGGAATGCGTCGGTGGGGTGTGTAAGGTTCTTCGGAAAATCGGCGGCGTGTTGAGCATAGACCTTGCCCTCCAAAGAGACCAAACAAGCACTCACGCGGTCGTGCATCAGGAGCACCGCGCATATTGGCCTTGCATCCTTGGAAAACCACAACTTGGTAGCCGGCTTGCCGCCTGCTTCGTTGGGAGGTATCACCTCTCCTTCCGCAAGAACACCCTGATCGATCAGGGGCTGCACAATCCCTCCGATAGTCCCTCGAGTCACACCCGCAAGGCGGGCCAGGTCCGCCCTGCTGGATGGCCCTATGTCGTACAAGGCTTGCAGCAATCGGCCCCGATTCGCAGGGCCCAAGGTTCGCGTTGGAATCAGTTTTTGGGCCGGGACTATACCCTTAGCGCTCTCATCTTTATGGCGATCGTCAGAACTGCCCTCACTTTCTCCCAGTCGGTGAGCTTCGAGTCTTCTTATCAAAGAGTCCATAGCATCCAATCCTGTTGGCCGAACCAATTGCGCCGCCAACGGCCAGCACTATCAGGGGGCTAACCGCTTCTTCGCAATCTGGTGAGGCTCGGGTTATGATCTGGGGGCCATGTGCTGTTCTTCCAACGCATCTTATGATCGGCACCTGGCGTTTACGGGAAACTTTGGCCGGTTCCCGTCCCAAGCCTTCATTCAGTGATCTTAGTGTCCGCCCAATCGTTAAAAACTATTGAAATATCCCAAGCGCTCCGTGCAGAAGCTGACCAAGGTGACGCCCAAGCGGCTGCCTGACCATACACGACAGAATCGAATATTATACTTATTTTATCTCGCGTATCTTGAATATAATTTAGCATATACTTTTTTATATACTTAGTTTGAGCTATCATACCGGGGAAAGCAGTGCTAGCGTTTGTGTGGGCTGATCAGCATTCTAATGAGCATGATTGGAGATCGAGATGAACGGATTCGGTGCACTACGGCTCATAACTCGCAACGCAACTGGTGCTTTCTCAGTCGAGAAGCTCGCCGTTTTCGGTGGGAAGCCTGTGGTCCCCCAGGGACGTGTTACACCTTGGCCCGCCGCGGAGAAGAAGCACTCGGATGCCCTGCGTGGAGTTGTGGATGGTGGAAGATATCACCGCGTTAATCATCCAATTGTGAGCGGTTTGGAGGAAAGCCTTGCAAGGTGGACCGGGAAGTGGCAAGTGCGCGCTGTCGGCAGCGGAACGGCAGCCATTCACATCGAACTCGACTACGTCAAAGAGCGAGGCGAGCAAGTTGTTACCGCAGCATTGAATTGGCCGGGAGCGGTAGGGCCAATCACGATCAGCGGTCTTCAACCCGTCTTCGTTGATGTCGACATGAACTTGGCCGGGATTGATCAGCGCGCCGCCGCTGAAGAGTTCGGCCCCAACGTGGCTGCAGTTTTAGTCACTCACCTTTTCGGAAACAATGTTCTCGTCCCCGACGCGAGGTCTGCAGCGCGAGCTCAAGGCATTGCTGTGATCGACGACATCTGCCAATCGATCGGCGCCGCGAAACCAATCGTCGACGGTGCGCATCTTGATGCAGACGCACTCGCTCTATCCGGAAACGGCGCCAAGCACCTTGGGGCTGGGGAGCTAGGATTTGTCATCACGGAAGACGCCAACTTGATTGCACATGTTGATCGCGTATCGCTGTCCAGCTCGTCTCGGAGCGGAGCGCGAATATTCTCGCCCTATTCCCAAGGGTACAACTACAGGCCCAACGTATTCTCTTCATCTATAGCGAACTTGCGGGTCACTGAGATGGATACGCAACTGCAAATCCGAAGAGACAATAGCAAGCTTTTATGGGAGATGATCAGCGAGCTTGTGGGTATATTTCCTCTTTTCAACCCATCTGACTGCGACCATTCGATGCTCAACTTTCCCCTCCGGATCGAACCTGCGGCACTTGGCTTCGCGCCAGGCCCGGCTGCAAGGGATTTCGTGGTGAAATCGCTGCAGGCCGAAGGCGTGCCTATCTGTGTTTGGCTCACGAAGCCCGTATTCGAATATCTTCCAGACATTCGCGACAACTGGAAGGCCGCCGATTTTCCAAATACAGTGAAACTCTTGGATACGATGTTTTACGTTTCCGAGATTGCGCCACCCAACGATGGCGAATTGATGAAGCTTTATGCAGAGGCGTTTCACAAGGTTTGGAATGCTCTTCATAAGCAAGGTCCGAAGGTCGCCGCAGGAGCAATTTCTGGCTGAGCCCCGCGCGTCGCACCAATTTCCCAGTGCCGCAATGGTCAACATCCGATCCTTTTCAATCATACTTTGCTCAATGCCCGGAAGATTGAAAGCTGCGCTGGGACAAAACTCAGAGCGATTCTACAACGAGGACTCCTTGTATGTCTTTTTCAAAAAGTCCGGAATTACTGATCTTCGACTGCGACGGGGTTCTCGTCGATAGCGAGCTTATCGCAACCAGGGTGCACATCGAAGCTTTGGCGAAATGTGGCTATATCATATCCGCTGAAGAGTATAACGATCGCTTCATAGGAATGACTGACCAGCAAAGTTATTCAGTCATAGAATCCGAGGGCGGCTTGCGCCTACCGGAGGATCATCATGAACGTGTGATGGCCGAAGTTGCAAATCGATATGCTCGTGATCTGCGTGCAACCAGCGGCGTTCGGCAAACCTTGGAAGCTATCGATTTAAGGAAGTGCGTGGCGTCGAACAGTGATGCTGCGAAGCTCTGCTTGGCTCTTAAAGTCACAGACCTGCATGATTTCTTTTGGCCCCATGTCTTCAGCGCTTCGCAAGTTGCGCGTGGTAAGCCAGCGCCGGATCTCTTTCTGTTTGCAGCACAGAATATGAACACACCGGCTGGCAGTTGTCTCGTTATTGAAGACAGCGTTTCTGGAACTCAGGCGGCAGTGGCAGCCGGGATGATGGTGATTGGCTTCGTAGGTGGCTCTCATTGCCTTGCTGGGCATGGAGACAAACTGATGGAGGCAGGTGCCACAAAGCTGTTTAGCCGCATGACGGCGTTGCCACAAATCTTAGCAGGTTTGTGATCACGCAGTTGCGCGCAGGCGAAGCGTCTTGAATCGCAGCGTCACTGTCCAGGATATATCGTGGGATCCGATAGCATCGGTTGGTGCACGGGCTTCACCTCAAATTGACCGATCCTCGCTCGATTGCTCGGCCCGCCAGAAGAATGGAGATACTATGACCGCGAAACCAATGGTAGCTGCAACTCCGGTAACGATCGAGTACCTGGAAAGACTTCCGAATTTCATTTCCATTTGCGCAAGTTGGACTTTCGGACAATGGGGTTGTCAATCAAATGGCTCGTACGAACAAACGCGAGGCGAGTTTGAGGCAGCAACAAAAAATTCGATGCCGCTAACACTGATTGCCATTGAAAACGCATTGCCAGTTGGGATGGTCACGTTGGCTGGTCGTGATTTCGATGGAAAATCTCATCTATCCCCATGGCTTAAGTCGCTCTTTGTCCATCCATTTCACCGCAAGAAAGGAATAGCCACGTTGTTGATCGAGCGGCTGGAGCACGAAGCATCGCGCCTCGGTTACAAAAGCCTTTTCTTGATAACGGAGGACGCGCGAGTTCTTTACGAAAAGAGCGGCTGGCAGGCAATTGATTGCGTCCAAACACCCTATGGCGCAGCAGCTTTGATGGAGAAAACCCTGCCAACGCCTCCTCACCTGAGAACCGCTGCACCAGCATGAAAATAATCGTGTCGAGCTCCAAGCTGCTTTCACCGAAACTCTCTCAACCCTTGAGCACGCTATGTCGCGACCCGGCAACGCAACGCCTTTGTTAGGCTCCGCTTTTATGGATCATCTTGATGTCGAACAGCCTGTTATTACAGCCATAGAGCAAGGGGGGAACCAGGCGGTCGGCTAACAAATCCCATCGCGTAGCGAGGCCATCTCCCCTCTTTCGTTCCCAGCCCAGGCCTTAGCCACTGCTGAGGCGGTTCGTGCTGTTGCAAAAAGCCCCAGGAACAGGCCGTACAACGTAGCGAGCTACCCAAATTCTCATCGAAAGGTTCTGAAACCTTATGCACACCAGCAACAACGTAGCATCAGCGATCCTAAATTCTTACGCCTCGCGTTTTGGTTACCTCGGCGGCCGACGGGATCTGCGGGCATCGCTCATTTTGACTTCTTTTTTTGCTTTCGCTATTCCATCCTATGCCGAAGCAGAGGCGCTGCTTCCGGTAAAGCCTTCACCATATCTTGTAAGTGCGATTACAAGAAACATGTTTAAGCTGCCGAAACCCGACGATGACTTGGTCCTGCTATCTGCGCACCGCGGATCTTGGGAGATCTATCCCGAGAATTCAGCCTATGCCTTGCAAGACGCCTGGAATTCGCAGATCGAGAGCGTGGAAGTCGATGCCCGCTTCACCGCTGACAATGAAGTCGTTCTATCTCACGACTACAGGATTGAGCGCGAGTCAACTGGAAGCGGCCTATTATATAATCAGAACTTTTCGCAGCTACGACAGGCCGATCTACGGGACCGACATGGCCGCGTTTTTACGGATTCACAAGGGCGAAAGGCGAAGTTCCTAACGTTCTCTGCCGCGCTCGATCTACTCGCCCGATATGTCTCCGATGATGGTCATGGCTACGTGATGATCGTCGATATCAAGGCGGCAGTCGATGATCAGGACCCTACTGATCCCATCGAGCTCATGCAACGCTGCCTTGACATTCTCGCGACCAAGGGAAATGCGAAACTCAGCAAAGCCGTTGTATTCAAGCTCAAAGCAAAGGATGCGGTGGATGTCGGCACGATTTTAAATCGGACGACCTACGACCCCAACCTCATTGGCGGGCTAATTGTCGTCGAAAACCCGGATGACGAGAATGTGAAGGATTCCAGCTACGATCCCCACGAGGACTCAATCTACGATCAATGGAATGTGGCGCCGTTCTCCATTCAGTTTGAAATGAACCAATTCTATAAAGGTGACGGTCTGCAGGCATATTTCGACTATATCGACCAGAAGCAGGGCTTCGCCACCTATCATGAAAGTAACTACTTTCCAGAGGGCGTCGCCAACAGCGCCGGAAAATGCTGCTTCGACCACAACACGGATCCGAAATCGACCGCTCAACGAGGGATCGTGCCAGATTACCGAGGAGATCCGGAGATGGCGATCGTCAATCGTACCAATCTTATCACCACTGATTGGCCCGACGTAGTCGGCGATATGTTGCGCCAGATAGGGCGCCGCAACACCACCGAGCTCACGCGCTAGAGCAAGACCTCCGCTTCCAAAAACGGGATTGTTTTGATGAATAATGGAATGAAATTCTTCCTATTGTTTTCCACGCTGGGCTGTCTTGTCGCTGGCGAAGGGCAAGGGGCATCATGCACCAATGAAGCCAATTGTCTTAGAAGCGCGTCGGACAAAGTATCTCAGACGCTCACACCGAAGGTAGTGCCAATTTTCTGGGAATTTCCAAAGCTGTACATCCACGACTCGGCGGCAGAAGCGGATTATCCGGTGCCCGAAGATACGAGGCAGGCATTTGACTTCTATACCAACAAGACTTCCTTCAACTTTCCACCGCACGCGTCAATCGTGACTAGTCAAAGCGCGTCGATCAGACCGGACACGGGGTTCACTGTCCTTTTGGTCGAAAAGACCCGTGAAAATACCGCTCCTAATGGCGGTAGCGCCTTATCGCTTCTAAGTTCTAATTCGAACGATGCTTACCTATCATTCGCGTTGGGAGCCACGCCCAATCCGAATGGTCAAAAGTGGTCTTTTGCGAAAAGCCTGCTTCAAAGCGACATGGCGTCTATTGCATGGTGGCAGAAGCCCTGGGATATGAACGTCGTGGGGCCAACAGGGGCATTCGCCGGCACAGAGTGGATTTACTATACCTTTACTCCAGACGGCAAAGTGCGCATCGACCGTTTTGCTCCGTATACCTATTTTCTAGCTTTTACAGCTTACCAATGGGATGAGGCAGTGCTCGACAGTGGGTTCCCGCATTCTCCTTTCAGCTCTGGTACGCCAGCCGATCGTCCGAAATCCGTGATTTTCGGATCGGTTGGACCATGGGTTATTGGCGCTGCAGCCGCGCCCGGTCAGGCGTCGCCCATGATTGAGCCAATAGAGGCGTTGCCGGGATTTGAGGGAGCGACGATCTTCTCGACCCCGATGTCGATAAAAGAAGTTGTAGCGTATCAGAACTCCCTGAAGAGGAGCGACTTTCTCGACGTCAACATGCTGCCCTGCAACAGCGGCCAGTACCTTTCCGGCGAGATAAGGACTCCCTGCGGCACGGCTCGCCCTGGTAATCCCCCGTCGAATGTAAAATCGGTGGCTGGTGATGGGATCCGCACCAATATCGAACGCTATGACTAGCGATGTTGGACGACTCTCATTTGTTCCGACGGCGATTAGACGGCATCAGATTCAGCTACCGCGATGCCGCAATCCCGGCGGCTTGCGCAGCAAATGTCTGAGCCAGATCGAGCAAAGATGGTGACCACTCAAGCTGTGACATGCCCGCGCAAAGATATTCTAGAACCAAAGCAGGATTAAGCCGTCTTGAATTTCTCGAGCATTGCAGCAGTGAGATTTTCTCCGGCGCGGCCCCAGGTGGCCGGCGTACGATCACTCAAAATCGTATCGACTGCGAGATCCGTTTTGCGAAACGCCATTTGAACTCGCTAAGCGACTTGAGCGTAGGTCCTCGTCCGGCCCTTATTCATCTTTGGCCCAGCCCTTGCTGTCGGCTGTCTTCGCGAGGAGGAATGCATAACACCCGCTGATCTCGTCGAGCTTTCTCACCAACTCGCCGTCCGATCCACCGAGCAAAGTTTGATAGCCCTCGCCTCTTGTTGACCTCTGCCAATCATTCCCAATAAAGCGCGCGGTCGCATTGCCGAGGGAAGAAACCATTGGTTTGGGGCTGCCAAACGATACGGCTGCGCGTCTCAATCCGTCTTGGAAGCTTGCGTCATCGAGTCCGCTATAAGGCTTTCCTTCGGAATTCGTTGCATTAAGGAAGATCTGCTCGTCACCGAACACGGCATATCCGCCGCCCAAGCCTTTTTTCGTTGCGTCCGCTGCCTCGAAGAATCTCTGCGCGACGGTGGCGTTAAGGCTGCCCTGCGGAAACCGCACGACAACAAAGCCTGTCTTACCTGTCATGTCGTTGAGGCGAGAGGTAAGGACGCGATATTGGCGGAAGACGTAGCCAAGGGAGCCGGCAAGTCGATCCGCCGCGGCGTCATCGAGATCACCCTCGGTCTGAAGCGATGCATTCGTTTTGAGGAGATACCCGCCTGGCGTAACCTCTGTCCTCAAGGTCGCAGCGTCGACCCCGTTGGCTGTTATTATCTTTGGCACAATGTCTTTTGAGACTTCGGCTGAAAACGTCGCTCGATCATCATAGCTGGCCTGGGCAAGCCGCGGCAAATGGAAACCTGCGGAGGGCGTTGCCCGATAGGACACGAGCAACTTTCGCTTTGCCAGCGCTGTATTCTGGAATGCTGAAGGGATGGTGGCAGCCTCTTTGATTTGGCAACATAATTAAAATGCTGGTGGGTAATGCCGACGTCGGCTTTTGGATTGCCCGCAGCAGCCGCAGATATGCGCGGCACTCGACAAGATTCATCGGGTTCGTTGATTAGAATCATTCGTCGAGATGACGGTATGCGATGTCACAAACTTCTCGCAGGCCCCGGAAAACCTGTTAATCCACGTTCGTTCACCTCTTGTACAATCCTTGAGACGGCACCCTGTTCTAGATCAAGGTGGTTCACCAACGCGGACTCCACCAGGGTCGTCGCCGTGCCTAGTTCAGACATTGCGGCAATTAGCTTCTCGAGGCTTTCGACAAACGCGGGCCGAAGTTCCGACGCAGTTATTTCCATTCGTAGAGGGTGAGTGCAAAAACAGAATCGGTGGACGATTTTGCAAGCCTCGCAATTCGATGCTTCTTGGGCGACTTTAGTGAATATCGCTTCTGCCCTTAAGGCGAGTTCGTCAGGGGACAATTTATCCGTCACGGTCCAGCTCTCTGGGACCTGCGGCCGCATTCGATTTAATGCCGAGATCAGGGTCTCACGTCCGACAACATAAAGATCTAACAGAGTTCTTTCCGACATCGGTCTCGTGAAAAAGCCTCTTTGAGGGATGTATTGGATCTTCCCTTCAGCTGCAAGCCGCTGAAGTGCTTCGCGAACTGGCGTTCGACCAAGATCGAGCTTAGACGCTAGATCCTGTTCCCTGAGATGTTGCCCCGGCACACGACCGTTACTGTGGAGAATTCGTCGAATAGCCTCGTAGGCAATATCGGCCTTTGCAGGTTCTGGTTCAGTAGAAAAATTTGGGTCACCCCCACGACCTTGGGGCGCGTTCTTGCAACACCGCATTTGATAGTTTTCCTCTGTCGATATCCTTCAAGGACCCTACAGGAGCTTCTTGCATTGAGACCGGACGGTCGCTTCGAATTGAAGGTCGAACTAGTCGGCCCTTCCAACACCGGCACCGCGTTTCGCGCCCGAACCAGATACGGCATCAACCACCTGTGTTACAGCCGCGGCCGTAATTGGCAGCGATCGCATTCTGCCACTAATTTCAATGCCATAGGCACAAGGCTGCGTCGGGATGGCGCGCTGGTCCGATGTCTACCGGCTGTCGTATTTCGCGGAAGCGGCCGGCTTTAAGCGAACCGTGTCTCCAAGGCCTGCAAGTGCCATCAATGTGGTGGCAGTTTTCGAAATCAACATGTTCATGATAGTTCTTCGGTGGACGTGTGTCGGCCTCATCGTCAATGAGCAATTTTTCCGATCGGTTATTCCTATCAACCAGCCGATAATGGGCATCGGGGGTGTTGGAGTATCCGCGGTTCGCGAGAGCCTCGACGTGTCCATCAGTAGCAATGGTTTCGCCGTTGTCAGAATCACCTCCAGCGCAATCAAAGACAAGTTCAGATTTTGAAAACCATGTGATCTGGCCCATTCGTTCCGGTTCGTGGCTGGTGGCGAGAAGTGCTTTGGTTAGGCCCAGGCCTATGCTTGCCTCGTGTTCGGCAGATGGTTGTTGCAATGTCGGCAATTTTTCAAGGCTCGGCTCCATGCCGGTCACCACGGGACGGTTAATCCGATAATATCTTCCGCTATCTGCGACTTCGCGAAGCGCATTCAGATGGTCGTTCCGTGCGGCCGGCCAGCGTATAGCTCTCCGTGGAGCAACCACACGTACGCAATCGAGGAAGGCGAGCCTCATTTCCGGGCTATCACGCCTGGCTTTGTTTGGATGCATTTTGTCACGTCGGTTCATCTAAGCCTCCCGTCGCTGACCAGGGTAGTCCCCCTGGCGCGTGTTGAGCAGGTCTAGACGGCGCTCCGCCATAGATCAATATATAGCAATAATATATTTTTTTATATATTTGGCCAATCGCACTAGCGTAATTTTATACTTTAATCGTCAAATACAAAACTCGAAACGATATAGTCTTTCTCATACGAGCTGAAGGTTTGATTGAGTCCGCGAATGTTCGAGCTGACAATCTCCGTTGGTGATGGCCAAAGCTCGAAGTGGTCATGTACGGCTATGCCTCCCTCAAGCAGCACGAAAAGTTCCCCTCTATCTGACAACTCCGAAAAGTTGGTCGGATTGAGTATTTCGTCACCATCGCGCCGATCGCCAGTGAGTTGAATTTATTGGCAGAATCGGAGTCTCGAAGACACTTCCTTCGCTCTTGTATTGAAAGTCGAACACAGATCGCTGACAGGAGAACGCGTGGGAAGAACACCGGTTACGCCGAAGTCGGTTTACTCGGGCCACCATTATATTCGGCCGGCACAAAAAGCGTTCTCGGCAGGTCGGAAACGATGACATTCTGGCTCCCTTGCGGTGGACCCGACTAGTTTCGCTGGGCGAGCGACACACCGCAAAGCAAAAACGAACGGCATTCTTATCGCGCCAGTCACCGGCGCTCGCTCCCGGACCATTGATACTTTTATCCCCGCGACACAGGCGGTCTCATAGCCACAACACGTGGCTGCCGTCGAAACAAGTTCGACGACAACCACGCTGCCTTGGGAGGCGAAAGGTTTTCCCGAGA
The DNA here is from genome assembly GCF_017352135.1 of Rhizobium lentis. Lineage (NCBI taxonomy): Bacteria > Pseudomonadati > Pseudomonadota > Alphaproteobacteria > Hyphomicrobiales > Rhizobiaceae > Rhizobium > Rhizobium lentis. Next base: position 110,050 of record NZ_CP071458.1, read on the forward strand.
ATCTGGTCTTCCGGATGAGGTAGCAGGGTCAGCTACTATTGGTGCACATTCGACGAACGCAATTGTCGCCGCGAGAATCGTTAGGCGCGCCACGCTAGACTATTGCGCCGGCGGTATCCTACTCCCCCATGGCAGCCACGAGCCGACGCACATTCGCCGATGTCGAGAAAAATACCGGTCATTTTCATAATTTCTTTGCGAGTGACAGAAAGCGAGGCGTGTTCGTCGGGCCCATATTGCCCACAATCGGCGTACGAATGCGGTATCCAGATTGTAGGTAGTCCGAGGACATCGGCGAAGAGGTCGTGGCAGCGAGCCTCCCAGATTTGGCAGGAGTGAGGGCTCTTGCGCATGGTTTTCTCATCGAGTCACAACGAAATGCACCCCGTGATGACTAGGGGAAAGACGGGTGGCCATGATGACGATACCAGTCCGCATTCCAAAACAAGCGCCTGGTATCGCCAATGATCGGATGACAAGCGCAGACAGGTGCTGCGACAACTACTGATCTATAGCGCATGATCGCGATCATCGCCTCGGCCGTTCAATAGGCGGTTTCTGTCATGCGTGGGCCGGTGTGACGGCGGGCTACCGCCTCTGTTCCACCCGATCGCAGGAAAGCTCTTGTCCTGTCGATCTGGCAGACCGTAGTGCCGCTGGCTCATCGAGAAATCTCGATTTTTTCGTGCGTCGGTGGACGCCCATCCCAATGTCGCAGTGGGCTCCGGGTCAAGGATCAACTTCAACTTTAACCGTGTGCACCGCATTTCTCGCGTCAGTCAGCGGCTGTCCCGCCCCACATTCATCCGTGCACCGACATAGCAAGATATTCTGGCCTGATGTAGGGGTCCACGACAACTCGAACCGTTGCCAACTCCTTCCTTCGCGCGGCCCTACTGAGGCAGTCCGCCAGGAGCCTCCACCGTCCACGCTGACCTCGACGCTGGAGATCTGGTGATCTCCCCAAGCCCAGCCCCATATTTTCGTTGGCATGTCCGCTGACAGCAGATCATTTGGGGACGGCGATACGATAACGGACTCCGGGGCGACGCCCCAAACCGGCTTCATCCCCGACGCCGCAGGGTCATTGTAGAAGCGCGTCGTATAGGCGCCGCTAGCGCGCCGATCCGCAGCCGTGATCGAACCAACCCATTTTACGGAGTTTGTACCATACCAACCTGGCACGACCAGTCGAACCGGTCCTCCGCGCTCTGGAGTGAGTGGCCGACCGTTGATCTCAAGTGCGAGGATAACTTCTTCTGCAAGTGCTTTGCCGATCGGCAGGTCTTTTTGATAAGCTTCTTCAACATCTGCGTATTCGCCCCACTCGAGGCCGGAAGTCCAGATGTAGGACGCATGGCTGCTGATCTTTGCGCGTTCCAGAACAAGCGACAGCGGCACACCTTTCCAAATTACATTTCCGATCCTGCGTTTAGGCACTGTCGGAGCAAGCGGACTTCCAGCGCATTCGTGAACCGACATGTACTCGCGCTGTGGCATTGCTTGAAGGTCAGACAGATGCAATCTCGTCGGGTTACCCACGAGGCCATCGACATCCAAATGCCAATGCTCGGGGTCGATCTCCAGGAACCCCATATGCGTTACCAGAAAAAGATCATCTTCAGGGGTGATCCACGATTTAAGGGCATGAACGCCGTCGGCAGGGCCCTGGAAGGAGAAACCCTTCTTGGTCATGTGCATACCCGTCCGCGCCATCACCTTTACTCCGGCATGGCCACGGCCTCAGGGCTCGTTAGAGCGTCCTCAGCGCGGCCTTCCAAAAATCTGATTGGGTTTCGACGCATCCGGTTCACGGTGACGTCGAAAATATCGAATCGGTTGTAACCAGCAACGACGTCGTGAAATCGTTTCGGCTCAACACAGTCGTCGAGATCGATTTGGGCATAGCCGATACCTTCGTCGGTCATTTCGTCACCAGTTGCCGCTCCAGTCGGCCCTAGGAAAAAGCTAGTGGCCCGCGGACTGGCATCTATGATCGCTTCGATCGCAGGATCATCCAAGGCAATGGCTTTGCGTGCGACTTCGTCCAGGTGCCCCGCCACGATGATCCCGAAGCACTTGGCCTCGAAGCAGTGCGCAGAGGCACGGATGCGGTTGGCAGCTCGGTTGTCGTAGTTGTCGCTTTCTGTGGGAACGCGAGTGGGCCAGATCGGCGGATAGCTACTTATATGAACTTGCTCGCCTTGCGTCATCAGACTGTAGCGCGCGAGCGGATTTGTATTTTCCCCGCAAATTAGGCCGCCAATGCGACCGATTCTCGTGTTTGCGACGACCAACCCTGCGCCATCGCCCGGATCCCAAACTAGTTTTTCAAAGAAGGTTGCGACCAGTTTTCGATGGTGGATCAGGATTTGGCCGGTATCGGAAATCAGAACATTACTATTCCACAAACCTCCGACACTTGCCGGGTTGCGCTCGGAAAAACCGATTGAAACGAAAACACCGTTATCGGAGGCGGCCTTTCGCACACGCTCAATTTCCGGGCCGTCAATGTACACCGAAGCTTTCAAGAAGCGTTTGAAATGTTCGTGCGATTGAATGGGCGGGTAAAGTGCTGCCCAGACAGGGAAACCGGGTAGAAAGCTCTCCGAAAATACCACGAGCGACGCGCCGTTTCGGGCAGCCTCTGCTATCACCGAGCAAGCTTTTTCCGCGCTCGCCCCAGGATCGAGATAGACGGGGGCAATATGAGCAGCCGCGGCCCATAATTTCATGTTTCCCATCGACATTCCTCTACAGATCCAGGCTCGCCATCAGCCATCTCGACTAGCTCGGCAAAGGCAGGCTCAAGATTGCCGCTTTGCTGTTAGACCGATTTCAATGCGTGCTCCAAGCGGCAGGCTGGCGCAGCCGATTGTGGTGCGGGCCGGGTAGGGCGATGAAAAACGCGTCGCGTAAATCTCATTCATCTGGCCAAAGTCACCCATGTCGGTGAGATAGACATTGACGGATACGACATCATCCGACCCCAGGCCCGCTGCCTCAAGGACTTGAAACAGATTATCGAAACACTGGCGTGTCTGGTCGGCTACATTTCCGTCGACAAGTTTGCCGGTGCCGGGGTCTAGCGGTGTCTGGCCGGAGCAGAACAGAAGATCGCCGGCCCATGTCGCGTGCGAATACGGTCCCACTGCCGCAGCGTTTAAAGCATTCACAGTTCGTCTGGACATGCGTTCTCCCAAGGTAGGTTCAAGTAGTGCCGGCTGCTGGCGATAAGCGTTTCCGCAAGATACTTTGCTTCACTGCGCACCACACATACAGCGGCACAGCACGTTTGAAACTATCAAAACGAATTTGCGAGCCAACCCGAATAGGATGCACTACCCTGTGCAAAAATAGACGGAGGTAGCATGGCGACTGCAATCGATCATCTTGATTGGGACGATCTCAAACTCTTCCTCATCGTCGTCCGGTGCAAGAGCGTGACCGGTGCCGCTCGCGAACTAAAAGTCAGCCATTCCACCGTATCTCGCCGGCTTGCTCGCCTGGAATATACGGTTGGCGGTGCACTCGTCGAGCGGACCAAGGACGGACTTCTGCTGACACCGGCCGGCCTGGTTACAATGCGGCGAGCGGAGGAAATCGAGAACGGCGTGAATGCTCTTCGCAGCGACGTAAGCAATCGTGACGAAATACGCGGCACAGTCAGATTGGCCACCATGGAAGGCATCGCAACGCTTTATCTCTCCGAGCGCCTCGTTGAACTCAGTAGCCGGCACCCTGATCTTGACCTCGAGCTTGTAACGTCGCCGCAAACGGTTCGGGTCGCTCGCCGGGAAGCGGATTTATTCCTAAGCTTCTTCAAGCCCCATGGAACTTCTCTGGACAGTCAGCTGATCGGACGTTTCAAGACTGGCTTATTCGCTTCGCAGGCTTATCTTGAGCGCAATGGAGTTCCCTCTCAAGCGGCGGATCTTAGCGAGCACCGCTTTGTTGGCTATATCGAGGAGCTGATTCAGCTTGAAAGCGTGCTCTGGCTAGAGGAACTCGTACCCACCCCAAAAATAGCGTTCAGCTCAAATAGCATGATGTCGCAGATGTTCGCGGCGTCTGCGGGCGCAGGAATTGTAGCCCTTCCCGAATTCGCACGCAGTCTAAACCTGGGTCTCGTTCCAGTGCTCGACGAACTGAGCGGCGAGCGCGAGATCTGGATGTCAGCACACCAGGATCTAGCTTATCTTCCAAGAGTGAGAGCCGTAAAGCAATTCGTGAAAGAGCTGGTACGTCGTGACGAACAACGCCTTCTGAGAAACTCACCTTGGTCTTCGTGAAGTTTCGCAAATCGGACTGTGCGGAGCGCTCTGGCCGGCTGAATTGGCGGACGCTTACGCCCCGTCGCTCAATTCTGCACATCGGGTTGCGAAGTTGTCAGCTTCCGTGACAACGCCGATTGCGTCAACAAGATTGACGCTCAATCAAAGGAAGGAATCCCTCATGTCGCAAATCAGCCGCAACGCTCGCAAGACTTTGGACCTTCTTCGCTTGCGTGCTGATACCCCCGGCACAAAAAACAGAAACCACCTTAACAATGCTGGCGCTGCGCTGATGCCGAGCCCTGTTATTGAAGCGGTGGTAGGGTACCTAAGGCGGGAAGGGGAGATCGGCGGATACGAAGCCGCGGCTGAGTCCAACTCTCTACTGGAGGGGACATATGACAGCTTGGCTACATTCGTAAACTGTGGCCGCGACGAGATTGCGATAGCTGAAAATGCGACGATCGCCTGGCAACGAGCCTTCTATTCCCTCTCTTTCCGACCTGGAGACCGGATCCTGACGGCAAGTGCCGAATTTGCAGCCAACTACATCGCCTTTCTGCAGGTTGCCAAGCGCACCGGCGTATCGATCGAAGTCATTCCGAATGACGCTTCTGGGATCCTCGATCCGGACGCACTAGCGAAAATGATCGATGATCGCGTTCGGTTGATAGCGGTTACCTGGATCCCCACCAACGGCGGGCTTATCAATCCAGCAGCAGCGATCGGTCGAATAGCGCGAAAAAACGGCATCCTCTATCTTCTCGACGCATGCCAAGCTGCGGGTCAAATCCCGATCGATGTCAACGCGCTCGGGTGCGACATCCTGACTGCTACCGGCAGGAAGTTTCTCCGAGCGCCACGCGGAACGGGATTCATGTACATGCGTAAATCACTCGTGGATAAGATCGAGCCAGCGATGATCGATCTCTATGGCGCGCCCTGGACTGGTCCGGATCGATACGAATTGCGACCTGATGCCAGGCGTTTTGAAACGTGGGAGAAGAACTATTCGGTTCGTCTCGGCCTGCGGGCAGCAGTGGACTACGCGCTCGACATTGGGCTCGAAAATATCGAAGAGCGCTGCAATCACCTTTCGTCAAAGCTTCGCGAAGGCCTGAGGGGAATGCGTGCCGTGTCCGTACATGATCTCGGGACGCCCCTTGCGTCCATCATCTCATTCACTGTCAACGACTGGGACTCGTCAGCTGTCATGGCTTATTTGACAGGCAAGGGAATCAACGTCTCAGTTTCCCCTCCTTCCAGTACACCCGTCGACGCCTCTACGCGACAACTCCCGCCCGTGGTGCGAACGTCGCCACATTATTACAATACCGAGGAAGAGATCGATGCATTCCTGGAAGCGATTGCTGGTATTGCCTCGTAGCTGATGTGCTCGCCTGACGAATGAGCGGATTTTTTCAAGAGGCAAAGCAGTTGATGCGACCTTACATCAAGTCGTGACTGCATGCTAAGACCAAGCCCTAACTGTCCGTACCTGTTAGGCAGATCATGGCAGGCGCATCTGCCAATCCCGCCGGCATCGTAAACTTAAGGGATGAAAGGCCAGCGAAAGACGCCATCCGCAGATATCTCTCATGCTCGGGCAATTTTCGCCCACAGGCTCATCGCCGCCGTGCGCAGTTCGCGATGGTGGCCGGAGGAGATATCGTGGCGCGGGATTTGAAATAGGTTGGCGATCGGATCATGGATGGAGACGAAGCGTTGTAGATGTCGCTGTGACTTGAAGCCCTTCATGATCCGCTCTCGCCGCCGGACTGGTTGGTGAGAATTCCCCGCCCGATTATTCAACCATTTGTGGGAGCGATGCTCTACACCCGGCATGATCTCTCGCTTTGCTGCGCCGTAGGACTGCAGCTTGTCGGTGATCATCGCACGCGGCGACCGTCCCTGACCCTTCAAGAGCTTGCGCATCAGGCGCTTGGCGGCCTTTGCATTTCGGCGGCTTTGTACGAGAACCTCCAGGACGAAACCGTCCTGATCAACTGCGCGCCACAGCCAATGCTTCTTGCCGCGGAATTGAAACAACGGCTTCATCGAGATGCCACTTGTCCCCAAGCCGACCGGATGATCGACGACGGATCTCGTTGGCAAAGGTGTGGCGGAATTTCTCCGCCCACAGCCGGACGGTCTGGTGCGAGACAATGATCCCACGGGCAGCCAGCAAGTCCTCGACCATTCGCAGGCTCAGAGGGAAACGGAAATAGAGCCACACGGCGTGGGCAATAACTTCAGCGGGAAAGCAATGTCGACGATAGAGTGGATCACGGTCTGTCATCAACCTTCATCGCACATCGAATTCCACATTCCGTTAAGTTGACGATGCCGCTTCCGCATCGATCTGGCCGTCGCGATCCATGGGCGTGATAGGGAACGCGGACAGGCCGCTCAAAAATTTCATTTTATACTCCGGGGTTCGTCTCATTTGCCGAGACGTTGGTTATCGATTGAGCCCTGCCACGTCATAAATCTTGCAGAGCCTGACGCAGATCGGCGACGAGGTCGCTGACATCTTCAAGCCCGACCGAGAGACGGACGAGGTCTTCCCCAACTCCTTCGATCAGATGAGCATCTTTCCGGAGCGCCTGGCGCGCCCGGGTTATGCTGGCCGGATGATAGATGAGACTGTCCGTGTCCCCCAGGCTCACGGCGCGCGTCAGCAGTTGAAGCCGGTCCAGCATCGTCCGTGCACCGTCGAAGCCCGCATGAAGGCCGAAAGCAAGCATGCCGGCCCCCTGCGTCATTTGCTTGTGGGCGATCGTATGATCGGGATGGGAGTCCAGGAAGGGATAGCTCACCCAGGCAACGGCGGGATGCGCCTCAAGCATGTGCGCGATTATCAGTGCCGAAGCACTGTGTCGCTCCATCCGCAGAGACAGCGTCTTCAGGCCGCGCAGGATCAGGAATGCAGAGTGCGGCGACAATGTCGCCCCTGTGATGTAGCGCAGGCCGGTTTCGTGCAGCGTATGGAGTGTTTCAGCGTCTCCAAGCAGCGCTCCGCCCAGGGTATCGCCGTGCCCGTTGATGTATTTCGTCAGCGAATGCAGCACAATGTCTGCGCCGTGCTCGATCGGGCGCTGCAGTGACGGCGAAGCGAAAGTGCTATCGACCGCGACCTTTACATTCCGCGCATGGGCGCGCGCTGCGATGGCGGAGATATCGAGGATGGCGCTTAGCGGATTTACCGGCGTCTCGAAATAGACCAAACGGGTTTTATCTGTGATCGCCGCGTCGAGATTGTTCGGATTCGATAGGTCAACCGGGACTACCCTGATCCCGAAGCGAGGCAGACACTGCTCGACCATCGCAACCGTATTCGAATAGAGCGTCTTGTGCACGACAAGCTCATCTCCCTGCGACAGCAAAGATAGGACCAGGGTGCCGAACGCGGCCATTCCGGTCGATACCACAAGCCCTGCCTCGGCCCCTTCCAGGTTGGCGAGCCTCTTCTCGAGGATCTCTGTGGTCGGGTTATATTCGCGGGCATACAGCCTGCCCCCGAGCGCTGCGGCGGCATCATTTGCCGCAACGCTCTCAAAGCCATAGGTCGATGTCAGAAAGACAGGTGGCTGCACTGCTCTTGAGAAGTCAGCAGGATCGAACGCGTGATGGATTGCGCGGGTATCAAATCCGAGACGCGCGCCATGCGACGGATCGGAGTGGTCCTGGACATTGTCTTGTTCGCTGCTGGCCGTCATTGGTTCGGTATCCTCTTTGCTTCCTACCACAGTGGCAGCATACTGGTCCGCTCGAAACATCCAGTTCTGCGGAAAGAAAATGGTCCAGTTGGAAAGCCAGGCAATAGCCAAGCACGCGAAAATGGGAGCACGCCAGATCTACGAGGCGCTCAAGGATCAGATCCTGAGCCACGTTTATGAAGCTGGCGGTCAGTTGCCATCATCGCGAAATCTGGCGAATGAACTTGGTGTGTCGCGAACGACGGTGACAGTCGCCTATGAGCAGCTTGCGGGGGAGGGCTTCGTGGAGCAGCGCCAAGGTGCCCGCGCGCGGGTTGCAGCGTTTCCATTCGGACAGCGTCCGAGCGATGCCAGGCTCAAGCAGCAGGGTGCTCAGCGCCTGTCGGCCTATGGCGAAAGACTTCGGGCGACACCGCCATGGCTCGATTGTTTGCCCAACTCACTTATGATTGATTTCCGTTACGGAGACCTCGCTCCATCCGATTTTCCGGCGCTTGCCTGGAAGAAAGCTGTCAATGCGGTCATCGCTCAGCGACCGAGCCGACTTGCCTATGATGACCCGCGAGGATCGCGGCGTTTACGGCAAGCCCTGCGAGGATATCTTTGGCGCGCCAGAACATTGCAGTGCGATCTGGAGCAAATCATCATCGTGAACGGATCCCAGCAAGGCTTAGACCTTTGCGCACGGCTTCTGCTCGACCCTGGCAGCGAGTTCGTCATCGAAAACCCTAGCTATCGAATGGCTCGTCAGATCTTCGCCAGCACCGGCGCCTCTCCGGTCCCCCTCGCCGTCGACGGCGAGGGTCTGAAGACCGAGCTCTTGGAGGGAGTACGGGCTCATCTGGCCTATGTCACCCCTTCCCACCAGTTTCCGCTTGGCGGCGTGATGCCGATTTCTCGCCGTCATCAACTTCTCGAATGGGCGCGGGAAAACAACGCCTACGTGATTGAGGACGATTACGACAGCGAATACCGCTATGACATCAGTCCGGTGCCTCCTGTTCATAGTCTGGAGGCTGGAAGCAACGTCATCTATCTCGGTACGATTTCCAAAACGCTGTCGCCGATGATGCGCATCGGATATCTCGTTGTGCCGCCGAAACTGCAGGACGTGTTCGCAACCGCCAAGCAACTGTTCGACAGACATTCGCCGGTGACCGAGCAGGAAGCCTTGGCGGCTTTCATCGAACGCGGCGGTTATGAAGGCCATGTGCGCCGCGTACGGCGGCTGAACAGAGACCGCCGTGAGACGTTGTTGAAAGCACTGCAGTGCGCATTCGGCGAGCGGGTCACGGTGGAAGGCGCTGATGCCGGATTGCATGTTGTGGTCTGGTTCAACGAATTGCCGAAGTCGTCCGAGACGGCTTTGCAGGAAACCGCACAACGCGCCGGCATTGGAGTTCATGGCATCTCAGCCCTTTATGAGCCACAACCAGATGAGGCGACGGCAGACAAGCTCGGGCTTGTAATGGGGTATTCAGCCCTGACCCCACAGCAGATCGAGAAGGGGGTTCATCTCCTTCTGGCAGCGGTCGACACAGTGAAAGGGCAATTCTGACAGTTGCATTCGGCATCGCCAAAACCGAGGAAAATGCGAGAGGCGGTGCTGCATGACAGCCACTCGGATGCAAAGTGGGAGACTGGACCAGCAACAAGGGATCAAACTGGCACTGTGCGGAAGGCCAGTTCCCCGCGCCTGAGGCCGTGCTGGACATGGTCGAAACGTTCAAACCAACCGTACTTTTTGGGTTGCCGACCCTCTACACTGCTCTAGTTCGCGCAAATTCAGCCAAGACAACGGATCTCTCGTCGCTGCGGCAATCGATGTCGGCGGCCGAAATCCTCCCGGAAGACGTCTACAATGCCTGGAAACATCTTACCGGGCACGGTCCGACCGAAGGGCTGGGTTCGACCGAGCTTTTACACATCTATCTTTCCAATCAACTCGACGATCACCGTATCGGTGCCGCCGGCGCGCGCGTTCCGGGCTACGAAATCAGGCTCGTCACGCCAGATGGTGAGCCGGTAGAACCGGGCGAGGAGGGCGCTATGCTCATCCGCGGTCATTCTTCCGCGCCTTGCTATTGGAACCGCGCCGACAAGACGAGCGAGACGATGCGTGGAGACTGGATGGTTATTATTACTTTCTGGGTCGCACCGACGATTTGATCAAAGTCTCCGGGCAATGGGTCTGGCCGATGGAGGTTGAACGCTGCCTCAACGAACATCCCTACGTGCATGAGTGCGCCATCCTCGCACATGAAATTGGAGGATCGCCGTATGACATTGCGGGCCGCGGTGAAATTGCGCGATGGCGCAGTGCACGGCGATGTGCAAACCCGCATCCTGCGCGACTACGTGAAATCGACTTTGATGCCCCACAAATACCCACGCATAATTCAGTATGTCGCCGAACTGCCGAAGACCGGAACAGGCAAGATCGACCGGCAATCATTGTTAAAATTGCCGGTCCCCGTGGATTGAACGGCCCGCGGCCCGCGCGGTTTAGTACGGCTCGGCTGTCGTGCGATCTCCCATCTGAATGCGAAGAGGAACAGTGATTTTATGTCTTATGTTTTCTGGCGTTGGTGCACGGATGTGGAACTGAACGGATGGGGCAAGGTGACGAAGGGCGGTGAGCAGCGTGTCGGCGACCTCGCTCCCGACCACCGTGTCGAGCGTGTCGAGAGTTCCGCCAGGCCCCCTCCCAAAAGATCGAAGCGGGAAAAGGCCGTCAATTCGACAGAAAGGTCGAGAAATGCATCGAAACGGCTACTCATGCGATCACCTCCGCCTGCCCGGTGACAGCTGCCTGTTTGGCACTGTGGGGAATCTCGTAGGTGGGGCTGCTGTACTTACCGGGATGGCCCGGCAGGGGATTGCGGATCAGTTCAACGATTATATTGCGGAATTCGAACATGATCGGAACGGCTTCCAGCAGCAAGCTCGGCTGGCCATTATAGGCACGCGTCAAAAGCTCCAGAAACTCGCCATAACATGTATTGAAGTCGGTCGCCGCCTCACGCAATTCCGAGCCTTTGGATATTTCCGCCACCTTGAGGTTCGGTTTGATGGCATAAGCGCCTTCCCAGTCGACCTGCAAATGCGGACCCGTGGGGTGGTCGGGCTGATCACCTTTCCGGTAATAGCGGCCTTTGACCAGTTCATCGAAACGATAGTAATGGGCCAGTTCGTGCTCGTCATCGTCGTAGATACCACCACCGTCACCTTCGCCCTGTTCCATGATGAGCTCTATGGCTTCGAGGGCGCTTTTCAGATCGGTCACGGGAAACAACTCACCGCCGCCCGAATAATAATATTCCGAGGTAATCTGGCGAAACTTGTCGCCGATAAAAATCGTTGTGCCCGCCCGGCGCGCTTCGGCTTCTAAGTATTTGATGCCGTCTGCGATTGCCGAATAGAACTCGCCAATACTGTAAAAATGGAGATCTTCGTGCCTCGGATCACTGCCAAGCGCTGTGATATGCGGGGAGTTCTTGCGTTGTATCAGGCCCTTGCCAGCGAGATGTTCGGGGCGCCGGGCCGGCCGCTCGATTTTCAAGAATGTCGCCAGCGCTTCACGGCTGAAAGCCTGTATGCTGACCTTAAAGTCGGTCTCGCCGTCAGGGAGCGAGGCGGGATAGTTAACCGCGAAATCTGGCCTAGTAAGATCCGGCGTGCCACCGATGGCATTGAGGATATTGGCCGCAATGGTCAAATCCAGCATTTCTTCCACGACGATCACGCGAAGAACTTGCGCCGCATCCCGGTTTACACCGGGCTTAATCGAGTAAAGTGCAGTCAGATACGGCGGAATCGTCGCATGTTCGAGCTGCATCGCACGGTGGAGAAACTCTTTCAGCTCATCGAGCGTCTTAATGCCATAAGGATCCATCCTCAAGCTCCCTGGAATATAGTTAGGTGCACAGTCCGGCTTCGTGTCGCTTGCGTCGAGTCCCGCAGTTCGTTCCGCGTATCGGATATTGGTCTTTGTTCAGTGCAGAGACTTCAGAATGTCGCGGCCGCTTCGGAAGCACATGGCGGCCAGCGTCAAGGTGACATTGGCCGTGCCGATCGTCGGCATGCTGCCGCCGCCCACCAGATAGAGGTTTTCGTGGTCCCAGCTGCGCTGGTTCTTGTCCACGACGGAATTGGTCTTCGTCGTTCCCATGATGTGGGTGCCGGCCAGATGATTGCCGCCGCGGATCGCATAGCCTTGCCTCATAGGCCACACAGCCGAAATCGCTAGGGTCGTAATGGGTATGATCCTGCGCGCCCAGACGCGTAAAGACGGTGCGCGCAAACTGGCGGCCATAGGCGGCACCCTTCATGGTATATTCCGGAACCGTGAACGACAGGATGGGCCGCATATTGCCGCATAAGGTCCGGATTGAACGATATAGGTCGAGCTATCGGTTTCCCCCGCCTGCAGCTTGCGAAGCTGCGTGCTGCGGGGCATGGCCGCGTTCGCATTCAGCGGAAAGGGCGACTGGTTATCCTTGGTGGCTGCCGAATAGAAGGTCGTCAGCAGATCGTTATAGCCTGCCAAAGAGCTATTGGCACCGGTTCCGGCTTCAAGCACAAGGACACGCTTGCCAGCTTCTGCAGCCTGCTTGGCAATTATAGCTCCGGAAATGCCGGAACCAACGACGACGATATCGTAGTCGCCAGACGCTGCGACAGACTTGGAATCCGCCTTCAGCGCTGATTCGAGTGGGAAAAGCACTTTGATCCTCCATCATTCCCGCAAAGCCGCATCAGGAAAATAGCGCGACAACGCAACCAAGTCGGTCTGCGCGAAGGCAGGTGTCAGAGTAACCACACGCGCAAGAGCGCCGATGGCCACGCCTGTACTGGTCAAATCCGCAACTGTCGTCGGCTGACTCCAAAACGCTGCTGTCATCGGCTGACTCCACAATTGATTGAAATTTGGCGGGACAAGACGCCGCTAGACTAGCTATATTTGTGATGTCGTAAATAAGTACTATTGCTCAGTTTGTTGCCGTTTCCGATGAGGTCGTCCTTTGTTTCGAGATGATTGCGCCGCCGGCTCCCGGATGGGCGGTGTCACGTTGTTTGAATGTGGCCACGTGAGGCCGAGCCTGCGCTTTTCAGGCAGGCCGTGCACTCACGGCTTCCCACGCGGCCATTGCCTGGCGTCGATGGGTTCGAATTTGTGCTGCGGAGCGGTTGGTCTGGGATGGGACGAAGAGGTTTCGGAGGGACTGTCAGGATGCTGGCGATGTCTCTCAAGTTGCGCCACTCCTGGACCAGATTGGCGGTCCGATCGGACAGTTCACAGCCGACGGTGCCTATGATGGAAAACCTACATACGAGGCAGTCATCGATCATAGCGCGGCGGCGGCTATCGTCATTCCGCCTCGCGCCAACGCGGTCGAGCCAAGCGACGATAGACCTCCCGGCCAACGGAACCGGCATATCGCCGCAATCAACAGTGACGGCCGGATGAAATGGCAGGTCTCTAACGGCTACGGCTAACGCTCGCTGGTTGAGACGGCAATCGGGCGATACAAGTCCGTCATCGGGCGGCGTCTGCGGGCCAGGTCGCTGCCTGGTCAGCAGACCGAAGTCGCCATCGGCTGCGCCGTCCTCAACCGCATGCTTGCTTTCGCACGCCCGAAAGCCGTCCGCCGCAAGGCAGCCAAGCCATAATCAGCCGTTTCAAAGATCCCCATCCCTTCAGTTCCACATCCGTGCACCAACGCCATCGCCATTTGTAAAATGACGCCGTGCTCATGCCATGTTCCCGGCAAAGCTCGGGTACAGGGACACCGCCTTCCGCCTGGCGAAGAATGGCAAGGATTTGTGGTTCGCTAAATCTGCTCGTCTCATCGAAATCTCCTCGATCATAAAGCCGGAGAAAATTCCACTTTTGAAGCCCCTTAATGGCGGGGAGGGTGTAACCGCCCGATTGGAACCGCCTGCCGCCTAGCGCCCTGATGGCCTAAGACACGTGTTTAACGACGTCGTTAGCGACGTGTCTTAGGCGAGGATTGCGATGCGCGTTGAAATTCTTGGGCAGGAACGTCGACGGCGGTGGCGCGAAGAAGACAAGCTTGCAATTGTCATGTCGGTTGGGGTTTCTGGAGCCACGATCACAGAGATTGCTCATCGTCATGATGTAACGCGGCAGCAGATATACGCCTGGCGTAGCGAGCTCAAGAAGAAGGGGCTGCTCCCGGTGTCTTCGAATGCATTGTTCATTCCCGTCGATCTGAATGCCGTGCAGAACGATGCCCCTGAATTGAGGGAGAGCTGCTCCGGGATGATTGAGCTACGATTGATCTGCGGCCGCACGCTTCGTTTCGAGAGTTCTATGGCTCCCGATGTCCTGACGCAGATTATCCGGGCAGTGGAAGCAGCATGATTGGGCCTGGGACCGGCGTTCGGGTGTATCTTGCGTGCGGGATCACGGATATGCGCAAGGGAGTAGAAGGCCTTGCCGCGCTTGCGCAGGATGTTTTGCGTCAGAAGCCGACTGGCGGCGCGGTCTTCGCCTTTCGCGGCAACCGTGGCGATCGTTTGAAGCTGCTGTATTTTGATGGCCAGGGCTTCTGCCTGTATTACAAGATCTTGCAGAAGGGGCGGTTTCCTTGGCCTTCGGCATCCGACGGGACTGCCCGGCTGACGTCGGCCCAACTGGCGATGTTGTGGGAAGGGATCGATTGGCGTCGTCCTGATTGGGGTGCGCCACCGGCCGTGTCGGGTGATTTTATCCCACTGAAACCACTGGTTTTTATGGAAATTTATCCTGGCTCGTGGTAGTCAGGATCATGTCTAGCACGACGACAAATCTTCCGGACGATCCAGCCTTTCTCAAGGCAATGATTGCCGCTTTGCAGGCGGAAAACGCGAAGATGTCGGCCACATTGCAAGCGCATGATCAGTTAATCCAAACGCTGCGGCTGCGCATTGCCAAGCTGAAGAAACAGGTCTTCGGCAAGTCCTCCGAAAAGATTGAGCGTGAAATCGAGCAGTTGGAACTAGCGCTTGAGGATCTGTTGATCGCCGCCGCTGAAGGCAGTACGGCGCCAATCGATGAACCTGATGAGGCGGCGTCTGTTGTTCCCTTGGCGGATACATCTGAAAAGATCATGCGCCGGCGCCCACGCGTCTCGGACAAGGCGGTTCGCGAGCGCCGAGAGCTCGATCCTGGCTCCTGCTGCCCGGAATGCGGAGGTGAATTGCGTCTTGTCGGTGAGGACGTCAGCGAAATCCTCGACATGATCGCCGCGCAGATGAAAGTCATCGAAGTTTCTCGACTGAAGAAGTCCTGCCGCTGCTGCGAGAAAATGGTGCAGGTGGCAGCACCCAGCCGCCCGATACCGGGCAGCATGGCCGGCGCTGGCCTCTTGGCGTACATTCTGGTCTCGAAGTTCGACGACCATTTGCCACTGTACCGTCTGAACGAGATCTTCGCCCGCATGGGCGCCGACATTCCCGACAGCACGATGGTTGATTGGTGTGGTCGCGCCATGCAGGTGCTTCAGCCTCTCATCGAGCGGATCGAAACGGCGGTCATGGCAAGTGACCTGCTTCATGCGGACGACACCCCGATCAGGGTGCTGGATCGCTCGCTGCGAGACAAGGGGTTGGGCAAGGGTGTGAAGAAGGGCAGGATCTGGACGTATGTCCGCGATCAGCGTCCATGGGCAGGCAGTTCCCCGCCCGGTGCAGTCTACTATTTTGCTCCTGACTGGAAAGAAGAGCACGTCCACCGCCACCTCAAGCAATCAAGCGGCATCCTTCAGGCTGACGGCTACAAAGGATATGGCAAGCTATACGCGCCTGGAGAAAAGGGAGAATCTCGCTTCAAGGAAGCCGCCTGCTGGGCTCATTGGCGACGAGACTTCCACGATATCTGGACATCAAACAAGTCCGAGATCGCGCGAGAGGCTCTCGATCGCATCGGAGCGCTTTACGACATCGAGCGTGGCATCAATGGGCAGCCTCCTGAGATCCGGCTTGCCGCGCGTCAGACCCAGAGCAAGCCTAAGGTCGATACATTCCGCCACTGGGCTGAAGCTCAACTAACGCGCATTCCGGGCAAAAGCGATCTGGCGACAGCTTTCCGCTACGGATTGAGCCGATGGTCTTCACTCTGTCTGTTCCTCGACGACGGCCGCGTCGCGATCGACAACAATTCCGCCGAGCGGGCACTGCGTCCGATAGGCGTGGGAAGACGGAACTGGCTCTTCGCGGGAGCCGATACGGGAGCGGAGACCTTGGCACGCGCCATGACGATCATCGAGACGGCAAAGATGAATGGTCTTGATCCGCAGGCCTATCTGGCAGACGTGCTCGATCGCATCCACGATCACAAGATCAATCGGTTAGACGAATTGCTTCCGTGGAACTGGTCGGCGATCACCACAATCGACGCGAAGGCAGCCTGATGGCGACAGTCACCTACGTCCGTACGATCAAATTTGTTGCCGAAATCCTCGAAGAGGACCCGGAGCTTCTTCAGGCAATTGTCTCCAACGATGATAATCTGAGCTACGGCAGCATCATCTCCGTGTACACCGGAGACGACGAATCGGTGACCGCACTGACAGACGACGGCATGGACGAATTGGAGCAGACGCTCAAAGATGCCCGTCGCTCACCCCAAGAATGGAACGACTTCCTCGACAGCTTTGTTGACGACGAGCTGCTCGTCGCTCGCATCAAAGCAAAATCTCGGCGGTAGCAATCGGGCGGTTACGGGAGGGTTACCAGTACCGTCAGGGATCGTAACTGGCAAATTCCAATTGGCCTATTCAATTGGGGTACGTCATGACGTTGCGGCATTGTCGCTACCTTTGTCGCTACCTTTGTCGGTTACGTGACAGGCGCCCTTGTTCTCAATCGCGTATTTTCGCGCCACATCACTGGAATCGCAGCGAATTATTGTTCGTCATCTCAATCGGCCTGCCTGGCACGAATCTTGAGAGCTATTGCGAGGCAGCGGAACGGCCTCCGCATCCGCATTGCGGGATAACCGCATTGCTTCGAACACATGAAGGAACGCCAAGCATGCCCAACCTAAAGGTAGGTGAAACAGCTCCCTCAATGGACTCCGCTGAACAATCCCTGATCGATCGCATCTGGACGGCGATAGACGCGAAGGATTGGGAGACGGCACGTTCGTTACTAGAAGATGGCATCAGTGTTATGCCGGACAGCCTCAACCTACTCCAGTTATGCAGACAGTTGACAAATTGCAAGACATGGAGGCCGGCTGCCTGATTCTACGCAAATTTGTCCGCCTTGCAATTGAGAAGGTCTCAAAAGACTGGCTTCTTGGAGCGATGGATCAACTTTTGGAGGATGTAATGAACGGCAGACTTAGAAAAGCACGCATCTTAACATTTGAACCAATCACGAATGTCGGAAGAATAGAGACAGTACTGCACCATATTTCTGTATTTAGATCCGATCCGGCCGTTGAGAACGGAGTATCAATTACCTCCTACGGTCGCGGACAGCTCATAGGCGTGATGTATACAGTGCCTGCACATGGGCAAATTGATGTCGCCCTAAATATTAAACTTCAGTGTGTTACTCCATCAGACGTGATTGCATTGAACAACATGATAAAAGGAATGCTTGACGCTTCGCATTCTCATAAATTTGAGGAAACAGAATCGACGAACGTTAGCGGAGGCTTAGGATTCTTCGCTTTTTGGTCGGGCGGCGTGTCAGCAAGTTATAGTGATGTCAAACACACGTTGGACGGTTGGGGCCTGAGTGCGGAGGACCAGCGGAAAATCGTTAACGGCATGATGGAGATCGCTCAGAACGAGTCAACGTTCAACTACAAGGGCACTATATATAACCGCGACTTCGATTATGACGTGACCGGTAGTCTCTTTGCAATCGTTATGGATGCAACAATCCAACAAGGGCAATATCACAAGCAACTGCGATTTTTGGCCCCCAAAGTACACCTCAATACAAATGACGGCGACAGCCTGCCGGTAGTTGGCACACTATACTCCTGATGTATCGCGCTCGCCGAACGTGGCTTGGCTCCTGTATTGCGGACAGACGATTCACAAACCATGGCAGCACTAAAGCCATTAAACGTCGTCAGAAAGGAGTTGTACGGGCATGGATTACTACCCAGCGCAGATAATATCTAAAGGCGTAAATAAAAGCGTAAAGATCTATCGTCTTCATGGGATCGATAAGGCGCAAGCAATACAGCGGCTGAAGGACGGCAAGGACGTATATACGACCAAATCAAAGGCTAATACCCTGGCGAAGGAGCTCAGCCGAGGCCAGGGCATTTGGAAGGACGACGCCCATGTGATCGGTGGCTATCGGCACTACCATGACGTAGATCACCACTACCGCAGCCACATTTTTTTTGGCGAACCAAAAGTCTAAATCCACGAAGATTCCTCCTGAAGGGTTAAAATCAATGGCAGTTCAGAAAATACAATTTTCGCTTTTGCATGGGGTGTTAGCTCCTGATGGCGCTCAAGGCCCGTAAGCGGAAGATTCATTATCGGTCGATGCTCATGGCGACGGAATAAATTCGGGCATCGACTATACGATCCAGCGCATTCAGAGGGCTGGGTGGACGCAGAAATTAAGGTCCCAGCACTGACGAGCCAAGAAGCTCAGGATATTGACGCGCTGTTCAAAATCCCTTCTTTCGGCATCAGCTCGTGAAGAGGTCCAACATTATGAAAGCGTCCATGGAAAGGGGAACCTGAATTTCTTCCGATATCTTTTCGGCGGCGTTGAGGCAGGTTATGATAAAATACGCCACCTTCTAAAGAACGTAGGCCTGTCAGAGGATAACATTAAAACACTTGTTTCGACGATCGCAGATATGGCGGATCGTATCGCTCAAAGCATCAATACCGGCAACGACTATTCAGTGGCCGGTGAACTGAAGATCTCGACGATTCAAGGAAAGGTCATCTCAGGCAAGAACATGATCCAATATCGTGTTCTGGCGAATAAGGGGACCGCTGGTTCGGACGGTGCAACAGCTCCGGCGAATGTGGAAGCGATCCTTTGCGGGAGGGCCGGACATAGGCTGCCATGAGCTTGGGTTCGTAGGTGAGCGTGGCCCGCCCCCGGTAAGCTAAATCGGGGGTTGCTCTCGAAAGGCCAGAGCCGAACCCTAATGAGACAAAGCAGTAAAAGAATTCAGCGGCCAACCACCAAAACGCAGTGGTGACAAACATGAAGTTTGAAGGCGCCTCAAGATTTCCCACTCGTAATTTTCCTTACCACCGGAATGCCTCCGGGCTGTCTCGTGACGGGCTCGCCGATCCCCTAAAGGATACACCGACCGGCGCCGCGGCGCGCTTTATCCTAGGGATCGACCGTAAGGCGTCGGTGCTCGATCCAAGGGCAGAAGCTTCACCAGTCAATGACGCTTTTGCGAAGCTGGTCCTTGCTCCCGGGCACCGGCCGGAGACCCTGCTTGAATTGCTGGCTGTCCTTGATGCTGTTGTCGGCCCAGATGCGCTCCCAGATCAGCGGATCTATCGGGTCGCAGACGGCGGGCAAATTGCCTGGGATCCTTCCACTGCAGATCTAGATCTGCCATTTGAGGCTGGTTGTGACACGGCACCGCGAACAAGATGCCGAGATATTCGTATCGACGGCGCCTCCTTTCAATTCCAGCGGCATCTTTTTACAGGTTTTTGCCTAGGATCCGGTCGCAGGCGCTTATAATTTTTACGAGCGGCGTAGTGGAACCTGGTCTTGGGCTGGGAACTCGTGGCATTCGCTACAAGCGCCAACCCGGGGGCGCGGTCCGTTCGACAGCCATGTAACGGCGGACCGGTCATGAAAGAGCTGAAAGTGCCATGGCTACACTGGCACTCTCAGGCGTCGCCGATTCAAGACGAGATCTTTGCTCCTGACGATCCGTTGCGATCAGACACTCTCTACCACAGTTCGCAGGTCAAGGGTGCTGAGGATCTCGAACTTATCGTGCGCTCTGGCACCTCCCGTTGGACGAAATCGAGATTCGATCGTGAGGCTCAAAATGGCATCCTTTCCAATGCCCAGAGCTTCCTACGACAAGTTGTCACGACGACGACGGTCAATCTTACATCCTCTCCTCAACAGTCGGCATCACTGGCGCCAGATGAGCTGCTTCGCTTGCCCACGACGTTCTTCTTGAACACAGAGTGCCTGCTTGATGAACTGAACATACCTGCGAACATCCAGCGTCTGAAAGTTCCGGGCGCGTTCTATACGAATTGCCTCAGTCGATACGCCGTCCAACGGCAGGACGGGGGCGTCGTGGTTCAAGGGGATGTCGATTTCGCCTTCGCCGTTCCGGAGCCGTCTCTGGAGGACCGGGTTATTCTAGCCGGCCTGCTGGGAAGAGGTGTTCTGTCCCGTCGCCTGGCAGCCTGTTTGCTTATGGTCGATTTCCAGAACCCGATCTTTTCCCGAAAACGAGAATATCTGCTGCGGTTTTTCCCCACCCAAATGAAGCTGGACGGCAGCGGCGAGGCGCTTTTCGTTCAGGCCGTTCGCGATCCCGGAGGCGAAATGGGGGCAGAGTTCCTCTCCCTATGGGACGTCGATCCAAGCGGCTGGGAACAGTCGTTCGCAACGATGATCGAGACCCATTGGACGAAGCTCACCGAGAAGTTGGGTACGGCAGATGGCTTTGACGAAATTTTTCGGCTGGCCGAATCCAGACGTCGGCAGTTCCGTAAGCGCCCCTTGTCGGAGTTCGGTCTGACATTGCCGATCGCCAGCACTCTTGAGATCACTGATTTTCTACGCATGGATGTCGACGCCCATGTTTTACCCGACCCGGAGGAAGCGTGATGCCAAGTCTTGACCCACCTGGATTCTTGCAGGACTTCAACCAGCAGCAACAAGAGGCTTGGAGTGACTGGATGTCGCAACAGCTTGACGATGCGAAGGCCGGACAGCCGGACGTACGATTTTGACGCCCCGCGCCCACGCTTCTTCAACGTCGCTAAGACGCCGTTGGCGGCAGATGCTGTCGAAAAAGATATAAGCTGGACCGCGTTTCCCCGCCTGGTGGCAATCGATGCGGCCACCGACGAAGAGCGTTGGAAGACCGCTGACGGAAGCAGGGACGTGCAGGACGAATATTGCGAGTGGAGTGTAACCCGCTTGGCCGACGGGCGTATTTCGCGCGTGACATTTACCTGCGAGGGGCCCGAATACTGGCAATTTCTCGCGGCAACCGATCCAGCTAAAGTTTTGGACCTTTACCGTGGCCACATAGACCCTGCGGTTCAGCCGAATGATCTTTTGACCTCGGCCGGAACTTATAATCCGAGAAACAAGTGGAACAGCGGGACGTCTAAGGGTGCCATGCACCTGATCCAACAGAACAACACTCTTGGCGCAGAGATTGAACTCGCCGCCGGGGCGAGCAATACGCGTGCGCCCAAAGGCGTGTTGTTGACGAACGACCAGGACCTCATTCGATGCGGCGCTTATGGGCAAGCGGAAAGGCATAGTGACCCGACCATCGGGGGCGGCGTCAATTTATTGGCGCGGACTGACGCAAACATTTCACTCGCCAATCCGGTTGGTATCTATTTCGCAGGTTTGAACACGGCCGGTTGGGCAAGCCCCGATGGGACGCAACCGGCCCTCTTCTGGAAAATTACGCGTGGAACAGCTGAAAAGGCTGTCCGCGCTGTTTTTGAAGTACCCGCCGATCGGGGCTATTTGGTCAGCGACGTCACGATAAACGGCAAGCCTATCAAGTTCGGTGGACAAATTTCTGATTTCATTTCGATGAAGTTGACAGGGGTGGCTATGAACATCGGCAAAAGTGCTCACCCCTCCGATCGCGGGATGCAAGAGTAGGGCGGCCAAAACCGCGGGGTTGACGAAGATTGACGTCGCATCGACGCTTCGGCGACCCGCTACCCCCGCCAGATACTAGGATCAGGGCCTTCCTCGCGGCCGCGCTCAGAAGAAACGGGGGCTCGCGCGACCCGAGCCGCCGAAGGATGGGCGCCTTGATGCCCCGCTGGCCAATACCCGTTGGCGGGTGGACCAGCACACGATTCGGCACGAGCGACCTCACCCTGTTGCGAGATGCGCCCCGTCGCCGCAAGCGCCAAACATTTACGTACACACTGGGGATGTACTATTTGGAAAGCCTAGGATATAGTACATCCACGTACACACAAGGTTAATGACATGCACACCACTAAAGCTTTCAAGAATGGAAATTCCCAAGCGGTTCGCATACCGGCGGAACTGGCGTTTGAGCGAACCGATGTTGAGTTGGAGATCGAGCGCATCGGCGACGAGCTTCGCATCCGTCCTGTGCATCGCTCCCTGGCCGGCGTTCTGGATGTATTCGCCCGCTTCTCTCCGGATTTCATGCGTGACGGAAGAGAGTCCCATGAGCAAGACGAGCGGGACAAGATCTGATGGCGCGCTACATGCTCGACACGAACATGTGTATCTACCTGATGAAAAACCAGCCGGAGCAGGTCGCTCGCCGCTTTGCCAGTTGCTATGTGGGGGACGTGGTGATGTCCGCCATCACCTTCGCGGAACTCGAGTACGGTGTTTCCGCATCCGATGATCCGGAACGAGAACTTGATAATCTCACCGCCCTGGCCGAGCTAATCACGGTAGAGCCGTTTGGGATCGCAGCAGCGCGTGCCTACGGTCCGGTTCGAATGGCGACGAGAGACCGGAAGAAAGATCATCTCGACAAACTGATCGCATCGCATGCGATCGCTCTGGACACGGTATTGGTGACCAACAACACGCGGGACTTCCTGGCGTATCCCGGACTGAAGCTCGAAAACTGGCTGGACGCGGAACGCAGAGAAACCAATTAACCCGTCCCAGCGGCTATGCCGTGAGGGGCGGGCAGGAGGGGACCTTGCCGGCGCTCGTGCCGGTAAGAGGGCGATGTTAGAGGTTAGTTTTCGCTCGATGAAAATAGGTTTCTGGAGACAGCCTCCAGTCGGAGCGCTTAATGCTGAAATCGATATCGCTGTGTCGTCAGCGATGGAAACGCTAGCAGATCAGGGCGCATCCATCATCCCATTTACACTTCCAATCGATGACGTCTTGGACTTGTTCGATCATCATTGGATGTGGCTTTAAACGGCGTGGACGTCGTTATCTCGCCCGCCGCCGCCCATCTCCCTTTTGCAACGGCCATGAACGCTCCACCCGATACCGGAGTCAAGAGTTGGACTGAATGGACTGGCTTTAGCTACCCGCTAAATTTGACAGGGCAACCTGAATGTGTGGTCTCCTGCGGTTTTAGCGCCACGGGGCTACCTATCGGTATTCAGATTATTGGTGCACGAGGTGCGGACGGCCGGGTTCTATCTGTAGCGAAGGAAATCGAAAGTCTTATTGGCCGGTATTGCGAGAGTAATCACGATCTGCCTCGCGACGGCACCAGGCGGAATTGTAAGGGAACTAATTGCAGGCGTGTCGAAGTCCCGATGGGTGATCTCCTTCAAGTTCCGTCAATTCGCCGAAGCATGTGTTCAACGTTAATTGCGTGGAAGATAAAGCCAAGCTCGCTAAGCGGAGAATCGTATCGGATGTCGTCTATTGTGGCGATCAGGCGGTCAGCATCGATCAGCCCCAGTTCATGCAGCAGGCAACGACGGGATAATTGACTAGTGATCTCGCTAGCACCGATAATCAGCGAGCCGGTCAGATAGTGTTCGAAGTTTTCTCTTATAGAAACGCCGAAAAACCGTTTGGGATATCCAAGCCGTTCCAACATCCGGCGATGCAGCGCCTTTTCGTGCCTCCAGGCAAAAGGCAAACTCCGATAAAATCGTACGGCTTCTGGCTGGGCGAATGGGCTAATTGGCCATATGCCATGGCTCGCAAACAAAGGAGCACGCGCGGCGTGTGCCTCCAGTACCGAGATTGGCAGGATAGGGAAGGGTGCCCGATCGCAGCTTGCTGCATAGTCGGGCAATCGGTTTTTGAGCACCAGCGTCATGGCGGAGGGAAGGATCGCAGGAAGGAATGCATCGCTAATATTACGAGCGAATTGCTCGTGATTTTGCTCGAAAGCATGGGCCATTAGCAACTCATCACCGCCTGTACCAGTTGCGACCGCCCGCGGGGCTGAGGCAGTGGCGAGCGACTTCAATAGTTGATGGAGGGGCCGCTGCAGATCGGCATTGTAGGGAGCGGGGACGTAGTCGCTACTCACTTCGAACCCACACGGAACCATTGGTATCGTGTCAACACGCAGCGTTTGGTCGCGAAAGCCAAAGTGCTCGATTGCTATTTCGCGCCGCGAAGTCTGTTGACTTCGAGCTGGCCCCTCGACCTCCAAGGCATAAGTTTGCAGGGCGTCAGGTTGCTGCCCCGCCAAAGTGGCGGCAACGACTGCCGAATCCAATCCTCCGCTGAATTCGCTAGCCGTGAGGGCCGGCGTGAGGGGCCAGCGACGCAGCAGGGTGTCGATCAAACGGCATGCTGCGGCTGCAACATCGGCCTCATCCACAAGCGGGGTCGGGATGAAGTACGGTGCCGGAGGGGGATATTTCGTCTCGACGGCTCCCGTCCTGCTGATGCAAAGTGACGCGCGCTCCGTCAGCATGAAAACACAGCGAAACATCGTGGTTGTTGCATAGGGGAGCGTCCCGACAAGACGCAGGCCAGTTCGGTCCGTGTCGACGTCGGCGAGAGTCATGCCCGAATAAAAGTCCGCTATCGACCAGGAGAGATCAATGCGCTCACCGCTGACCTTCAGATAAAGTGGCGCAACACCTCCATGTCCGGCGCTGAAGGTCACCGTGCCGGAATGGCGATTGATCGAAATTGTCTGATAGTCCAATGGCCATTGCCCAAAAGCACAGAAATCATGTGCTCGTTCTATCGGCCAATCCCTGAGTGCTACAACCTGCCCACCCGCTTCGGCGGAACGCTCGCGGCAGATCAGGATGATTTGATCAGTGGTGTCCCAACGGAAAGTTTCGAGTAAAGGATGGTCCAGGATCTTGATAGAGATGTTGGGGTATGACGACGGGATCAGCGGTTCATCCACGCACTCGAGATGACCTCGGTCAATCGTTCCCTTGAACATGGGTGATCGCCTAGTTGATGAAAATCTAAAGGGGCAGTGACCGCCGCCTTGGCGACGGTCACACGGATGAGACTTAGACGTCGAGTTTGTCCATGTCGCCCGGTTTTCCCCCCTTGATCATGGCAGCAATTTCTGTGGTCGAAGGGGTCGGTCCGACGCGCGGCGCCTTGGCAAACACGCTCAACTCGCCACCGATGAGTTTAACGGGCTTGCGGGTAGTTATCGTTTCCATGTTATGATTCTCCGTTGGTTGCTTTCCTCGCCGTTCCCTTAAAGGGGTGCCAATGACGCGAGTGACTGAGTTACACTGACTGTCCCATACCGTTCTAGGGTGGCATAGGCTGCGGAATCATTAGGCTACAATCGATCCGGGCGGCTACGTGACTGGCTCTCTGACCTAAGCATTGATTGCGATGTAGCACCGCTTGTGCAAAAGAATTCCAGGCGGTGACTTGTGTGCGCTTATGAGCCGGACTGGCGGCGAATTGGTGACCAAA
Organism: Rhizobium lentis; assembly: GCF_017352135.1. Classification (NCBI taxonomy): domain Bacteria; kingdom Pseudomonadati; phylum Pseudomonadota; class Alphaproteobacteria; order Hyphomicrobiales; family Rhizobiaceae; genus Rhizobium; species Rhizobium lentis. The sequence continues at coordinate 135,608 of NZ_CP071458.1, forward strand.
ACTTCCTGAGCCGTAAGGTTCAAACATCGAGCGGAATTTCCTATGCTAGTTAGTTGCCTACAACGTCTGGGGGGCGGACGAGGGGATGACTTCGAGTGGCACGACTAACTCGTTTTCGAAAATGCTAGGCTCTGAGAGGATGTGTGTTTGCCACCCGTTGGCGCGCAAGGTGTTTATCAGCTTTGGGTGCGTCTCGCCGATAAGCGAGGTGATGCCAGCAACGCGGCAAAACTCCATCAACCCGATCATCAAAACACGCGATACTGGAACCCCGTCAATCTTTTCATCACCGCTTGCAACCGCCCACCGCGTCCATTCGAAAACGTCGTGCGACCTTGGCCACTTTTGGCCCCGCATGATTTGCGGGTAGACGGTTGAAAGAAGATGTGGCTGCACCGTAGGAAGGAGCCGAGAATACCCGATCACCGTATCGTTCTTGAGAACGCTAAAATGAATAGCGCAATCGTGATCAAACTGATCTATTTCCCGTCTGTCACTCTTGCGTAATGCCTGCCACCCACGTCGCTCCACAAATTGCTGGTGTCGAAATCGCCAGATTTTCTCCATGATTACGGCGTTAGCCCGAGAGTCCCCAATGCAAATCTTCATCATCGTTTCTGACCCCCGGGGATCACTATGCGCGATCTTTCTGTCCTTCAAAATGAGTAGAAATACTCATTTCTGAGTTAGGTCGCGGATGTTTAACGTCGTTCGTCGCGCTACCATGGTTTTAAATCAAACAATCTCGCGCGGCATGGGAAATGGCGGCAACGGAAAGATCGGCCAACGGGTTTAGAATGCCAATATCTCGTGCCGCTAGAGTGAATTTGCAGAGCATCGGTGTGCTCAAAGACCCCTAAAGGCTCGATCGAGCCGGCTCTCAGGCCGCTTTTCGTTTGATGTGATTGCGTTAGAAACCCATCTCGGCCGGTGCTTATCTGCTACCGACCAAATAGGCTTCGACCGCTCTTACCGTCCCGGGTCTCGGGGGCATGACTATGGGTTAATGGTAGTCTGTCAGGGAGTATATCTACTCATTTACGTCACCCAGAAATACTTATAGCTGAATTGGTGTCTCCAATAACACTCGCCTCAGTTGGAGCTGGGCAAAGAAGCGGTCCAAACGATTGGATCAGTCCTGGCGTGAAGACAGAAAATCAGCGGAAAGGGAGAATCAAATGTCCTTGCATGTCAGCTACGTAGACAAGGAAATGACGGATCATGCCCGTGCATCACAGCCGGGAAGCGCGGCGCTTGCCCAAGGAACGCAATATTCGTTGCTGTTGAAGAACCGATCGGCGCAACCTTGGACCTTCTATGTCTATCAAAAGATGCCTCAACCTGTTGCCAATGTCTTCTCTTTGGCATGGTTCTGCTCTCCGTATAAAATTCGGGTTGGCAATCAAATCAAATTCAGTTGGGAGCTCGCCTATAATTTCGTCTGGAGCGACACGGGACAACTGATTCCTGGCGTGGACTTTCTTTCCTCCGGGGTGGAGGACTGCAGCCCCAGCGGGAGAAACACCACTACTTTTTCATTAAGTGATGGACCTGGCCTGACCGCGCCGATCAAGGGTGATCCTGCAGGATCACTGGTCATTAACGATGCTGCCAATGTGCCAAACAACCGGTTCTCCGTGGGCATCGGCATGTCCGGAACGGGAACTTATGTTGCACAAGCGGGCACCAATCTGCTCCACACGTTCACGCCGACTCCGAGCTATTGGATTGCGGCGGGAACAAATGTGAATATCGGCTCGGTGCTCAGTATCGACACGATCACCCAGACCAGGGAAGCCAAGTTTCCCTCTGCCGTCTTCAATCTCGTAGGCGTGCTCCAAGAGGACAATACCTGGGATATCAACCCGGCTTGATGGCAAGGTGAATAGGCATCAGCTCCGCCCGTCAGGGCGGAGCTGATGCTTGGGAGTACCTGTTGTTGCTGATAATTGGCATTCCTTCCCTCACGCATCAATCTTGACCGAGGAACCAAAGATGTTTGCAGGGCCTCCAATCGGTGCGGTCTGTCCCTTTGCGGGGCAAGTTGCCCCCTTCTCGAGCTCGGTCAATACAATCTGGAGCAACACACCATGCGCAAGCTCTGGCGTGGCTGCGGGTACAAATGCGGAAGCTCCTATCAGCTACGTCGAAGCCCAGGGATGGATGCTTTGCGATGGACGCTATCTCAGGGCAACCGCCTATCCAGAACTCTACGCCGTTCTCGGCGGACTCTATGGAGAGCGGAATTCTACGGCCGATCTGGAATTTCGGATTCCAGACTACCGTGGGTTGTTCCTGCGTGGTTTCGATGCCGGTGCCGGTATGGACCCTGACGCGAAACGACGGCTGGATCCAACCGGCAATAATGTTGCGAATGTTGTTGGGTCCCTCCAATGCGATGCTATGCAAGTTCATGCGCATCCCTATGAGATAACGACGCCGGCGGGAATTTCGCAACAGGGCAGTGCCGCCGGAACTTCCATTTCAAGCAAATCGACAGGCTCACCGGAAAATCCGGCACGCACAGCTCTTGAGACGCGTCCCAAGAACGTGGCCGTGAACTACCTGATCAAGTTTCGGTAACTTGAAAGGGTCGCAGATCCTTTCATTCGATTCGGAGACATCGGTCCGGAAGTGACATCTTGCCGGCCGGCAAAAGAGGAGAAGCTTAATGACTGCTACTTTGAGAGCTTTCGGATACCTAGCTGCTGTCGCCCTGACCGTCACCTTCGCGCAGGGAGCCGCGGCTGAGGAGCACCAAAAAGGCAAGGTCGCGGCGAAGCCCGTAGAAACTGGCGTTGTGATCCGCGGCGTCACGCTTGCCGGCCCGGTTGGAAATCCGGGTACGTCAACCGGGAAAACATGCGACTTCAGCGGTGAGCCCGTGGATCCATCCGGACGTTTGGAGGGGGCAAGCGTCAACTGCAGACCAAATGGTAACCTGGCGAATACATTGCCAGGGCTACCCGCACGCTTTAACGCGTATTGCATGATAAATGCTCCGGTCAAAAGTGCGCGGCTAATCCAAGCTGCCCGACCAGAAAATGCCAGCCACTGCGATCTGTCGGGGATCACCCCAAAAGACGCGACTGGTCAATTCGGGGGGGCCGTCTGGCGGTAGGTGGTCATTGGACGACTTCTGAGGAAACAAATTCAAAACACGTCCTCGCAGCCACCCAATGGATCCTGTCTGCTCGACCTACCGAAAACTGTGTTGCGCCTGTCTATCAATTCAGGCGCAAATTTAGCTCTGCATTTCAACGGGCTACCATCAGATCATGATGGCTGTCGTGATCCAATAGGCCCAATCTTTGAAGTGCCCGAAAACTCCACATGTTTCAGCGAATAATTCTGAGACGAAAGCTTTCGGCAATCATTTGAGGTGTATTAACCACATTGAGCTTTCGCTGGATGTTCAAAATGACATTTTGAATGGTTCGATGGGATCGTCCGAGAATCGTTGCGATCTCTATTGCTGTTTTGCCTGCGGCACACCAATGGATGATTTCGCGCTCTCGCGTTGTGGTCATGGGTAAGGCCATAACTTTTCGACTGGCATCATTCCCAATTTGGGCGCGGAGCAAGCTGTGCGCGTAAGCCGCCATCACATAGAGCGCGCTTCGGTCGCAGGTTGAGAGCTCCACCTTTTCCGCTCCAAAACTGACAATCGATTGAAACCCGCCGGCAGTGTGTAAAGGAACGCTAAAGCCGTCAATCAACTTGAATTCGCGTGCCTCATTCATGACACGACGGCTCTGCCGAGCGAGTTTTTGATCTCGCAGAGCTTCCGACCAAACAAATGCGTGATCACATGTCTTGCTAAGCTGCACTATGGGGTCGGCGTGGACATAGTTGTTTTCACGATAGCGATCAAACCACCCGGCGGACCAATTGCTAAAAACGAAATAGGGATCAATTCGCTCCGGAGGCGAGGGGATGCCGGATATCGCGAAATAGCTAAACCCGAAATATTGTGAAATTTTTCCAAGTAAGAGCAACACATCGTCTTTGCTCTTTGCACTGGCTGACTCTGACAGGAAATCGAACACCAGATTCGAGACCGCTGAGGATTCTTCCTTCACGACAACCTCCCGGTTCGGCGCAAGATTAACGTCGTCACATCTAAGCAGTGAGTGCCCAGTTCCGTGGGCGGCTAAACTCTGAAAACCATATTAGATACCCTTGATACATACAACCAAAAAGCGCATCTTCCAGGCGGGATCGTCGTCGGCAAACCGTTTGGCGCCGCTCGTCTGAAAAACAATTCGAGCCGTCAATTTAACCGAGTGCATCAGCCCGATCGCTATAGCTTGGCATCCACTCGGAACCGTACGGCAGACGACTGACAACTTCGCAGCGGGGCATGTCGCAAATTTCGGCGCTTAACGGTATGTTGACCATGGGAAGAGAGATTGCCGCTCCGAAAGTTGTGGAGCGAGCCGACGATTCTGAATGCTATTGCCGAAAAGCTGAAGCGGCAATCGATCGATGATTTCAAGGGCCGGCATTTCGAGGCATGGCCGATCGTGCGGGCGGTTGCCTGGTATTTGGGTTTGCTCAAGGCTTCAGACGAGTTCGTCAGAAGCGAAAGTTAAGGCCCGCCTTAATTACATTATCGTTGAGGTCGGACTTCGAGCTGGTGCCTCCGCTCGGGGTCGGGACAGCGTTGTTAATGACGTAGTTGTACTCGATCTTTGCCGACACGCCGCCCGAAAACGCGTGCTCGACGCCGCCACCGCAGAGGTAGCCCTGTTTCCAGCTATCCGGTCCGGATTTCCATTTGTCCGATCCGGATACGAGGCGGCGGCCCTCGAACTCGGTCGTTGTGACGCCCGCGGTGCCGTAGACGAAAGTGCGATCAAAGCCCAGGCCAGCCTTCGCTTTCGCGGCACCACGGAAGCGGCTTTCCACCCTCCCGCCGGGCACACGCACTTCGTTGTTCATGTAAGAGCCTTCCAGTTCTGCGCCGAAAACGCCCGGTCCGGCCTGGAAATTGTAACCTACCTGAGCGCCCACCGCTGGGGCGCGATCATTGTTGAACGGGTTGAATTTGGAGGCCGCGACACCTCCGTGAAGACCGGCGTAAGCCCCGACCCACGAGAAGGTTCCCGGTGCGTCATAAGAGGGGGCGCTCGGAACGCTGTGGTCAGCTAGATCGGCCGCCGACGCGCCGCATGCCATTAGGGTCGAGACGCCTACGAATAAGATTTTTCTTTTAATTAGCGACATATATAACTCCGTAACGAGCGAAACTAACATCCGGTTCTGGGCTGGACGCCAAAGGTCTACAAACCCCGCCTGACCCGCGATAGCCGCGGAGAAGGCATCATGAGCTTCCATGAGAAAAGCCAGGTCGCTCGACTGGATCAAGTTTCGCATCACATCCGTTGGATCTTGTGTGGACCCAACGCTCTTTGGGACATGGGGGGCGTTGTCCCTGCTGTCCCTGACCCTACCTTCTGGACCATAGCCCCCGACGTTCCTCACTGCGACTGCCCTTCGCCTTTTGAATATTTCAGCATCGTCATACCTCCTTCATAAGCAGACTCTCTACAATTGCCTGATTTAAGACAAGGGGCGCGGAGGATATATTTAAATATATATTTGTCTACGTTATGTCAAAGAGCGGCAATACATTGATATTCCACCAAGACTGGAAAACATACGGACTTATATTTACGAATATATTCTGGCTAATTTCCCAGCTGGCGGCATTTGCCGCGCCAACGTAGGCTCGCACAACGAAAGCGCGACTGTAGCTGAGCTTATGCCACGACGGAATTCACGGCGCCCGTCCGGGCGGCCAGATCCGGAGAGCGTCCCTGCAACTCCTGGTCCAGGAGCCTGTAATCCGCAGTGATATGATCGTCGGTCAGCCAATGGGTGGGGCCGAGCGGCTGCCGACCCTGCGGTGCGATGCCCGATCCCGAGGCCGGTTCAACCGTCTGGGCAACTCGCGAGTGATGGGTGAGACGCCCGTCCGACTCCGACCCCGCCGTGTTGGGCTCACCGTTGGTGGAGAAGCGTGTCATAAGGACGCGACGGTCGGCTCGAGGATATTCACAACATTAACGGCGTCGTCGGGACCAGTATCTCGGTGCTGTTCCTGCTGGTGATCAGCATCGCCAATTTGTTCTTCCTGAACCGTTGCGGAAGCCCAGATCGTTACCGCCGAAGCGAAGATCCTCTCCACTGAAATCGCGATTGCAGCCACCAACAAGTTGTTCGAACTGGCAGGAACGCGCTCAACCCTTGCAGAGCACGGGCTTGATCGCCACTGGCGCAACGCCCGCACCCATACTCTGCACGACCCGGTCCGCTGGAAGTACGCCATTTTGGGTAAGTATTTCCTGAATGGCGAGAAGCCACCGCTCCATGCCTGGAGCTGAGGATTCCGATCTGCAAAGCACCCTAAGATCAGGTGCTCTGCAGATTATGTCTGCAGCGCATACGAGGGAGGAAGCTTTCGCCTTCGTCAACGAGGTGTCGCGGACATTGTTGCCGCTGCTTGGCCGCCGATTGTCATAGCCGCAAGCCTTTTTTATATTCTGCCGGCCATCTACGAAGGGCGCTCAGTGCATCCGGACGATAAACATTTTAGCATCCATCATTCAAATCGTTCGGATCAAATCAATGGATTTCACTAATAGGCTCTTAGAAAACATAAGGGGTGCTGGCAGCTTCGGCTGCCTCATAAGGAGTATATGTGATGATGATCAAAGGCACTGATAAAAGCCCCTTTATTATTAATGGATCCGATGACGACGACACAATCTATGGACTCAATCGCAATGACTGGATCAAAGCCGGCGGCGGCGATGATCTGATTTGGGCTGAACGCGGACACGACAGGATCGAGGCCGGTCCCGGCCATGACATCATCTGGGCCGGGGATGGCTCAGACGCTATCCATGCTGGTGATGGTGACGACCTCCTGTATAGCGACGGCTCATTCGCCGCCTTCAACCCCTTCGAAGTGCACCGCGTAATACCACATAGCGGCGAGAGCGACGACTGGCTCCACGGCGATGACGGGAAGGATACTCTGGTGGCTGGTGACGGCGCAGATGTTTTGGCTGGCGGCGAAGACGCTGACGCCTTCGTGTTTCGGTTCCACGATCCTATGGTTGGAACAACGCACTGCTATACGACTGTGAAAGATTTCGACCCGAAGCAAGACCGTTTTGTCATGGACGCCGATCACTTCGGTAAAGGGGATCTGTTTGGCGCAAATTTCATCAACCACTCGAAGGGTTTCCCAGGCCAATTTGTGGACACTTTCTACAATGGCAAGGCCGCGAACGCGCACGGTGAGCACGTTGTGGTAATCACAGATCGTGGGTTCACGTCTAGCTCTGCCGCCGCGACCGCTATTCACGGGGAAGCCCGCGGTGACATCATTGTCTACTATGATGAAAAAACTCTCGGTCATGATGGCAAAACTCACGGTGCGACACTAGCCTATGTCGATTCCGCGAACCACGCGCATGCCTTCGCTCATGTCGACAATCTGCACGACATGTCAGATCTTACCTCGTTTACGGGGGAAAATTTCGGCTTCATTTAATTCGAAGACTCGAGGAGCGTTCCACCCTTGGGGCGCTTCTCTTTTCCAACGTGGCGCAGTACGGAAATAGAAACGACGTAATTTTGTGATCGAATGCACCGGCCCGTGAACAAGGTCCAATGGCCGGTCGCGTGCGTCCAATGTCGGCGTTGTTCAACCGAAAAGACGCGACCCTGGTCGAGAGGATGGTGAGATGCTGGCGAAGTTGCCCTGCTGCTGAAGACCAGCGTGGTATCAGGAGCGACGCCTGCGTAGCGTCCTCTTCTGTACAGGGCCGCGAAGCAATTCCATCTTAGTGAAAGTCCGCGTTGAGGGCCTTAGCAGGATTACGTCCCGTTTCATGGCTCCATGGCGAGGGGCCACGCGGTCACATCCTTTTGGTAGCGGTGCGTCTTCCCTCGAGGAAGGTTAACAGTGCTGTCGTCAACATACTGGCGTTGGCGACAGGCTTCGGTGATCTGCTCGGCCGGAAATGAGTAACCGCCATTACTTCAACAATCATTTACGTTGAACGAGCCTGGTGATCTCGCTGATAACGGTATGTCGCGCATGATGCCAGTCTGCCGCCTTGCTTGCGGCGCAAGTCTAGTCAACCGGCTGAAAGCAATAGGCGTTCGTAAGGGAAAACAGACGCTCAATGCAAAAAAAGCGCCTAGGTCCATGGCGGTACTATCCGTAGACCAGGCAACTGGCGCGGGCTGGCGTCAAATTCCTTTAGGCCTGTCGTTTGGGTCAAACTGAATGATCGTGATCCAATTGGCAGTGAGTGCCGGTCGGCTCTCGTTCTCGATCTCGACCGTCACCTCGTAAGTGGTCACCAGCATGCTTGCGCCGCGAAATTGACATTCAGAGAGAACGAAGCGACCGCGCACGCGGCTACCGGTCTTAACCGGTGACATGAAACGCACCCGGTCTAAGCCGTAGTTAAGGCCCATGGTCTGCTCGCGGATCCTTGGCATGCCGCTGAAGTTCATCGCCGACAGAAGCGAGAGCGTCAAGAAGCCATGAGCGATAGTGCCACCAAACGGGCTTTCGACTGCTGCGCGTTCCGGGTGCACGTGGATGAATTGATGATCGTGTGTCGCATCGGCGAAGAGATCGATTGTGGTTTGATCGACGGTGATCCATTCGGATTTACCGAGTTCCTGGCCAATTCGCGACGGCACGTCGGCGAGCGAAAGTTCGTGCATACGACCTCACTTATTTGATGTCTGGTCAAGTCTTGGATTTTCTCGGAGGCGAGTTGCGAATTAAATCGTCACAATCATTCGACTGTGACTGATTTAGCCAGATTCCGCGGCTGGTCCACATCTGCCCCCATGACGACGGCCGTGTGATAGGCAAGAAGCTGCAGCGGCAGAGAAAAGATCATCGGCGCGATAATCTCCTCAACATTAGGCAACACGATGGTGTGCATGGTGGGGAGTTTCGACATCGACGCACCCGTCTCGTCGGTGATCAGAATGATACGGCCGCCGCGGGCGGCCACTTCCTGCATATTGGAGACAGTCTTATCGAAGAACCGATCATGTGGCGCGATGACGATGACTGGCATATTTTCATCGATCAGGGCGATCGGACCGTGTTTTAATTCTCCTGCCGCATAACCTTCAGCATGAATATAGGAAACCTCCTTGAGCTTCAGCGCACCTTCCATGGCCAATGGGAAATTTGTGCCACGGCCGAGATAGAGCACGTCGCGGTAATGCGACAATTCCCGTGACAAGAGCTCGATCTGCGGCTTGATGTCGTTCAGCACTCGTCGCATAACGCCGGGCAACGTCGCCAGACTTTGGACCAGCGCCTGCTCCTCGTCGTCCGTGATTGTGCCCCGCGCCTTGCCTGCGCCGATGGCTAGTGCAGCGAGAACAGCAAGCTGGCAGGTGAATGCCTTGGTAGAAGCAACGCCGATCTCTGGCCCGGCGAGGATCGGAAAGATGGCATCTGCCTCGCGGGCAATAGTTGATTCTGCGGTATTGACGACAGCGCCTACTCTCAGACCTTGTGCTTTGCAATAGCGTAGCGATGCAAGCGTGTCAGCCGTCTCACCAGATTGAGAGATGAAGAGCGCTGCCGACCGCAGCGACAACGGGATTTCGCGATAGCGGAATTCAGAGGCGACATCAATTTCAACCATTAACCGTGCGTAGCGCTCGAACCAATATTTGCCAACGAGCCCCGCTAGATATGCAGTGCCGCAGGCAGAAATTGCGAGGCTCTCAACCCTGCCAAAACCGATGTCGGTTGCAATGGCATTGACCTGATTATCGTTGACATTGATATAGTGACCAAGAGCACGGGCGATGACCTCGGGTTGCTCGTAGATTTCCTTCTCCATAAAATGCCGGTGATTGCCCTTGCCGACCAGGTCTGCGGTAGCAAGCGATATGTGCCGTGGGCGCGTAACGACGTTGCCTTCCGTATCGAAAACCTGGACACTCGTTTTGCCTACAGCAGCCCAATCGCCATCGTTCAGATATGTGATGTCGTTGGTGAAGGGAGCAAGAGCGATCGCGTCGGAACCTAAAAACATCTCACCATCGCCATGGCCTATCACTAATGGTGGTCCATTGCGCGCCACCATAATGGTCGCTGGATCATCCTCAAACAGGATGGCAAGAGCAAATGCGCCCTTGACGCACTTCAACATGGCATGCATGGCCTCAAGGCATCCCATGCCATCCTGACGGAATTTTGTCAGGAGATGCGCAATCACCTCGGTGTCAGTGTCGGTCTGGAACTTGGCCCCTACCTCTGCCAATTCGTCCTTCAGCTCGGAAAAATTTTCGATGATGCCGTTATGAACAACGGCTACGCCATCGGCAAAGTGGGGGTGAGCGTTGCATTCTGTCGGTGCGCCATGGGTCGCCCAGCGGGTGTGGGCGATGCCGACAGTGCCGCTCAGGGGCTCTTTTTTCAATCTCGCTTTAAGGTTCCCGAGCTTGCCTTCTGCACGGCGTCGGTGCAATTCTCGCTCGAAGATCGTAGCAATCCCGGCTGAATCATAACCGCGGTATTCCAGCCGCTCCAAGGCTTCGATCAGCCGCTCCGACACGGGCTTATGTCCCACTATGCCAACAATCCCACACATGCTTGTCACCCATGTCCCAAGAGCCCCCGACCGGTAATCAGGAAGGCGGACGCCGCTCGGTGCGTGTCCTCCAGCGGGTGCTATTAAATCCAAACAGATTAGTAAAATTGATTATTGCGATAGCTATCATCCACGATATGGATGCGACTCCCTCAGTAGGGTCGATTGACGCTGTATGCGGTGAATGGTGCCTTCTGCAAAGTGTCGATGATAAGCTTCGCCCGGGTTTTGGGCGCCTGCCTCTGAAAATGTTCGAGCCAACAGGAATTGGTATCTGCCGACGACATGCCGCGCGCATGTCATTAGTAAGCGCTGTTTTCAGGCCACGGCTTTGAGTTCATGCGTTGCGGCGTAGACCCAAGGCAGCAGGTCGTCGACGACAGGCGTGGTCATCGATATCGACCACGACCTCGATGCGCGGCAGGTGCGCTGGTAGCGAGCCCCGGTTCGTGCGCCGCTTGGCAACTTGCGACTGGCGAAAAGCCGTGGCAGCCTGTTCCTTCTCTTCCAGTCCGTCGGCTTCGACCTGCTCGGCTTCTTCAAACCCAAGCAGAAGCTGATCCTCGGGAAGCGTCTCTGCCCGTCGACCAAAGCGGTGGCGCTGCAATTCCTTGATGATCTGACGCAGGCGGGCATTCTCCGCCTCACGCGAAAGCACCATGGCTTTCAGCGCGTTCAGGTCATCCGGAAGTTCGTCCGCCGTTATCGTCATGGATCGAGAACAGCATATTTTACCGCTCGGATCGAGAGGCTGGATGGTGCTGATTCAAATGGTCGCGGCCGTCATCCAGCCCTTACCGGCGTGCGCGTTTCGCTCGGCGCATGAACGCGTTTCCAGTCCAGTCCCTCGAACAGCGCCGAGAACTGTGCGGCCGTCAGATGCATCGCGCCGTCCTGCATTCGAGGCCAATGGAACTCGCCATCCTCAAGCCGCTTGGCGACCAGGCGCACGCCGCTGCCATCCCAGAAGATCAGCTTGATCCGGTCCGTTCGTTTGGCGCGGAACACGTAGATCGTGCCAGAGAATGGGTCAGCACCCATCTCCGCCTTCGCCAGTGCTGCCAATCCTTCAGCACCTTTGCGGAAGTCGACGGGCTTGGTGGCGATCATCACCTTTACCGCACCGGACGGACCAATCACGACTGAGCCTTCAAGGCCTGGTTCACGGCAGCAATGGTCGCGCTGTCCGTGCCAGATGCGATCCTGACGATCGCGCCGCCAACCTCCAGCTCGATTGCCGCAATTGGAAGTGCGCTCCTCGTTATCGTCTTTCGCCGTGTCGGGGGTGGCTCTGCCGGACGATCAATTACCGCTGGCACAAACATTGACGGCGAGTCTTGCTTCGCCTGACTTCGCACCTGCCGACGCCAGGTAAACAATTGTCCGGGCGACAACCCATGCCGACGCGCAACAGCACTGACCGACATCTCGCCGCTATAGCTCTCGGCGACAATGCGGTCCTTCTCCTCGTCGCTCCAGTCGCGGCGACGGCCTGTTCCCGTGAAAACCTCAAACCGTTGCAACGGCACATCTTCACTGGTGCCATGCGTAAATCCTGTAATCGTCATATGTCGAAGCCTCGTTCGGCAACAACATCAACAATCACACGCTGATCCGGAAGGTGGGGTCAAGGCACCGCTTACTGTCATTCGGCACGACCAATTGTCTTTCATCATGTGCACGGAGGCAATTCGTTTTTCTGCAGGTGAAGCGGTATGGGTCTGCGGGTTGACCCTAAGTCGTAATTGCCCCTTTGCATGCAAACGTGATCACGAATCGGTCAGCAGGGCTGCCCAGCCGCATTTGCAAAGAGGTTTGCGTCAGATTGAAAGTGCCGACAGTTGGAACCGCAAGGGCCATGGCGGCCCAGAAGTTCCGTTCGCACAAGCAAAGAAACTACCCCTTACCGCCGGATTTACCCCAACGCCTGCTTTTATGATTTCGGCAAGCGTCCACCAGCCTTGACCCGAGCTGGATTTCCCATGGCCGTGCTTCCTGCAGGAATATCTCGCGTGACCACACTACCAGCGCCAACGACAGCGTGATCGCCAATTGTCACGCCCGGGAGAATGATTGCTCCACCGCCAATCCAGGCGTGCCTGCCAATGCTGACAGGCCGTCCCAACTGCAGTCCAGCCTGGCGCTGCTCTGGATCATGTGGATGGTCCGCAGTATAAATCTGCACAGCAGGGCCAATTGCGGTTCCGTCACCGATAGTTACCGCTGCCACGTCAAGAATGACGCAGTTGTAATTGATGTAGACCCAAGCTCCGATCCGGATGTTAAACCCGTAATCGCAGTGGAACGGAGGACGAATAACCGCTCCAAGCCCGACTGCTCCCAATCGTTCTAAAAGGAGCGCATTCCACCGCTCGGCGGAGTCGCCCAGCGTGTCATTATACCGCTTCAACCAAGCCCCGGTGAGGAGCAGCTCGGCTTGGATCTCGGGGTCCGCTGCGTTGTACATTTCGCCTGCCAGCATCTTCTCTTTTTGGCTGCGTTTCATCGTCACTTCTCAGATCTTGTTAGCGGGAGGACGGTACTTGAGTGCGACTACTTCGCGATCAAGCTAGCTAGCACCTGGCACGATATCGGGCGGAGGCGGAGGTGGAATTCATAGTAACACTCCTTGTTCGTGGCAGAAAGGATGAGGCGTCAACTTTAGTCGACCAGCGAGCCGAGTGAGAACTCCCGCGACGAGAATAGTCAGGCTCCAGCTCCCCCGCGACACGTGAAAGCTGAATAACGTGGCTGGGCGGAGGACCATTTTTCAGATGCGCGAGTATCTGGGGAATTGGAGCTAGACCTTGCTGACGGGAATCGGGGTGCTTGCTTCAAGCATGTGCCGCTGGCCTTACAACGGTTAGTCGTGACGGTCTTCACTTCATTGCACCTGCTTAAACGCAAGGACAGCATTCATGCCGCCCATGGCGAAGGCGTTGCTCATGGCCACGCGCACCCTACGCTCCCGGGGCACATTTGGCGTGATGTCCAGGTCACAATCGGGATCCGGCTCGCGATAGTTTGCGGTCGGCGGCACGACATCTTCTTGGATCGCCATCACGCAGGCAATCATTTCGAGCGCACTTGCTGCCCCGAGGCAGTGCGCGTGAGTGGATTTGGTGGAAGAGATGGACATCGATCGAGCATGGTCACCGAAGACGCGCTTAATCGCCATCGTTTCGATCTGATCGTTGGCCTTGGTGCCGGTGCCATGGGCGTTGAGGTAGTCTACATCCTCGGCATTTAAACCCGCATCAACAAGGCAGGCGCGCATCGCCGCCTCCGGCCCATGCACAGCTGGTGCAGCGATGTGGTAGGCATCGGCGGAAAGGCCAATGCCGGCGACCTCGGCAAGCATTGTTGCACCGCGGGCGGCGGCATGCTCATAACTTTCCAGCACCGCCATGCCCGCACCCTCGCCCAAAACTAGTCCTTTCCTGTCGGCGGAGAATGGCCGGCAAGTATCTGGAGCGAGTACGCGCATTGCTTCCCATGCCTTAAGCACGATCCACACGAGTGGCGCGTCGCTTCCTCCAGCTAGCATAACGTCCGCCCTACCGAGCTTGATCTGGTCTACCGCTGAAGCGATCGCATGGTTGGCCGAGGCGCAGGCGGAGGTGGCACCGAAGACTGGCCCCCGCAGCCCGAGGTTCATGCTTACTTGACAGGCAGCCGCGCTAGGCATTGCCTTTACCCCAGTGAATAGCTCAGTGCGGGTCGCGCCGCCCAGTAGGAGGGTGCGGTAGGCCTTCTCGGTAGCGTCCCAGCCGCCAAAGCCAACGCCCACTGTCGCGCCGAAACGGTGGGCATTTTCTTCATCGCACGAAAGGCCGGCCTGTCGCATGGCTTCTCTAGCTGCAAGCACGGCAAGCAGGCTGAAGCGGTCCATGGAGATGAGCTGCTTGCGATCAATGTCGTGTTGAGGCAGCACCTTGATCTCGGTCCCGATCATCCCCTTCAGCTCATGAATCTCTGAATTTGAAATCGGGCCGATGGCGGAGCGGCCTTCGCGCATCTCCGTCCAGATAGAGGAAGCATCGGTGCCCAGTCCGCACAGTCCGCCCAATCCGGTGATAACGACGCGCTTGTCCATTCAGACCTCCCTAGTGAGCAAGCCACGGACGGCTTCCACCACGTCGCCGATATTGTTGAGGTTCGACCAGGCATCCGCCGTATTCATCTCGATCTTGATGCCGTAGATTTGCTCCAGATCCCAAAGGACATCGGCCAAACCCAGCGAATCGATGCCAAGCGAAGTCAACTCCGTGTCAGTCGTTATTTCGCCGAGCGCTACGGTCGTTCTCTCGCCGTTTTCAGCTTTGACGAGCTTATTGATCGCACTGATAATTTCCAGTGTGAGTTGATCAGCCATTTGTGTTCCTTTCCATCATGCCTAATTTCGACAAGCCGCCGGCCTTGCGAGAAGACCCGATCCAATTGCTGCTAACATCGGAAGATGTTCCGGCTCGTCTGCGAAGTGATGACAGAACCGACAAAATTACCCAACCTCACCGCGCGGCTGCCTTGCTATGGATCATATGAAATGATTGGTAAAATTGATTGTGTGGATCAAAAGCATCCACGCCATGGATCGTGGCTCGGCGCATTGCGCGGCTGAATTCATTAGCGGGCGGCGTTTCAAACCCTCCAGGAAAAGCGTGATTACGCGGATCGAAAGTATTGAGCTTTGGCCCTTCCCGGGCCGGCGCGTTATCAGTGCGGCGCAGGAAGCATGTGCGGGAGGTCGATGAAGTCGCCGTGGCGTGATGCTGGTTTTCAGCATTGAGCCGAACATAAATGACAGGAATAAAGTTTTGAATCACTTTGCATTAGGCCAGGTAAAGCATACATGGCACCTTCTCAGGTAGAAACGATCGCTCTCGGCACAATGGCTTAAATCGCTGGATGAGCTGAGGCACCGGGACCCGCCTATAATGCGTTGCCTCGTTAGGGGACCGAATGCATCGGTTCCAATGATCAGCGCCCATCTAACTACTGGGGCTGTGGAATGAACCCGGGGGTGCCGCTTACGACGTGCAACTTTGCATCTCAGATTCCATGCGCGAAGCCTCTTTGATCATAATCTTGCGCATCCATATGTTTCCAGGATCAGTGTTGTGAAGAGCCGGCCATTGGACAGCCTCAGTGAACGAAAGCAGTGGCAAAGGATGCTCGATGATCCGTAAGGGGATAGTTTGTTCGTAATGTTTGACCAGCCGGAGCGGGATGGTTGCTATTCGGTTAGTGCCTGACAGCAACGGCGGGATCAGGTTAAACCCCGGCACGACGAGTTCAATACGCCTCTTGAAGCCGTGCTCCAGCAATAACCATTGCTCAACAGAAGGCTTAAGACCACGTCCGAACTTAGCCGCAACATGCCCCATGGACATATATTGCTCCAGGGAGAGCTTCCCTGGCAGCTGCTCGTTCGTAGGGCAGCCGACACACACCAGTTCCTCTTCGAAAAGCCTTGCTTTTGGGTGGGCGCCAGACATGAACAAATCCGGAAGGATCAGAAAATCAACATCCCCACGGCGGAGAAGCTCCTCCGGATCGTCGTCAAGTGGCAGCAACTCGAAGCTGACCCCCGGCGCCTCTCGAGCTAAGCGCAAGATGATCTTGTCGAAGAAGACCAGTGCCATGAAGTCTGAAAGGATAATTCTGAATCGGCGGTCGGACTCCGCAGGGATTATTGGATCCCATGCGATGACGGAGAGCTGAATATGCAAGAGAGCATCGCGAACAGCGGGGGCGAGTGCCTCCGCACGCGGGGTCGGAATTAGCTCCCGTCTCTGCATAATAAAAAGCTCGTCGTTGAAATAGGCGCGCAACCTGGAGATGGCAGCGCTCATGGCGGGTTGGCTGAGGTTGATGCTGCGTGCCGCTGCTGTGAGCTTGCGCTCGGTCATTAGAGCGTCGAGCGCTACAAGAAGGTTGAGATCAAGGCCTTTAAAACGCATGAGTGTATATCCATTCCATAGATGATTGCCATCCAAACAATCGATTTTACCAATCTTTCGGATCACTTATAGAAAAGCCGGAACTTGATCAATATCAAGGCCGGGAACGAAAAATCGAAATGCCGGGCAAGGGCCCGATTTCAATTCTTTACTTCTCCTAACCGCTCGATTGTCTAACCGGCAATCCAATAGTCATGCGCAACAATCTCGCGCGGCTTTGATCGTGGCTGGGTGAAGGAACAACGTGGAGCTTTTGCATGTCTTC
Organism: Rhizobium lentis; assembly: GCF_017352135.1. NCBI lineage: Bacteria > Pseudomonadati > Pseudomonadota > Alphaproteobacteria > Hyphomicrobiales > Rhizobiaceae > Rhizobium > Rhizobium lentis. The sequence goes on from NZ_CP071458.1 coordinate 152,494, forward strand.
TGAAGTGCGATGGAAAATATGCTGGGAAAATGAGTTGGAAGCTTCAGACCACGCGGAGCTCGCTGATTTTTTTTGCAAGACCTATGGGCCGACGGGAGCTTTCAATGCCAAGCCGTTCGAGACTGGCCGAAGCTGGGGTGGTGCGAGGCCCGAACGCCGCGCAATCGCATATGACTCGCGCGGTGTCGCTAGCCACATGGGCTTGTTACGCCGCTTCGTAAGGGTCGGTACGACTGATTTGCTTGTGGCCGAGCTAGGCCTGTACGGAGTGCGACCGGATCTAGAAGGATTAGGCATCGCTCACTCGGTCCGCGCTATGTTTCCGGTTCTGCGCGAGTTGAGCGTTCCATTTGCTTTTGGAACAGTTCGCCACGCCATGCGGAATCACATGGAAAGATACTGCCGAGACGGAACCGCCAATATGATGACGGGGCTGCGTGTGCGCTCCACGCTTCCAGACGCGCATTCCGACCTGCCAGCCACGCGCACTGAAGATGTCCTCGTATTGGTAGTTCCCGTCGACCGTCCGATGACTGAGTGGCCTGCGGGCTCGTTGATTGAACGAAACGGGTCGGAACTATGAAGCGGCCTGCCTATATGAGCGAAGTACCGGTCAATCACACAAACGGACCGGAAGATCGCTGCGTTTACTTGACGTTCGATGATGGTCCCAATCCATTCTGCACGCCGCAAATCCTTGATGTTCTAGCTGAGCACCGCGTCCCGGCAACATTTTTTGCTATCGGTTCCTACGTGAAGGATCACCCGGAACTCATTCAACGCCTTGTGGCGGAAGGTCATGATGTCGCCAATCATACCATGACGCATCCCGACCTCGCCACCTGCGATCCCAAGGATGTGAAACGTGAAATAGACGAGGCGCATCAAGCTATTGTCTCGGCCTGTCCCCAAGCCCAGGTCCGGCACTTACGAGCGCCTTACGGGGCGTGGACTGAAGACGTGCTCTCAGCATCGGTGAGGGCTGGACTTGGAGCCGTTCACTGGTCGGCCGACCCTAGAGATTGGTCTTGCCCGGGCACCGATGTGATCGTTGATGAGGTGCTTGCTGCTGCTCGGCCTGGGGCAATCGTACTTTTGCACGACGGGTGTCCGCCCGATGAGGTTGAGCAATGCTCGCTTGCCGGACTGCGTGACCAGACGCTTTTAGCACTCTCTCGAATTATTCCGGCACTGCATAGCCGCGGATTCCAAATTCGTTCACTTCCCTGAAACACTGGACAAACGAGAAACCATGACCCTGCTCGCAACAACCAGCATCGCCGCCGTCTCGCTTTATGCAATGCTCTCCACTGTTTATAAGAGCGCGCAGGTCTTTCATGCTAGGCGGACAACGATCTCAACAACACCTGCGAAACATATCGACGCCACCTCTGTGCCAAGCGTTGATGTCATTGTGCCGTCCTTCAACGAGGACCCAATCGTTCTTTCGGAATGCCTCGCGTCGCTTGCGGAGCAAGATTATGCCGGAAAATTGCGTATTTATGTAGTAGACGACGGTTCCAGAAATCGCGACCCGGTTGTGGCTCAGCGCGCTGCCTATGCAGACGATGAAAGATTCAGCTTCATAATTCTCGCTAAAAATGTTGGAAAGCGCAAAGCGCAAATCGCCGCTATCACCCAGTCCTCTGGGGATCTCATCTTGAACGTGGACTCAGACACCACGCTCGCCCCCGACGTCGTCTCCAAGCTCGCCCACAAAATGCGCGATCCAGCGGTCGGTGCGGCGATGGGCCAATTGAAAGCCAGTAACCAGGGGGACACTTGGCTGACTCGCTTGATTGACATGGAGTACTGGCTTGCCTGCAACGAGGAGCGCGCGGCGCAAGCTCGCTTCGGTGCAGTTATGTGCTGCTGCGGCCCATGCGCGATGTACCGGCGTTCTGCTATGCTCTCGCTGCTGGATCAGTACGAGACGCAACTTTATCGCGGCAAGCCGAGTGACTTCGGTGAAGATCGCCATTTAACGATTCTCATGCTGAGCGCAGGTTTTCGAACTGAGTATGTTCCGAGCGCCATCGCGGCGACAGTTGTTCCTGACACAATAGGTGTTTATCTGCGTCAACAACTACGGTGGGCACGCAGCACTTTTCGGGATACTTTGCTTGCGTTCCCCGTACTGCCTGGCCTTGATCGATATCTCACGCTGGACGTAATCGGGCAAAATGGCGGCCCTTTACTTCTTGCGCTGTCGGTGTTGACGGGTATTGGGCAGTTTGCGATGACCGCCACAGTACCATGGTGGACGATCATGGTCATCGGCTCCATGACTCTTGTGCGATGCAGCGTGGTTGCCTATCGCGCCCGCGAACTTAGGTTTCTGGGCTTTGCTCTCCACACGCTCGTGAACATCTTTCTCTTAATTCCTTTGAAGGCCTATGCCCTTTGTACCTTATCCAATAGCGACTGGCTGTCGCGCGGATCAGTCGCGATTGCGCCGAATGTTGGTCAGGGAGCTACCAAAGTGCCAGGGCGGGCGACATCTGAAATTGCCTATAGTGGCGAGTGATGGACGCGTCACTGCACCTCAAAATTTGGGACAAGAAATGAACGGGCAATTAGCGAATTTGAAGACGGCGATCGCTGATCCGCACCAGGATCATATCATCCTATCGGAGCGGCAGGGCCAATCAAAAAGTAAGTCAATGGATTCGCCTTCTGGGTCCTTGTCTTCAGTTGCAATCGACCTGGCCGGTGTTTCGAAATCATATGGTGGTAAAGTCGTCGTCAATGACTTGTCGTTTACTATCGCCGCCGGAGAATGTTTTGGTCTTTTAGGGCCGAACGGCGCAGGTAAAAGTACGATCACCCGTATGATCCTAGGGATGACGTCGCCAAGTGCAGGCACAATCACTGTACTCGGAGCACGGGAACCGCGCCAGGTTCGCTTGGCACGAGCGAAAATCGGGATCGTGTCTCAGTTCGATAATCTCGACCTGGAATTCACGGTCCGCGAAAACCTTTTAGTATACGGCCGCTACTTCCGCATGAGCACCCGAGAAATCGAAGCGGTCATCCCGTCTCTGCTTGATTTTGCGAGACTTGAGAGCAAGACGAATACGCGTGTGGCAGACCTATCTGGAGGAATGAAGCGGCGCCTCACTTTGGCGCGTGCGCTCATTAATGACCCACAGCTACTCATTTTGGACGAGCCGACCACTGGTCTCGACCCACACGCACGACACTTGATCTGGGAGCGGCTTCGATCGCTGTTGGCACGAGGCAAGACAATTCTTCTGACCACCCATATCATGGAAGAGGCGGAGCGCTTGTGCGACCGGCTGTGCGTGCTTGAAGCTGGGCGAAAGATCGCCGAAGGCCGACCGCATGCCCTGATCGAGGAGCAGATTGGCTGTCCCGTGATCGAAATTTATGGTGGCGATCCGCAGGAGCTTAGTCTTTTGATCAGGCCAAACGCTAGGCGACTGGAAATCAGCGGAGAGACCCTGTTCTGCTACACGCCTGATCCAGAGCAGGTGCGCGCGCAACTGCGTGGATATTCGGGCCTGCGCTTGCTGGAGCGTCCACCAAATCTAGAGGATGTCTTCTTGCGGTTAACCGGACGCGAGATGGAGAAGTAGACGATGAGCGTAGCAACATTACCCGCTGGCGGTTTGAACTGGCTCGCAGTTTGGCGCAGAAACTATCTGGCTTGGAAAAAAGCGGCGCTGGCATCCATTCTCGGAAATCTAGCCGATCCCATAATATACCTATTCGGGCTCGGCGCTGGATTGGGAGTGATGGTAGGGCACGTTGACGGCGTATCGTACACCGCATTTTTGGCGGCTGGAATGATCGCGACAAGCGCGATGACTGCTGCAACTTTCGAGACTATCTATGCGGCCTTTGGCCGAATGCAGGGCCAGCGCACCTGGGAAGCAATGTTGTACACACAGCTCAGGCTAGGGGATATCGTCGTTGGGGAAATGGCGTGGGCGGCAACTAAGGCGTCGCTCGCAGGCACCGGCATTGGTATCGTCGCCGCCATGTTGGGATACACTCACTGGCTGTCTCTTCTCTATGCTCTTCCGGTCATTGCCCTTACTGGCTTTGCCTTTGCGAGCCTCGGTATGGTGGTCACGGCCCTCGCGCCCAGCTACGATTATTTCATATTTTATCAAACGCTTGTCATCACACCGATGTTGTTCTTATCAGGCGCAGTCTTTCCCATCGACCAATTGCCTGTAGCATTCCAGCAGCTTGCGGCGTTCTTGCCCTTGGCACATGCGGTAGATGTTATCCGCCCGACGATGCTGGGCCAATCAATCACCAATGTCTGCCTGCACATCGGCGTTCTCTGCATCTACATAGTCGTACCATTCTTCTTGTCTACCGCATTGCTTCGGCGGCGACTGATGCGGTGAAGAATGCTGCTTAGCAAGTAAAAGGGCACATCGCGTCTCCGCGGCCATCATCGCTAACCATATTGGGGCAGCGACGACCCCCGGCACCAGCGGCGTGATGCCGCCTCACCAATTTGCTACGGCTGCCACCGTCAGCACCTCACTACGATTGCGCGGCCTAATGCCAAGGTCAAACGACCATTTTTCCGGCCTCGGCCAGCATGGTCTGCGTGAGCCCAGCGATGCCGCCGATGACGACCGTGCTGTCGAGCCCCGTCAGCTGATCAATCAGGGTCGGCGATAGCCGTTGGTCTGTACGCGATCTTGCGGTTTCTAGGGACGACACAATCCTCGATGGCATGACCCACAGAAACTAGGCCGGAACCGCCACGTTTTCGGCTAGAGAAAGCAACAGACAGCCTGGCAATTCCCCTAAACCAGCCTTAATCTGATCGTCACAAAACTGTTGGAGGGAACTCCAAAAAAACTTTGGAGCAAGGTCGGCCGGGGCTCCTTCGGGCCGACTCCTTGATTCAATTGGTGTCGTGGAGGCGGCATGGGATAACTGGTGTTAGTTGCGGAGTCCACGGGGAAAGGTCAGGCGGCGCGCCAAGTGGTTGCCGAAGTCAACCAACCCGATCCATAATGTCGGACTGAATGGTCATAGCAGTGTATATTGAAGCGTCCAATGGCAGATCTCCAAACGCGAGTTGACACAGAAGATAGTTGGCGCCTGCCTCTTCCAACTGATCAAGAAGAGACCGTCGCACAGAGGCTGCCGTTCCTACTACGCACAATTCACTCTCAATTGCGGCATCCAAGGTCAGCGGCAGGTTTGACGGAACTGGGATCGCATTGATATCGTATAGAAATTTGAAGCTCTTAACCCATCGTTCGTAAGCAGGTGCCGCGAGTGAATAGGCATGCGCGGCAGAACGTCCGACCACCACCATTCGGAGCAATCCGAGAAATGAGGCTTGGTCGTCCGTGCCATCGTAGTCCTCTCGATGGGAATGGAAGGCATCAGTAATTTTGCGAACAACAGACGCGGGTCCTAGGCACGCGATATTCGCGCCATTTGCGGCGGCCCAAGCTGCAGACTCGGGCCGGTTGGTGGCGATCCAAATGGGCGGATGCGGACGCTGATAAGGCTTCAGCGTCAATGGTACGTTGTTTAGCTCAAAGTGATCGCCTTGGTAGGATAGCGTACCGCCCTTCATTGCCTTGACAAGGATTTCACTGGCTTCGACGTAACGCTCCGGCACCGCGTCCGCATCAATTCCAAAGTAACCCAATTCGATTGGGAGTGATCCGCGGCCTATGCCCAACTCGAGCCTACCACCGCTCAACTGGTCAAGCATACAGATCTCTTCAAACGCGCGTAGCGGATGACACAGGCTTAGCAGCATGACCATGGGGCCGACGCGAAGATGACGAGTGCGCTGTGCCACGCTCGATAAGAACAAATTCGGCGATGGGCCTCTGCCATGCGGAGTACAATGGTGCTCTGCGAGATGATACGCATAAAAACCGAGCCGATCGCAGGTCTCTGCTAGCGTAAGGCGATTTGCATATTGTTGTGCGAGGTCGCGACCATCCTCGTCCAAATGATCAAAGATGCCGAAGCTTAGCTTTGCAGGAAAGGCGTTTCTCATTCCGTATCTCCAACGTTCATGCACATCCTTCAGGCACCGATCCAAATTTAAGACTTGGATTGCTGAGCGGACATGATCTCATGCTCAGGGCGAACTTACCTCTGAGCTTTGCGTCTGCGAGGGCAGATCATTGAGATCTCGAAATTGCCCGCAGCCATCTGTGATTTTGCTGTTGCCGAAAGTCCACCGTCAGGCGTCGGCCCGCTCTACATCACCAAGACCTAGAGAATGCCGACCCGGTGGCGTCGTCGACGCTTTGCAGGTCGTGCCGACGCGCGCCTTTTGTGAAGATGGTTCCTGATTTGACTTTGATGGCCGGTCCAAACCGGGCGGATAGTATCGAGCAGCGGCCTCCCGTTGCCCGCCATATCATGTTTATGCAACGCATAGAGCAGAGGCAGCGTTGCTTTAAGGCCGGCCTTCGAGATCCTCAGCTCCCATAATATCGCTGACCGCCGCAAGAAATGCATCCATCTGCGCTTTTGTACCGATGCTAACGCGGATGGAATATTCCAGTCCTCTATCGGGGAAGACAGCAATGAGTATCTTTTTCCGCTCCAGGGAGGCTTGCCACCAGACGCTATCTCTTCCTGCTGGCACACGGGCCAGCAGGAAGTTTGCATGCGAGGGAGTTACGGTGAAACCAAATTGCGAGAGCGCTGCGCTCACTCGCTGTCTCTCATACTTAATTTGCTTGTGGTTCTCGTCGTAGGCGGACCGATTCGAAAGGATGCTGACGCCAACAGCATGGCCAATCACGTTCATGTTGAAGACGTTCTGTATGTTTCGCAGTCTGCCGATGACCTCAGGATGACCGAATCCGAGCCCAACTCGAATGCCCGCAGCAGCATAGCTCTTCGAAAATGTTCTTAAGAGCAGGAGGTTCGCATGACGCTTAACCAGACGTAGAGCATCGTCAGGTGCAAAGTCGACATAGGCTTCATCCAAAACAATCAACCGATCCGATTGTGCCACAAGGAGTTCGATGTCAGCAATCGGAATAAATGTTCCGGTTGGGTTGTTCGGATTAGCCAACAGAATGAACTTGGCATCTTTTGCTGGTCCGAGGAGTAATTGCTTTGACAGCAATGAGTGAATTTCCCCCCACCCAATTTCCAGAAAATCAGCTCCTTGCAAAAAGGCCAGTTTGCGGTTGAATGAAAACCCCGGCGACACCATCGCGACAGTGTCACCCGGAGCAAGGAATGCCCTGTAGATAAGCCCGAGAAGTTCAGATGATCCGTTCCCGGCGATCACCTGATCTCTGGAGAGGTCATAGGTAAGGGCGGCTGCTTCCCTCAGACTGATGTTGTCATTTTCCGGATACAGATACTGCCGTTCGAGGGCAGCAATAGCGCTCTGCATGACAACTGCCGGCAACGCAAATGGATTTTCATTCGTGTTTAGCTTGATGCAACCAGCATCCGGCGCCTTACTGGAAGGCAGAGCGTTCAGCTGTCTGGGCACTTCCGCAAGAGCCGAAAGCACGCTCTGCAATTTTGCATCCGACATGTTTTTCTCCGTTTCATTCGCTGGGGCGATCACATTGTGCCGGTACAAATACTCCTGTTCGTCCATTCCATATCGGCTCGCGACTTTTTTATTGGATTTTCATACGGTTGGTAAAATCATTTCTATGCATGGCATCCATCCACGCTATCAATTGACTGGCAGGCTGTGCGGGAAGGGACAGGAGAGCAGGGACGTTGCCGACTGTCCGCGAGCACATGTTTCGAAAATGGCAGCGCGATAGGAAGTCGATCGAAATGGCCTTCTCGAAACTTACCCGGCCAGCGTTACGATACAATTGGCGTGGCTCATCTAATCGATGACATCGATTTCGACATAATCCTTGGCGACAACTAATTCCGCGTCATACGGGTTCTTTCTAAGGATACGACAACGGCTGTCAGGTGCGCCTCGCGCGGCAAGAACGCCGAGGGCTGAGGCGATAAATTTTGAATCGCCGGCTTCCATTGCCTCGTCTGAATCGAGCAGATTGGCAATGTCGAAATCCATGATCTTTTCAGTCGTCGTGTTACCAGTCTAGCCGATAAGCGATGACCCTGAACAGAATCTCAGTAGGCTATCGACACTTCAGAACGGCTTTCATTGAGATTGTTCAGGGATTTTCGATATCGTTGCTATAGCTGACGATAAATCGGACCACGACGCTTCCCAGACATAAGCGATCACCGGCGTTTATGATCATAGGATCAACAACCGTTGCGCGGGAGGAATAACGATCACGCCTGAGGCCAAAGCCCCCTTGCACAATGTTTCGGCATTAAATCGAGGCATTGGCAGCCAGACATGAAAACCATCGTAAGCGGGCGTTCGTAAATCATTACCAACAACTGAGCGAGCCATCTTCGGACGGTGTCTCGCCTCACTTTCAATTGCCTCTCGAATACCGCTACGGTCCCGTCAGAAAGCCACTCGGCTAAAATGGCGCAGGATAGAGGCGATACAGTCAACGACGAAGCACGCTGGGTCCAAGGCACGCTGGACAAAGAATGCGGGTTTGCGTTGCAAGGCCCGGCATCTCGCAAGATCGTGTGAACGCTGGGCAACGCGGCGCGTCTCTTGATCAACGACGCTATGACGGCGAGGAATATGTGGCTGCCGTCAAAGCTTGCGTCGACGCATTGAGCGGTAAGACTGCCCCGGAACAACTCCGGTAAGCGCTTCTGCATGTGGCCGATGAGGCGGGTATCGCAGCTCTCTCTCGTCCGGCAGGGAGTTAGAGCGCGATGACCGGATCTGCCCTCGAGCCCCAGGATAGTCCGAATCTCAAAGGCTACCCGCTTTCGACGTCACGTCTGCGCGGAGCGCCCGCCCCAGCTGGCCGGACACGGACGCGCCACTCCTTGCCATCAGGTTGCTTCGAGCACCATGTTGAGCGAGCTCTGGGCCGCGCGCCTGATATGGGTGAAGCCGCCGGACCGGATCACCTCGGTCAGCCGCCGTTCGCCTGCCTGCGCGCCTAGCGCCAGCCCTGTCTCCTGCGCAAGCGAGGTGGGAACGCAGATCATCGTCGACGCCGAGTAGTAGAGGCGCCCGACCGGATTGATGTTCTCCTCCAACGTATCTCCCGCGATCGGCTCGACGACCATCCACGTGCCGCCGTCCTTCAGCGCCTTTCTGATATGAGACGCCGCGGCTTTCGGGTCGCCCATGTCGTGCAGGCAGTCGAAGCAGGTGATCAAGTCGAAATCCCGGCCGTCGAAATCTTCCGCTCGGCCCACCTCGAACTGCACGTTCGTCAACCCGTGCGCCTCAGCGTGCGCTTTCGCAGCCGCGATCGAGCCCATATGGAAGTCGTAGCCCACAAACCAGGAATTGGGAAAGGCCTGCGCCATCAGCACCGTCGATACCCCGTGCCCGCAACCGACGTCGGCCACCGTTGCACCCCATTTTAACTTGGCGATCACGCCATCGAGCGCCGGCAGCCACTCCTGGACCAGCGCATTGACGTAACCAGGGCGGAACAGCCGCGCTACAGCGCAGAACATGCAGCCAGCCTGGTCGCCCCAGGCAACGCCTTCACCGGTCTTGAAGGCAGACTGCACCTTCGGCTGATTTCCGACCATCGCGGCAGCGGTATCGAACGCGCCAATCAGGTTGAACGGGCTGTCGGGTTCAGCAAACACATAGGCCTGCTCCGGCGTGAGCGAGAACTGGCCATTCTCGTAATGCACATAGCCCGAAGCCGCCTGCGCTGCCAGCCACTCGCGCACATAGCGAGGCGCGCATCTAGCGGCCACGGCAACCTCCTCGGCCGTCGCGGGTCCGATCTCCTTCAGCGTCTTGTAGAGGCCGAGGTCATCGCCGATCCGCACCAGCGGCACGCTGAATGCACCGCCAAGGTCGCCAAAGATGCGGTCCACGAGCTTCTCAAGCGTTGTGTCGTTGAGTTGGGTCATGTCGGACTCCTCCTTATTTACGGGCGGCCTCTTGCCGATGGCCGCCTTCAAGGGATCGGGAACTCGATGCCCTCTATTTGGGGTGTATGCCCGCTTGCACTTGGAATCGACGCTCATCTATCGACCCGCGCACACGCTAACTGGATAGCCTCCTCGCGTCGACAGTAACGGGCAGGCGCCTGTTCTGCGATAGGTCGGGGAGGGCTATCCGCCATCCATTTTTCAGCAAAATGAAGCCGCCCCATAGGTTTTTGTGCTCAACCGAGATGATCGGTTCCTCAAGGTCTTTCTTGTGAATATAGACCGATAAGCCGACGTCAGTTCTGCTGATTGTCACTCTCATGCATGTCCCTTCTCGCTACGGCGGCTTTGAAGATCGAAAGTCGAGCGTTATCAAAGCCTATTATTTTGGTACGACATATGACCAGGCCGACACCTCCGTTATGGCTCTGTCTTGGACGGCATCCGTTCCGGGGCCCACGTCGGCTACTCAGGTTGCGCGCATCGCTCACTGGATGGGATATTGGTGGTACGTGAATTTTTAACCTCATATTCGCCTAGGAGACCACTGGCCACTCGTCCCATTCTTTGCGCTTTAGTCTGGTGACGATCAGGCAGGGACGCAGGTCTTCGGCATCGGACACACCGAAGCGCATTGTTGCGTGTCGAACTCACCCCTGCACTCGGTACATTTTTTTGAATCCACAACATATCCCTCACCTTTGAAACTGATCGCATCTGAGGGACATTCAAATTCGCAAGCGCCGCACTGGGTGCATTGGGATATAATGATCTTGAAGGCCATGTTTTAGCTCCTGATTCAATTAGAGGGGCCTAAAGCCGTCGGCATCGCCGGTTTGCCGCCAAACTCGGCGGCGTATAGCGCGCCAATCGCAGTCTCGATGTAATCATAGGAAAATGCGTCACTGGCTCGCACGCCAGTTTCTGCCAGCCGCTTCTTTGGGCAATCGCCGATTTTGGAAGAAAGCAGAATGTCGATGCCGTCGAGTGCAACGATAGTGTGATCGAGAGTGGCCTTCTCGCCTAAACCACCGAGGCAATACTGCTCGACCTTGCGGTGTCCCACCAAGTTGATCCCCTTTCGTGAGACTGCATACACTTGGAATTCTCTTGCCTGACCGAAATGTTCGTTGATCCGGCCGCCACCTTTAGTCGCCACGGCAACAGCAAGGGTTCCCGAAGAACTCAGTGACTTGACTGCTTTGTTCGCGTCCAATTTTGCTGCCAGTTGATCCCCTCGCTCGTGCTGGACCAGCTTGCGATAGGCCTCGCGCTTGCTGGTGTCGAATTCAACTTTGGTGGAGATCTGGTCGAGGGCAAACTCTCGCTCGCGATCATCGCCCAACAAACCGATGGCGTCGGCCCGGCATTGTTGGCAGTGACGCATAAGCTTGACGTTGCCATCGAGACAATCTTGAAGTGCCTTCAGTTCGAACGGCTCCGGGCAACGCTGACCCGTAAGACCGTAATAAGTACCATGCGAAGGCTTGGAAATCAGGGGCACCACATTGTGCATGAATGCGCCGCGGTCTCTGATCCATCGGTTAACTTCGACGAGGTGCGTGTCATTGACGCCTGGAATCATAACCGAATTGATTTTGGTGAGGATGCCGCGCTTGGTCAGCAATTCCAAACCCAACATTTGGCGCTCGTGAAGGATCCTGGCAGCTTCTATGCCAGTGTATCGACGATGCCCGTGGAGTATCCACGGATAGATCTTCGCCCCGACTACCGGATCCACCATGTTGATGGTGATCGTCACGTGATCGATATTCATGTCAGCTAGCTCATCGACATGATCCGGAAGCGCCAATCCATTGGTGGAGATGCATAGTTTGATGTCAGGTATTTCTCTCGCAACTCCTTCAAACGTCGCTACGGTCTTCCTCCAGTCGTAACAAGCGTCGCCCGGTCCGGCAACGCCGATTACGGAAAGCTCCGGCACTTTGCTGGCGACGGCAAGCACCTTGCGTAGTGCCTGGTCGGGAGTTAGCTTTACTGATGCGACCCCGGGACGGCTTTCGTTGGTGCAATCATATTTGCGATTGCAGTAGTTGCACTGGATGTTGCACGCAGGTGCGACCGCGACATGCATGCGAGCGAAATAGTGATGGGCTTGCTCTGAAAAGCAGGGATGATCTTTGATTCTCTCCCAGATCCGCGCATCTATGTCATCCGTCACCGAAAGGTCATAGGACGAAGATGCGCGGCCGCCGTGCATAGCGGGAGCCATCGGCGCCCGGTCGAAGGGGGCACTGGTGGTCGTCCCGACCTTTATCTCCGGTTCCGACATTGCACTGTTCCACTGGTGAGGAATGGTTACAGCTCCAAAAGCAAGAGAGATTCCGGTCGACGCGACATTGTTGTTTCAGCGCTTATGTCGCCTTTACCGCCCTCTTTTCCCGCTTGCTGCCGGAGATGTTTTGTAGAAATCAAGACAGGATCGCGCCCGAAGTCGTTAGGCCGACTCAACCAAAGCTTACGACATTCTTCATATCGTTCTCCGCTTAGTCTTTCTTCACATCGATACGATGCCGGCGTAGCGCATAGCCGACCTGCCGCGGCGTCTTACCCAGGATACGAGCCGCTTTGGCCTGTACCCAGCCAGCCTTCACCATTGCATTGATCAGCCGATCACGCTCAGTGAGACCCGCTGCCTCGATTGTGGCTGCGGCACCGCTGGGAGTACCTACGTTGGCCCCCAGTCCGCCTAACATTGTATCTCGCGGGTTGAGACTATGCACCGGGCCGTTGCCAGTGCCGTCGCGGGCGTCTTTCCAGAGGAGCGCCGAAGAACACTGGTCTTGCTGACAGGCAAAATCCGATGAAGTGATGGTATTTGAACTGGCGAGAGTGGCGGTCCTTTGAACGCAGTTGTCCAGCTCGCGAACATTGCCGGGGAAGGCGCATTTCGACAAAATGTCTATGGCCGACGGGGCGAAGTCGCAATTTCGATCATTTGCCTTGTTGAATTGCTCGAGGAACACTTGCGCTAGAAGCGAAATGTCTCCGTCGCGCTGCCGAAGTGGCGGCAAAATGATCGGCACCACATTGATCCGGTAATAGAGGTCGGCTCTGAACTCCCCTCGAAGGACGGCCACTTCAAGGTTTTTGTTGGTGGCGCATATAACTCGAACGTCTACTTTCAATGTCTTCGTTCCGCCGAGACGTTCGAATTCGCCTTCCTGTAACACGCGCAATAACTTCGCCTGGAATTGTGGTGATACATCGCCAATTTCATCAAGCAACAGCGTTCCGCCATTGGCCAGTTCGAAACGTCCAGCTCGTTGAAGGAGAGCGCCAGTGAAAGCGCCCTTCTCATGGCCAAACAATTCGGATTCCAGAACGGTTTCCGACAGCGCAGCGCAATTCAACTTAATAAACGCCTTGCTTTTCCGTATCGATAATGCGTGTATTGCTCTAGCAAAGCATTCCTTGCCAGTGCCGCTCTCTCCTCTCAAGAGCACCGCGGAGTTCGTCGCGGCCACGATATTGGTGGTAGCTAATACCCTCTTGATCGCGGGGCTCTCCCCAACGATCCAGTCGATTTTATCGAGTTGGGTGGGATGAGGCTTCGGTTTGATTTTCGGAATCTGTCCTGCTTGTTGTTCCTCGGCGACTGCGCCGCCATCGCTGCACAATTCGCGATCGCGCTGGCAGGTTAAGCCGATCAGGACGGCAATCATTGCCAGAAGGGTTTCGTCCTGATCTCCGCTTTTCTGCGCGAAATCAATCCACAATGCGCCGATTGCTTTCCGGTTTACTTTAACGGGGAGAACGACAGAATTTTTCCCAAAGTGCTTCTCACCGCTAGCGATGACACGATCTATTGCGTCCGCCTGTTCAATCGTCAGAGAACGTGAGCGAACGTCGTCCCCAATGGGAGCCCGTACGTTTATCCAAGGCTCTCCTCCCGAGCCGTGAATCACGATTCCGCCATCGCGCAATCGCAGATGCTCGACGAGGGCGTTCATGGCAGCCTTCAGCAAGTTGTCTAGAGGAAAAGAAGAGATAAGCTCTTTGGAGATGTCGTAGAGAATATGGAGCCGCGCCTCTGGTTTAATCATGCCTACAAACAGGGGAGGGTGCACTGCTTTTTACCCTGGTACGCGAAATATGCTAACGCATATTCCTAAGTTAAAAATACGTGTTATCGACGGCGTAAAAATTAGCCTTTCGAAAGTTTGAGTGGATGCACATTTAATCGCCGCCGCTAATGCAGCTGCATCGATCGCTGCTATCCCGCCGGAGGTAGGAACTCTTCATCCGAATTTGAAGAGGACCCCGAACCCGCCCCGGGGATAATTCCACTTTATGTCGCCACTCGCTTCGCATAACACTCTGCATGTGCCGCATTCCAAGCAGCCATCCGAAACAATTGCCACCTGACCAACATCGTTCACCTCGTAGCATTTGGCCGGACAGATTTGCGTCAAGGCGAGCAGGCTTGGGCTTGGCGACCGATGCGGCCGCACCGTAATGTGTGGGCGTCCAGTATCGACGAGATATCGGTTTTGGTACAGCTTATCCTCAATGCGCTCAATGGTGGTCGCCTTCATCGAATTTTCCTTTTAACGCCAAGATACGGCGGAGCGGACCGCGTCGCTAATCAACCCCCAACGGGATCGTGCGTTGATAAAGGAGGCAGCTGTGGCCTTCTCCCTGTTGATTTTAGGTGCACCGTCGACGCGCACAAAATTTTGCGCCGCCTGAGATATAAGCGTTGGATACGTCATGAGAAAATTGTGACTGTCGGTGTGGAGGAGGCTTGGAAGATCTTTGTGTTTCATCAAGTCTTTCATGACGAACGACTTATCCAGCATACCCTTATAGAGAGAGAGATTGTGCTTCGTCATGAGACCGCCGCGGCTCTTTATCTGGAAGATCGCTTCACCCGCCATGAGGCCTGATGTCATCGCAAGGTTTGATCCCTCCCTATGCACGGCATTGTTTAATTGCGCCGCGTCGCCCACGACGACCCACCCGTTGCCAAAGAGCTGTGGGATTGCCTTGAAGCCTCCCTCAGGGATAAGATGTGCGGCGTATTCTTTGATCTCGGATCCCGCCAGTAATGGTCGGATGGATGGATGTTGCTTGAAGGCGTCAAGAAGGCGGTACGGATTTTCCATGCTTTCCGCTAAACCGGAGACGAGACAGCCGATCCCCACAGAGATCGACTCCTTGTTGGTATAAAGGAAGCCCAGTCCGGCCATTCCGCGTGAAATCGTGCCGCCGGCTTCGATCACACAGCCTTCGCCACCGGTGAGGCCGAAGCGCTCTGCGATGACCTCTTCCGGCATAAAATGCATTTCCTTGACAGCGAGTGCCACATTTTCTGGCTTCGGCATATCGCGCAAGCCGGCTCGTGTTCCAAGCAGTCCGTTCACGCCCTCAGCGAGGACGACTACGTCCGCGAGGATCACACCGCCCTCTCGGTCCGTGTAAACGCCTATTACACTACCGCTCCGATCTCGAGCAAGTTTCGTCGCTGTCGTTTCACAAAGGACTGTGCCGCCCGCCTCGCGCACCTTGGATGAGAACCATTTGTCAAACTGGGCACGGATGATCGTATACCGGTTTGGCTTCAGTTCATTAAAGTCATCAGAGCGATAGTGCACGCCCGTGTGCGACGAGTCATCCATTAGCCAGAATCGTTGCTCGACCAGATGCCGTTCCAGGGGAGCGTCATCTCGGAAGTTTGGGATAATCGCCTCCAACATGTTCGCATATAATATAGCCCCCTGAACATTCTTAGAGCCCGAATGTTCTCCGCGCTCCAGTTGCAGCACTTTTAGACCGCGACGAGCCATCGAATACGCTGCGGCGTTGCCGGACATACCGGCACCAATGACGATCGCGTCGAACTTACTCTTGGTCATCTAGCCTTCCTCGATCCATACCCTTGATAGAGTTGTGCGGTGGCATTCGCCTGGCGAAAGCTTCTGTCAACGCCGGCAAGAACTCCAGCGCGCAAGCGACAACGCCGATGTGGGCGAAGTCAAAGATCGGAGCCTTCTGGTCGAGGTTGATAGCGACAATCAGATCGGCTCCTTCGACGCCAACGCGATGCTGGACCGCGCCAGATATTCCCGCCGCGATGTAGAGCTTAGGTCTAATGGTATGGCCGGACTGACCAATTTGTCGATCAGCAGGCATCCAGCCTTTTTGGACCAGTGGGCGCGAGCACCCGACTCCCCCGCCGATCGTCGTTGCAAGGTTTCTCAAGTGCTGCAGGTTTCCTGCAGCGCCGAGGCCGAGTCCGCCCCCAACCACGATGTCGGAGTTGGCCAGATTGGATTGCTCAGAACCATCGTTGCAGAGGAATGCGAGGACTTTGGTGACGATCGCTTCCTCGACCATTGTGAGTTCGTGCTGGATAACGCGCCCAATTGGCTTATCCGCACGTTGCGGCGTCGCCATGACCCTGGACCGCACCGTTGCCATTTGCGGCCGGCTGTTCAGCGTGTAGATCGTGCACAACAAGGACCCGCCGAAAGTTGGCCGCGTCGCTGCGAGTGAACCGTCTCCATCAACATCCAGCTCGGTGCAATCAGCCGTAAGCCCCGTTTGTAAGGTCGTTGCTACAGCACCGGCGAGGTCGCGGCCGAGCGTGGTCGCGCCAAGAAGGAGAATTTCTGGTTTGTGAGTAGTGACCAGATCCGTCAAAGCCTTGGTGAAGGGTTCGTTTCGATAGTTGGCGAGGAGCGGCGACTCTACCAGATAGGCGATATCAGCTCCGTAAGCGAAGGCCTCTTCAATGGCCGGCTTGGTCCCCACGCCTTCAGACGAACCGAGGATTACCCCGGCAAGTTGGACACCCAGTTTGTCAGCTAGCCTGCGGCCTTCGCCGAGGAGTTCAATCGATACGGGATGAACCTTGCCGCGCTCAAGTTCCATGAAGACCCAGACGTGCCGGTGATCTTCGAAACACTTAAGCAGCTTTTTCCCTGAGCTGGCGCGGCCGACCGCGTTTGCCGGCGTTTCATTTTTTCTAGCGACCAAAATCTACTCCTCGCTGCTCACCGATTGCCATGGGACGTGAGCTTGCGTTCCAAAACAGGCTCGCGGGCAAAAATTGCAGCGACCGTGTCCGCGGCGACCTCGGCCAACGTTTTGTCGTTAATGTCCATTTGCATAGCTTTTTCGGCGCGAGGACCAGGAGCGAATACTCGCTTCACGACCGTCGGCGATCCCCTTAGGCCGCATTTGGTCAACTCCCCAATGCCGGCGTCAGCGGCCCCCCATTTAAGAACCGGGCTTCGCGCGGCACGGAAGGCGTCATCGAGAGAGCCCCGGCGGATTGCATTGACACCTTCCAGCACAGTGATGAGACATGGCAACGTGCTCTTCAGCATCTGCGTGCCGCTCTCCGCGTGTCGTTCAACCATGAGCTCGCGCGAAGTGGGATCAATGGAGACAATCTTCGTTACGTAAGTGAGTTGCTGGAGGTTCAGCCTCTTTGCAATTCCGGGCCCGACCTGGGCCGTGTCGCCGTCAATTGTCTGCTTTCCGGTAAAGACGATATCTGGCGCCCCATAGCTCTCGCCAATCTTCGCTACTGCTTGAGAAAGAGCATACGAGGTCGCCAGCGTGTCAGATCCAGCAAAGTGGCGGTCGGTGAGAAGCACTGCGCGATCTGCGCCGTGGGTGAGGGCTTTGCGTAGCGCTTGCTCAGCCATGGGCGGCCCCATCGTGAGAACAGTCACCTCGCCCCCATAGCGGTTACGAACTTGGAGTGCCTCTTCGAGAGCAAACAGGTCGTAAGGGTTAATGATGGTCGGTACGCCTTGGCGCATGATCGTATTTGTCACCGGGTGGACGCGTATCTGCGCAGAGTCCGGCACTTGTTTGATACAGACCACGATGTGCATAGTCGTTTAAGCTCCCAATCGGATTTGGCCTTTAGGGACCCGGCTAACTCTTAGCACTGCTCGTGCCAATAAAGTTGCGCCGCAAGAAGATGCTGTCCGGGCTCAGGTTGATGCCCTCCTCAATGGCCGAGAGCGCCGTCTTCCAATTCTTAATCTCTATCGCCGCCGAGACTCGATCATGAAACTATCTGCGCAGCATAAGTCTCGCCTTCAGCAATCCGCTCCTCTTCGGCATTCTTTGCTTCCGCGCTGGCGCGCCAGCTGCCGTCAATCACTTTTGGCAGAACGTCCTCGAGCATAACCAGATCACCGATAAAGGCGATGCGACCGTCTCGGTCGACAACGAACGTCTTTGGAACGTGGAACGACAGGCTGTCTATGAGCCAATCCTCATCCATTTCGCCTGAGTGGTCGAGTCCGATCCGCATGTTCGTATTCGGGAGCGATTTGGTTATGGACGCGTCCACCTGGGCTCGGGCGTCGTCAGCCGTCGCAGCTTCCTCACGTGCTGCGATCCCGATGAACTCAACTCCCGTGTCGATGAATTTCTTGTGCAACTTCGCCAGGTCGGATAGCTCCGGCTCGCAATAACCGCAGGTAGTCGAAAAGAACTCAACAATGTATATCTTGCCGAGCTGGAAGTTGGAAAGCGGATCGCCGCGCAGCCAGTTCTGCACTTTGATAGACGGGGCTGGAGAGTCGAGATTTAAACTAGAAGTCACGTCTTGTTCCCCACAGTGTTTTAGCCGGCGTTTCGCGCGCCAGGAATGAGCTTGTCCTGCCAAGTGTCAGGTCGATTTGTTTTGATATTGAAAGGCCATCGCGGCGAACGTTCCATCGGTTGGACAAAAGACGTTTGTGATCTCGTCTTGTGAAATGGCTTATGCGGGTGCGCGCCATTGCAAATTCCTTCTTATGAGAGCGTGACGATAGTCACCGTCGTGACGGGAAGGTGCCGAGGTCTAAAGCAGATGGAGCAGGAGGCCATTCCAGAGCTCCTCGCTATGTAAGTCGATTGCTGGAGGTTCGGCCTCCTTCCGATGCCGGTCAGACCGGGGCCGTGTCGCAGTCAATTGTCTGCTTCCCGACGACGACGATACTAGGCGTCTGATGCCCGGCACTTGTTTGATACAGACCACGATGTGCATAGGCGTTAAGCTCCCAATCGGATTTGGGCTTTAGGGACCCGGCTTACTCTGAGCACTACTCGTGCCAATCAGGTTGCGCCGGTAAACCTCCGAGATTGCACATGTTTCGTTGTCGCTATGCGGAGGGGTTTTGTAGGGTTGCCGACATGTCGTGTCGCAATCCGCTCCGATCACAACCGCGAACGGAGGGCGGTTCGATGGGCTTCAGGTCGGCAACTCCATGATAGCTGCGCCACTAGCCGGAAGATTTAAACGCCAAACGATGCGCCGGAAGATAGCACGGGGACTGAAGTTCTGGTGCCGTGGGCGTGTATCGAGCTTCGGTTTACCGTTGATAATCTGACTAGCGACACCGTATGCGCGATCAGAAGCACAGCGATCGAGAAAATAACGCTGCGGGCGCCTAGTGAGGTTGGACAAGCGGTTTAGCTGATGTTGCGGCGTGAGCAGGATCATTGCCAGAAGCGTGGAGAAACCCTTGCTGGAAATATCAATCGAAAGCCGTCCATAAACGCTGCTGCAGCCTGCCGAACTCTTGAGTCCTCACCGCCTCAATCGTCATATCAACGCCGTTCTGATCGGTTGGGCTACCGTATCCCCAAATGAACAAGCGGAAGCCACATGATCTGACGCGACTTGCTGCATTGAGCCAGCGCCAGTTTGTGGTCCTTCAGACGCATGACAACAATTTGCGACGTTGTCTTCACCTTTGTCAGATCAGCGACAAAGGCTACCTCCTCGATTGCGCGGCTTTTCCGCGTCAACCGGCGCTCGAGACATGGCGACCTATGGGAGAAGATTACTTTGTGGGCGGCGGCTGAGCGCGGGGCAGGCTGGTGTCGTTCGTAAGGACGAACGGATCAGGCGGTTGGAGAAAATGGTCGCGCTTTCGCGCGGGCTCCCTGTGGCCGCAAGTTCGAGAAGGTCGATCCTGGGTAATTGATCTCGCAGTGAAGGACCTTGAGAAGATGGAATAGGAAGCCGACGCCATTTGCGCATATGTCCAAGACAAGGACAGCACCTTGCGCAGCGCAGCCCAAGTTCATGCGCTGTCGCGGCATTCGGAGGCTATGGAGGCGCGCGGCACGCGGCAGATCTTTACCCACTAGGTGTGGCGAATGCCCGCTCGCCGGGCGGTGGCCGACCGCAGTGGGAGGACGGCTGCATCCGACGTCGCCAGACAACGGCTCCCCTTCAACCAAGTGAAGGGCGGAAAGCATGACGGCTCTGGATGAGGACAAAATCTGCGCTACCGGGAGATCATTCTCCGCTTCAGATCTGGCAATTTTGGGTTGGAAACCTGCAGTCGCCAAGGGCCGCGTCACTTAGTGCATTTCCGAATTCCAGAGCGCTCCGCTTCAACCGCGGACAGGCTTTCATGCGAATCAGGGAGGTAACGGACATGCGTGATGGCATTTTCGCTAACCCAAAAAACTGACCTTTTAACGCTAGCGCAGCAGTCGGCGCAGGGCGCTCTTCGACAAACGGGCAAGAAGGGTATCGGCGATGGGCCACGGCAAGGGCCGGCAAATCCAAGCGGAAGCCCTAAGCATAAGCTGGTAACGGCGTGCATCTTCTTGGTTCTCCCATGACTTTGCCGCCGGCACATTCGTCTCCGGCACTTTCCTCTCGCCAATCGCAAAGGCCATCTTCTCCGACGGGGCATCTTTGCTGACGGAGCGCCAACCGCAAGACGCCACACTACAGGGCGGTGACATGCACCTATCAGAATTACCTTATCGACAACGGCGCCGGGGGATATTTCGATTTTGGTGTCGCTAGTCAGATTATCGACGGCAGACCGAGCTCGATACACGTCCACCGCACCAGAACTTCAGTCCCCGTGCCATCTCCCGGGGGATTATTCGGCGTTGAAATCTTCCAACTCGTGGCGCAGCTATCATGGACTTATCCCACCTGAAGCCTATCGAACCGCCCCTTCATTCGCGGTGGTGATCGAGGCGGATTGCGACACGACATGTCGGGAACCCTACAAAACCCCTCGCATAGCGACAACGAAACATGTGCAATCTCGAAGGCTTACCGGCGCAACCTGATTGGCACGAGTAGTGCTCAGAGTAAGTCGGGTCGCTAAAGCCCGATCGTGGTCCCCGACCTGATTGGCACGAAGGGAGACTGACATGGCAGGAATGCGAAAAAAGATCACCCCCAGCCCTGAGAGCGAACAGCGCGAGGTCAAGGCGTCCGATCTCGTTGTCCGGGCGCTTGAAAACGAGGGGTCACGGTCATCTTCTACATCCCCGGCGAGGAAACCATCGACCTCGTCGAGTCGCTGCGCAACTCGACGATCAAGCTCGTGCCGACCCACACCGAGTGGGCCGCGGCCCTCATGGCCGCCAACTGGAGTCGGCTCACCGGCCGCACTGGCGTCTGCATGGCCACCTGCGGTCCGGGCGTGCTCAACTTCCCGAACGGCGCGGAATATGCCCGGCTCCCTATCGGCGGTTGGAATCGGCGAAGGCGATCTTTCCAAGCTAGCGAAGGATGCGATGAAGCAAAAGGAGCGCCTCCTGATCAACAATCCGCGCGAGCTCGACTACGATCACGCCCGGGCGATCTATGCCAGCGCGCTTGCGGGAGTGAGCCGGCCATGACCCCGAGCTCGGACGACCAACCGGAATTCTCGCAGATGCTGCTGCGCATGTCGGAAATGTGGCGCAGCAACATGGAGCAGTCAGAGGAGGTTGGAAAATTGTGGTTCAACTCGATGATGCCCTTTTTCACCATGCGCGCGGCTGACAGCAGCCTGTTTGCCGCCGCACAGGGCGGCGAGATCTTGAAAACTATCAAGCGCATGGTGGAAGGCCCGCACCTTGCCGACATGTGCAACCTCGACCGGCAGGTCTACGCGCTGATGGCTGCCTGGATGGACGTGGGCCAGCGCATGGCGGCCTATCACGCCATAGCCTCCGTGCCGTGGAGCAAGGCCTATGAACGCTACAGCGCAACGCTCGCCGGCACGAAGGAAGGAGACGCCAAGGATTTCGGCTGGCGCAAGGCTTTCGACAAGTGGAGGGACATTGCGAACAAGGAACTGATCAGCAACCTGCGCTCTAAGGATTTCCTCGCCGCGCAGCGCGAATTGCTGCTCGCCGCGCTGGACCTGCGCACCTGCCAGCAGCAAATGACCGACAGCGTCGCGAAGCTGTTAGGCGTTCCGAGCCAACACGACTTCGACGAGCTGACGCGGCAGTTCACGGAACTCAGGCGGGAGGTGCGCGCCAGCATAAGGGCACAGCGCGATGAAGTCGAAGGTGCACGCGGTGTCGCCACACAACCAGGAAAGGGATAAGCGATGACCGAACCCCGCAAAACCGCCTTCAACAGCATCCTGAAGGATTTCGCCGAGAATGTCGGCAAGTTTTACAAGGGCGCGGACGTGCTCGCCGGCATCCGCGACGAGGATGTCGATGTCGGAACAACCCCGAAGACGCTCGTCATGCGCCGCGACAAGGTGAAGCTGTTTCGCTACGAGCCGACGGTCAAGCGCACCGTTGAGACGCCGGTCCTCATCGTCTATAGCCTGGTCGGCCGCTACACTATCGCGGACCTCCAGCCCGACCGCTCGCTGGTGCGTAGCCTACTCGCCGAGGGCGTCAACCTTTGGCTGATCGAATGGGGCAAGCTCGGCCGCGCCGAGCGCTGGCTGACTATGGACGACTATGTCGACGACTACATCCACGAGGCGGTGCACCGGATCTGCCGCGAGACGGGCCATGACAAGGTAACGCTGCTCGGCATCTGCCAGGGTGGCGTCTTCACCACCTGCTATGCGGCGCTCCACCCGGAGAAGGTCAAGAACCTGGTCCTGACCATGACGCCGATCGACTTCCACGCCGATATCGACGACCCGGAGCCCAGTCACGGCCTCCTCAACATCTGGACGCGCGCGCTTGCGCCCGAGGATATCGACCGCATGGTCGATGCGCTGGGCGTCATCCCCGGCGAACTTATGAGCTTGATCTTCTCGCTCATGACGCCAATGCAAGCGCTGACTAAGTACAATGTCGAACTCTTCGACATCGCCGGTGACAAGGACCGGCTGATGAACTTCCTGCGCATGGAGAAATGGCTGGCCGATCGACAGGACCACCCAGGCGCAGCCGGCCGGCAATGGCTGAAGGAGCTCTATCACGAGAACCGCCTGGTCGAGGGCAGGTTCGAGCTGTTGGGCCGCATCGTCGACCTCCGCGCGATCGACGTGCCCGTGCTCAACATCTTCGGCCTGGACGACCATATCATTCCGGCGACCTGTTCCAAGGCGCTCGGCGGTCAGATCGGCGGCACAGACTATACGGAGGTTCCGTTCCAGGGCGTGGGGCATGTCGGCGTGCTCGTTTCGAGCAAGTCGCAGGGCAAGCTCGCCAAAAGCATAGTTGAATGGCTCCAGCCACGGGACGGGTAGGGGATAGCGATAGCAAACAAGATTTGCTCCCCGCCGAAGCGGTCACGATCATCCGTTCGGGCGATACAGTCGCCTTTTCCGCTTCGAGGCGGGATGTCTCCAATAGAACACAAAATCTCCTCCGAATAAGCTCGGAGACTGATGAAACTGCTTGGAGGACAGGTGCTGCCCAACTGGACCTGGGCAACGTTCGAGCACCAGAACAATCCAGGCCGTTGCGATTATACCGGATGCCATGATGCCTATGGTGCGGTTGTCGCCGACGTGGACGCGAATGAGGTCCTTGATCGGCCCTACAGCGCCTGTGCAAAGAACGACGCACTGAAAGCGGTGCTGGGCTCTGCAGGCCTTTCACCCGTGTGGGAACATTACTGCCTGAAGGGCAGCCAGACCGACTTCGTCTCGGCGACCGGCGTGCCTACGCAACTTGGCAATTCGGTAACGGAGGCCGGATTCGCGGACACTTCGTCCTGCATCACCTGCCATGCGCGTGCCGCCGTCAACGCGAAGGGAATAAAGACGACGCCAGCAGGATTCGTCGACCCGCCGATCCCGGCGCTCTGTTCCAGTCCATCCGGTCCCGGATCCGAATTGGTTCTGGACCAATCCCGGCAAGCTCGACCAGGCAGCCGTTGCCATGCAGACGGATTTCATCTGGTCAATTGCCCGCTTTGCAATCGGGGACTAACACCGGCCCCGTCATGACGCTGCCCAAGAAAGCGACCGACGAAAGCTGGCCGGCGATGAAGATCTGGGCATGACCGCTATGTTCGCCATCGGCGCCCGGTCCGGCATCGTCCCGGCAGCGGCACGGACCTAGCCGCGCCGGTTTCGCGGAGCACGAGACCTGGATCTTGCGCGCGAGCGGCGCAATGTCCTGCGCCAGACCTCTTTCTGAATTCAGCCGGCTGGCGCGGATGTCGAAGGCACGGGTTGTGCGCTTCGAGATCGTCCGCCGCACTGCAACGATCGTCATGTTGTGACAAGAATCTGGATCGTTTCAATTCGCGAGTCCACGTCTTAGGCTAATTAGGGACAAGCGGGGCCGCACGATCCGTGGCCAGAAGGGCCATACGGGGTACATCGAAGGTCGTGGCACGCTGGGTCGAGTGGTCCCTGTGCGGAGGCCCCGCCGGCATGGAGGATTGTTCGTCCCGCCGAACACGAGCCCAAGCCGGACCCCGGAGCAGATCGCCCAAAAAAATCTTGTTCCGCCCTAAGAGGAATTGAGAACAAGAATTCCCTGACGAAAGTATGCAGCCGTAAGTTTCCTGGCGCGGCAAAGTGCTTGTTGACGGCACAGGACATATGCTAAATCGTGACAGCCTAAACACATCGTATACGAGAGAAACCTCCACCGGGAAACTTATGCCGCATTCTGAGAATCCAAGCTTTCAGACGGAGAAAGCGTCGGAGCGCATTTCGCGCCATGCCAATGAAATTGCGGCTCGCCTAACCAAGCGGGGGGCAGTTCCTAATTTCGGAGAACCCGACGACAGGACCCTTCGCTCGTTCTCCTTGGGCGAGGTTGCCGAGATTCTCGGCGTGTCGGGCAGTTATTTGCGCCAGTTGTCAATTGATGGGCTGGGGCCAACACCGGAACTAGGGACCGCAGGACGGCGCTCCTATACGCTTCGACAGATCAACGAACTCCGTGCCTATCTCGCTTCGGCCCGTCAGAAAGAGGCTTTGAAGTTTTGCCCGCGCAGGCGCGAGGGTGAGAAACTCCAGATCATCCCAGTAGCCGGCTCCGCAAGCACCACCACATCGCTCTATCTGGCTCAGGGCCTTGCACTTCAAGGATACCGCGTTCTCGCCATAGACCTCGATCCGAATGGCTCATTGTCGAAAATGTTCGGTTATTATTTTCCAGATATCGGTTTTCCCGACCACTACGTGAGCATGTATGGCGCTTTAAGCTATGATGACGATCGGTCCAGTATGAGCTCTGTAATCCGACCCACCCATTTTGATGGCCTTGATCTTGTGCCGGGTACTTGCGAGCTCGAAATATTCGAACGGGAAAGTACGAAGCGCTTCCATAGTGAGGACTTGAGAATCGCAGACGTTAGCATCAAAATGGTGTCTGCGCTCAAAGAAGTCGAGGCGAATTACGACGTCGTCGTTATCCGCTGTGGAGGTGGAAGCTTTCTGACCGCAGGTGCGTATGAAGCAGCGACCGGCGTGCTGTTGACGGTCCGCCCTGAATGGCCTGAGATCACGTCAATGACCATGTCCCTCAGCGTTTTATCGCATTTCGTCTCCTTGATCGAAGAGGCTGGAAGGTCGGTAAATCATGATTTCACCAAATTCTTGGTGACAAGACACAGCCCGCGTGACGTCTCGCAGCAGGAGGCAGTCGCACTACTGCGGGACTCCCTGGGGCATGATCTGTTGACTGTGACCGTCTGGGAATCGGACGCGATCCGAGACGCGGGGGTCAAAAAGCGATCGTTGTATGAGTTGGTAGCCGGGGCGGTAGGCCGATCGGCGTACGAGCAAGCGATGGAAACACTGAATTCCACGAATGCGGAGGTAATGGACATCATATCCGAGGTTTGGGGCCGTCCCCCGATGTATGTGATGAGGGCTTCGCGCACTGCAGGTAAGGCGAGTTCCTAATCGAGAGGACTTAATGGTTGTATCATCAATGCCGGCCACGCCGCGTGCGTCTGGTGATTGCCGCCTGTCTCGAAGGAAATCGAGATCCCTGGTCGCAGAATCCACCGACCAGAATGGCGCCAGGCGTCCCATCGTCGAAAACAGCCTTCGTGAGCCGCTCGGCCCGGCTACGATCGATATGATTGGGATTAGGATAATCAGGGGCGTGCAACGAGCTCAAAGCTCGTAAATTCGATCTAGACCTAATCCGCGTAACGTCATACAGGCCCGCAGTGCATATGATGCCGCAACGATGGGGCCTGACACATGACCGCGCCCGTTCACATGCTCAAGAAAGCTCGACGCCTACTTGCATGGCCCTGAGCATTTATAGGAAGGCCGCCCCAAACACCCCTACCGCCGAACCAATGTTGTTTCCGACATACCCGATCGCGTGGATCGGGTCGACTGTGCCTAACCCGACCGCTCCCGTGACAATCTCAACTCAGCCGGCCTGATATTTGTTCTGCAGCTGTAAGGTCGGGCACCGCCGATGGTCCGCCACAGGTGGCTCAAAATTCGGCGGTGCACACTTCGTCCGGCTGGAAATTCGCGGGGCACGCCACGCTACTGGTTCTGCACTTCAATTACAGGAAGCCTCTCCAAAATAATCTATCATGCAGATACCGTCCAAAAACGCATCGAGCAATCGCCGCCGCCCAAGCACGTATTGTGGGCAGCTAGCGAACGCGATGGAATAAAGCCAGGCCGCCTAACTCTTAGCACTTAGGGATTTGCTGTTCCGCTAATTTAACAACATTGCGAATGAGATCTATATTTGCCTGATATTTTTGTATTTTGTAATACCCTTCATTTAAGCAATTGAAATAAAGAGCCTTAAGGTACCGGTGGCTTCTGAACCTTAGAAAATGGTTATAGAGGTCATCTGGATCTGCCGAGAGGATGTATTTTATTGTCCGAGCGGTCATGTGATGACTAGGCTCCACCACGATCCGGTTTAGATCCTTGATTGACTTAACGGCGGCAAAATTTAGCTCGGATTCTATGTTAGGACGGAATAGATTCCGAACCGAAATACGCATCCAAAGGTGCTCTCAAGAAAGTTGTGCATCGTAGTGCCGCTAATAAAACTCGAGTTGCTACCAATTGATAGCGTAAACCCGTCGTCTGCCAACGAATGGATTAACCTCACCGTGGTGTCCAAAACAACTGGTTTGCAATTCTCAAAAACGTGCTCAAACGCCTTTGCGATCAAACCTGGATCTTTTTGAACATTACAACGCATCATAAGCAGACGAATATTTTCGGACAGGGATGGGGCGTACCCCGTTTCGATCGCGTGTTGGTTAACCCACTTCTTGACCTCCGCGTATGCATTCCTCACAGCTGCTTCTTCCTTATCAAAACAGGTGGCGAGAAACTTGGTCCTCCTCGTCGCATGACTGGGGTTCGCTGTTACGAGAGTATTCCAGACGTCAAAAGAAATGTGACTGATCAACGTGGCTCCACGGGATCTGCGATCCCTCAAGCGATGCGTAACTGTGATTGGTCGTCCCGCAGCCGTTTCGGCTGCGGCGTGTGGGCGGGTCCGAAACGGATCGTCGGGATGCGCCACTTCCAACTGGGCGGGCAGCCCAATCCGATCCGCCGTACAAGCCGTTCCCTGGATCGGCAACATGGCGACGAATGCACTCCGACGCCGACTTCCTTTCAGGGCGCGCTTTTTCATTTTCGGCATAAAATCTCCATGACGTAGTTTTGGCCAAATGACGCTTTAAATCCGTCGCGGAAACTCAAACCGGTCGCCTGGGTCAGTCAACAGTCTGCGTATAATGCCGCGGCAACAATTCAACTTAGCGGCCGGGTGAACCGAGCATCGGCGTATAGAGCTTCGAACCGGATGTTCAAGAAGCAACCAATCGAATCCAAGGTGAGGAGTTGACGGCGAGTGTGGCCAATCCACTGCGCCGCCACGAGGTAAACCGCATCAATTTTGACTTGATCAACGGCCTTCCAAATCAGACGGTGCAGTCCTGCGTCAACGCCGCGGGAGCTGCCGCCGCCATGCACCCCAGTCGATTTGCCGTGTTCGGCTACGCACATGTTCCAGCCTTAGAATAAACCAACGTCTGATCGAGGAGGAGGCGCTTCGCAGCCGGACCTGTCAGCTCGCGGCCGTGGCCAACGCGCTGATTGCGGAAAGGCTAACTCCCGATCGGCCTCGATCATTTCGCTTTACGGGACGATGAGCTTGCGTTGGCGCAGGAGGCCGGCCGGCTGCGGCGTAACTCTTTGCGGGTATTCGGCACACTCCTGCGCAACGGTGATAGGCTGCGGCGCGTCAGCTATTCATGGTGTAGGCGACGGCTATGTCGTCGACCTCTCCGGTCAAGGCCGGGAGCAGGTTAACTTGCGGCAAGCAAGTTGATGGGGCTGTCACAGATTCCGTCAGCCGCAGTTTGAGTCGTTTCATTGCTAACCTTTTGCAGTCCAAAAGGCGTCCCGGTCGGAGGCTAGTCCACGCCTGCCCGCAGAGCCGAGGAAGTTTGCTTCGATGCGCCCCACTGAGATGAGCAACAAAAAACTCGATGCGGCTGGCGAAAGGCCTGCTCGATGGACCGGTGGGTCTGTCGGCGCGAAAAACGGCGTTTGGCCATTGACCAACAAAGCCGCCTTGGCTATAGACGCTTTTATAACGTCATGTGGTATTATTTCCGTCAGAGAGGCCCCATCTTGTCCATTAGTAATTCATCTTACGCGAAGAGCGAACAGCGCAAGGTCAAGGGTTCCGACCGAGTTGTCGCGGTCCTTGAGAAAGTGGGCGTCGAGCGCATTTACGGCGTCCCCGGCGAGGAAATCCTCGACATCATGGAGTCGCTGCGCAAGTCGAAGAAGATCAAGTTCGTGCCGACCCGTACCGAGTGGGGTGCGGCCCTCATGGCCGCCACCGAGGGCCGGCTCACCGGCCGCCCAGGCGTCAGCCTCGCCACCTGCGGCCCGGGCGCACTTAACTTCCCCAACGGCGCTGAGTATGCGCATCTCGGCGGATTTCCGCTGGTGATGATCGCCGGCCAGAAGCCGATCAACAGCAGCCTCCATGGGCACTTTCAGGTCAGCCCCCTCGTCTCCGTGATGGAGGGGCTCACCAAGTCCGCAGTGCAGATCGGGTCGGTGCAAATGATCCGGCCAGTCCTCACTGAGGCGTTCCGCATCGCTCAAGAGGAAAAGCAAGGCCCAGTGTCTGTTGTAATACCGGAAGACATTGCGGCCGAAGATGGTGAGGAGGATGCACTATGACTACGAAGACCCTCGATCGCGCGGTTGAAATGATCCTTGCGGCCCAGTGTCCGCTGATCATGGTGGGCGGGGCGGCAAGCCGCCTCGACCAGCACTCGATCGCCCAAATCCGTGACTTCGTGCAACGCACCCGCATTCCCTTCTTCGCCACGCAAATGGGCAAGGGCGTGGTGGCGGAGGACTCCGACCTCTATATGGGCACGGCGGCGCTTTCTAAAGGCGACCATGTCCACGCGGTCATCGAGGAGGCCGACCTGATCATTCCGATCGGCCACGACACGTGCGAAAAGCCTCCGTTCATCATGTCTGAGGGCGGCCCGAAGGTCATTCACATCGCACATCAGACTGCGACCTTCACGCAGGCCTATTGGCCGCAGCTCGAGGTCATCGGCGAGATCGGCGCTTCAGTCGCGGCGCTGGCGGATCGCCTCGACGGCAAGCTGCCCAATGCCGGCGGATTGCTGCCGCTGCGCGAGAGGAGCCTCGCCCTGATTGGCGAGGGTGCCGATGATAAAAGTTGGCCGGTCACGCTGGATCGCATAGTGCACGTTGTTCGCAAGGTCATGCCTGAAGGCAGCATTGTTACGCTCGACAATGGCCTTTACAAGATCCCGTTCGCCCGGAATTATCGGACCAATCACCCCAATACGCTGCTGCTCGACAACACGCTCGCGACCATGGGCGCCGGCGTGCCCTCAGCGATCGTGGCGGCGATGCTGAATCCCGGGCTCTGTGTGATGGCGGTCTGCGGCGACGGCGGCTTTCAGATGACCGGCCAGGAACTGATGACGGCCGTCGAACAAAAGCTCAACCTCGTCGTCCTGATCTTGGACAACGGCGGCTGGGGCATGATCGAAGCGAAGCAAACCGCCAAAGGTTTCCCGAAATTCGGCGTCGACTTCCGCAATCCGGATTTCGTGAAACTGGCCGAAGCCTGTGGCGCCAAGGGCACGCGGGTTGAAACGCTGGACGATCTGATGCCTGCGCTTGAAGCCGCTCTCAAAGCCGGCGGGGTGCGTGTGGTCGCAGTGCCGGTCGATGATTCAAAGTACAAGCGACTGCTCGGCGGACTTCGCTCGCCCAAGGCGAAACCGCCGAGCGCCTGAGCAGGCCCGGAATGAACCGCCTCGGGGAGTGCCGGGGCGGTCGACAGCAAGGATCGGCTTTTCAGAGGGGGCGGGCAGGCGGCAGGCCGCCCTGCCTCCCGAGAGAGCCAAACAAAGGGACCAAACACATGAAAGCCTTTACTTTCCAGACCCCGTCAAACATCTTTTTCGGGGCAGGCGCGTCCAGCAAGATCGGCGAGCTCCTCAAGGGCTAC
The DNA here is from genome assembly GCF_017352135.1 of Rhizobium lentis. NCBI lineage: Bacteria > Pseudomonadati > Pseudomonadota > Alphaproteobacteria > Hyphomicrobiales > Rhizobiaceae > Rhizobium > Rhizobium lentis. The sequence goes on from NZ_CP071458.1 coordinate 183,142, forward strand.
AAGGCCGCCCATGTGCTGCTCGTCACCGACGAGAAGGTGCGGGCGGCCGGGCTGACGCGCAATGCGGAAGCGGCGATTGCCGAAGCCGGCATCGCGCTCACCGTGTTCGACGGCGTGGTCGTCGACGCACCGTCGCATGTCATCGAAGCGGCGGCAGAAATCTGCCGCGAGTGCGGCGTCGACGCTGTCGCGGCGATCGGCGGCGGCAGCGTACTGGATACGGCAAAGCTCGTCGCCTATCTCGCCAAAACCCCAGACAAGCTTGATGTTATCTATGGCGTTGGCCGTGCCACCGGCGACCGCCTGCCGCTGCTGCTGGTGCCGACCACGGCGGGCACCGGATCGGAAGTGACGTTGACCTCCATCGTTAAGACGCCGAACAACGAGAAGAAGGCGGTGATCTCGCCGCGCCTCCTCCCGGACTGGGCGATCCTCGATCCCCAACTGACGCTCGGCCTGCCGCCGCACCTCACCGCCCAGACGGGCATTGACGCCATGGCGCACGCGATCGAGGCCTATACCGGTAAGATCAAGAAGAACCCGATCTCCGACCAGTTCGCGCTGAAGGCGCTGGCGCTGCTGTCGGCCAATCTCAGGAAAGTGTACACGGACGGCTCGGACCTCGAAGCGCGCTCGGACATGCTGTTCGGCTCCATGCTGGCCGGCATGGCGTTTGCCAACTCGCCGGTTGCCGCGGTGCATGCGCTCGCCTATCCGATCGGCGAGACCTTCGATGTCGGGCACGGCCACTCCGTTGCGCTGGTCCTGCCCTACGTGTTGGAATTCAACCGCCCGGCAGCCGAAGCGCTCTATGCCGAGCTCTCCAACGTTATCCAGCCCGGCTATCGCCAGCAGTCCGATGCGGTGGACGCTGCGGCCTTCATCGCCGAGATCGAGGCGATCTGCCGAGACTGCGGGGTGCCCGGCTCGCTTTCGGCGGTTGGAATCGGCGAAGGCGATCTTTCCAAGCTGGCGGAGGGTGCGATGAAGCACGAGGAGCGCCTACTGGTCAACAATCCGCGCGAGCTCGACTACGACCAGGTTCGGGAGATCTATGCCAAAGCGCTTGCGGGAGTGAGCCGGCCATGACCCCAAGCTCGGACGACCAACTGGAATCTCCACATTCAACTTACGACATCGTCGTGACCTTTGTCGGCTTCGCGACACCCATTCCTCTTCGCCTAATCCCGTATCTCCGCCCACGTAGCTGAAATAGCAGCAAATAATTGTTCGTCAGCTCAATCCGCCGGCCTGGCACGAATCTTGAGAGCTATTGGGAGGCAGCGGAACGGCCGCCGCATCCACATTGCGGGTTAACCCCATTGCTTCGAACACATGAAGGAACGCCAAGCATGGTAGCACCGCATCAGATCGCATCCTATGGAAAGGGTCGAATTGACAAATCCACCAAGATTGTCTCCGCCGCCGAAGCCGTCGCGACCATCTGTCCGGGCGATACAGTTGCTTTTTCCGGCTTCGTCGGCATCGGCACGCCGGAGGCGGTGATCTGCGCCCTTGAGAAGCGTTTCCTGGAAACGGGCGAGCCGAGCAATCTCACTCTCGTCTTTGCCGCCGCCCCGGGCAACGGCAAAGACAAGGGCCTCAACCGACTGGCGCATGACGGGCTCGTGAAACGCCTCATCGGCGGGCATTTCAAGCTGGTGCCGAAGCTGGCGCAACTGGCGGTTAGCGGCAAGTGCGAGGCCTACAATCTGCCGCTCGGGATCATTTCCCATCTCTTCCGCGAGATCGCCGGGGGAAAGCCCGGGCTGATCTCGAAAGTCGGACTTCGGACCTTCATCGACCCGCGCATCGACGGCGGCAAGATCAATTCCAAAACGATAGAAAACCTCGTCAAGCTCACGGAAATCAACGGCAAGGAGTGGCTCTTCTACAAGACCTTCCCCATCCACGTCGCCATCCTGCGCGGCACGACGGCCGATCCATCCGGCAATGTCACGATGGAGAAGGAGGCGCTGACGCTCGACAACCTGAACATCGCCACCGCCGCCAAGAACAGCGGGGGTATTGTCATCGCGCAGGTCGAGCGGATCGCCGCCGCCGGCTCGCTGAACCCTCGCGACATTAAAATCCCCGGCCACCTGGTCGACTGGGTCGTCGTCGCCGAGCCGGAACATCACATGCAGACCTATGCGACCCCATACAACGGCGCCTTCTCCGGCGAACTCCGTGCGCCACCGGACAGCGCCGCCTCCATGGAACTGAACGAACGCAAGATCATCGCGCGGCGCGGCGCCTTAGAACTGCGGATGGGCGATGTCGTCAATCTCGGCATCGGCGTGCCGGAAGGGGTTGCGGCGGTCGCGACGGAAGAGGGGATCATCGACAAGATCACGCTCACTACCGAATCCGGCACCATCGGCGGCACCCCACAGAGCGGGCTGGACTTCGGCGCGGCCAAAAACTCCGAATCGATCATCGACCAGAACCAGATGTTCGATCTCATCGATGGCGGCGGGCTGGACATCGCCGTTCTCGGCTTCGCGCAGGTCGATGCGCAAGCCAATGTCAATGTCAGTCGGTTCGGTGATGTCCTCGCCGGGGCCGGCGGCTTCATCAACATTTCGCAGAACACCCGCCGGCTCGTCTTCTGCGGCACCTTTACCAAGGACCTGCGCACCGAGATCCGGGACGGCAAGCTCGTCATCCTGCAGGAAGGGCAGGCGAAGTTTATCGAAAAGGTCGAGCAGATCACCTTCTCGGGCGAATATGCCCGCGAGACCCACCAGACCGTGCTCATCGTCACCGAGCGCTGCGTCTTCTCGCTAACCCCCGACGGGCTGGAACTGATCGAAGTCGCGCCGGGTATCGATATCGAGCGCGACATCGTCGCCCATATGAACTTCTCGCCGATCATCCGCGAACCGCGCGAGATGGCGGCGGAGATCTTCACCGACGGTCCGATGAATCTCGACCAGCTGCTGCTCGAACGCCTGCTTTCAGAGCGCTTAGAATTCGATGCAGAGCGCAGCACGAGGCCGCCAGCTATGGGCTAGACGCCCGCAACCTTGTAACCCCATCGTTTGAGGAGAAGCCCACCATGCCTACATCGCAGACCCCGGATATCCAAACGTTGACCAACCAGATCAACGAGATGCTCGCCAAGTTCAACATGCCGGGCGTCGATCCGGCAGCACTTGTTAGGGAGCAGGCCAGGAATATCGAGGCCGTCGCGCAGGCCACGCAGGTTGCCAACAAAGGCGCCTACGGCGTCGTCGAAAAGCAGCTGGAATTGTTCCGCACGGCTTCCTCACAGCTCCTGATGATGTTTGAGGATGCGGCCCTTGCCCCCAAGGAGCGCGGCGAACTGGCGAAACAGGCTTACGAGGTGGCGCTGAACGGCTCGCGCGAGATCACCAGCATGGCGGTCAAGGCCAGCGAGAACGCTTTCGCCATCACCCGCAAGCGGATGACCGAGATTTTCGAGCAGTTCCGCAAGGCCGCGACAATCGGATAGGATACGTGAGGCCGGACCTGCCGAACGGAAAGCATAATTCGTGCATGACAATCCTCCACCCGTCGACGTGATGGGGAGCTGCGAAGAGCGTCCTAGGAGGGACAACGACAATGAACGAAAACAAGCAGGCGGCGGGCGTCTATTCAGTTCCGAAGGAATGGGCCGAGCGCGCTTACATCGACTCGGAGCGCTACGCGGCGATGTATGCGGCTTCGATCGCCGACCCCAAGGGGTTCTGGGGCGAGCATGGCAAGCGCATCCACTGGTTCAAGCCTTACGGCACCGTCAAGAACACCTCGTTCGAGCCGGGCAAGGTTTCGATTAAATGGTTCGAAGACGGCACCACCAATGTCTCCCATAATTGCGTCGACCGGCATCTGCCCGAGCGGGGCGATCAGATCGCCATCATCGGGGTGCGGGACGACCCGAAAGATGACGCCGTCCGGATCACCTATCGCGAACTACACGCCCATGTTATGAAATGGGCGAACGTCCTGCAGTCGCAAGGCGTCCGCAAGGGCGACAACGTCACCCTCTACCTTCCGACGATCCCTGAGGCGGCCTATGCCATGCTCGCCTGCGCGCGCATCGGCGCCGTCCATTCGGCGGTCTCCACCGGCCTCTCGCCGGACAAACTGGGAAGCCGCATCGCCGACGCCGCGAGCACCGTCGTGGTGACCGCAGACCAAGGCCCACGCGGCGGGCGCAATAATCCGATGAAGGCCAATGTCGACGCGGCGCTGGATAAGCTTCCCGGGGTGGTGACAAGCGTCATCGTTGTCAAGCGGACCGGCGCACCGGTCGAGATGCTGCAAGGCCGCGACCACTATTACGACGAGCTGGCCATGACCGTTCCCGACGAATGCCCACCCGTGGAAATGAACGCTGAGGACCCGTTGTTCCTCCTCTACACGTCGGGTTCCACCGGCAAGCCCAAGGGCGTGGTGCACACCACCGGCGGCTATCTCGTCTATGCCGCCATGACGCATCAATATGTCTTCGACTATCACGTCGGCGACATCCACTGGTGCACTGCCGAACTCGGCTGGATCACCGGCCACAGCTACATTGTCTACGGGCCGCTCGCCAACGGTGCGACGACCCTCATCTTCGAGGGCACCCCAACCTATCCGAGCATGTCGCGCTACTGGGACGTCATCGACAAGCACAAGGTCAGCCTGTTCTATACCGCCCCCACCGCGATCCGCTCCTTGATGGGATCGGGCGAGGACGCGGTGAAATCGAATTCGCTCGCCTCGCTCCGCCTCCTCGGTTCAGTCGGCGAGCCGATCGACCCGAAAACCTGGGAATGGTATCACCGCGTCGTCGGCGGCGGTCGCTGCCCGATCGTCGACACCTGGTTTCAGACCGAGACCGGCGGCATCCTGATTACGCCGCTTCCCGGCGCCACCAAGCTGAAGCCAGGCTCCGTCGGCACCCCTTTCTTCGGCGTCAGGCCTGAGCTGGTCGATGAGGCGGGCGACGTGCTCGATGGCGTTGAAAACGGAAACCTGGTTATCGCTGACAGCTGGCCGGGCCAGATGCGCACGCTTTACCGCGACCACGAGCGCTTCGAGCAGGAATATTTCTCCCTCTATCCAGGCAAATATTTTACCGGCGACGGCGCCCGGCGGGATGCAGACGGCTATTACTCGATCACGGGTCGCGTCGACGACGTCATCAACGTCTCTGGCCACCGCATCGGCACGGCGGAAGTCGAATCCGCCCTGGTCGCCCACGCTAGCGTTTCGGAAGCCGCGGTGGTCGGCTATCCGCACGAGATCAAGGGGCAGGGCATCTACGCTTACGTAACCCTTATCGACGGCGAGGCTGCCGCTGACGAGCTGCGCAAGGAACTCGTTTCCTGGGTGCGCAAGGAGATAGGCCCGATCTTCACGATCGACAAGGTCCAGTTCGCGCTGGGCCTGCCGAAAACAACCTCGGGGAAAATCATCCGCCGCATCCTGCGCAAGATCGCGGAGGACAAATGCACCGAGTTCGGTGACTCCTCGACGCTCTCTAACCCCACCGTGGTCGATCACCTGATAGACAACCGGCTGAACCGGAAGGCTGCCTGACGACACGACAAGATGAAGACGTGGGTTCCGGCGCGTTACCGCACCGGAGCCGACGGGACGATCAAGGGAAGGACAATTTGTGGCCAGACGTACGAGGGAGGGAACGATGAGATTGATCATCCTTGGACCGCCGGGGGCGGGCAAGGGAACACAGGCAGCGCGCCTCGCCGAGCGGCTGGGCGTGCCACAACTGTCGACGGGAGATATGCTGCGCGCCGCGGTCACCAAGGGCTCGCCGGTTGGCCTTGCTGCGCGCGACCTCATAGCGCGGGGCGAATTGGTTGGCGACGACATCGTCGTCAATTGCGTCCTCGGACGCATCGCCGAGCCGGGCGCTGCATCCGGCTTCATCCTCGACGGCTTTCCCCGCACGCTGGGACAGGCGCGGGCCTTCGACCAAGCGCTCGAAAAGGCACACCTCGGTCTGGATGCGGTGCTCGAACTGAAGGTTGTGGAATCCGTGCTGCTCGACCGCATCATCTATCGGGCGCGCGAGGCCAAGGCCGCAGGCCTGCCGGTGCGCGCAGACGACAATCCGGAAGCGCTGAAAGTCAGGCTCGAGGCCTACCGGACGCAGACGCAGCCGCTCGCGGACTACTACCGCACCGCCGGGCTCCTACGCACCGTCAATGGGCTGAGGCCCGTCGATGAGGTTACGTCCAGCCTTTTTGCGGAATTGCGGCTCCAACCGAGAACGGCCGACCTGGGTTCTCTTGGGTGACTTTCGATGAGCGACGCAATTCGTCTTGAGAAACCTACGGCTGGCGTTTTAGCCTCCCTGCATTTCTTGTCAGAAGCCTGGGCCAAGCAAAGTTGTCTGTTATTGATAACACCCGCCAGAATAACACCGCCAGAAAATCCAGCAGGCGACATTGAACTGGTACCCGGGCTAGCTGTCCAATACCCAGAAACTGAAAGGCACCTCGGGCGGCACGAAGGACAGCGTAGCGCCAGGCCAGGGCTCCGGCGCACCTGGGATTGCCCGGCCGACGGCATGAGAGGCGTTGTCGCGCCCGCGGCGCCATCTAAGCGCACGCCGACCCAGCAGGAAGTTGCTTGGATGGTCCAGGATGAGGCGATCCGGCAGGGAGTTGATCTGCGCGCTCATCGCTCCCAACGTTCTCTTTCTCTATGTGGAGTGTCGAATTGGTTCTCTTTCCCTTTGGCCACAACGCCTCAGGAGTAAATTGACAGAGCGGCACCCGCCAAGAGCCGCCCGCTTTCCTCAGTCCGCAATGTACAGCTAACCTGTTGTTTAGGAGGTTAAATTCGAGGTGTGCACCTATGCGGCCGTCTTTCGATTTCATCCTTAGCAATGTCGGGAGTAAGCGATGCAGATAGTCTAACTACCATGGCGAGTACCGCCCCTCATCAGACGTAGAACACGGACGAGACGCCTCCGACTGCATCGGTGGGCGCACTCATGCGACACCTGAACGGGAAGCGGAGCCGATGCTCAGAAGACTCGTTGCAGCATGCCGGATTGTTTCTCTTTGCGTCGCCGTGGCGTTTGCCGCCAAAAGCGGCGTCGGCAACCTCGATCGCGGGGACACCAGACTTCTAATTTCGGAATGCAAGTTGCACGCATTACTACGCCCCCAATGCGCCTACGTGTTGGCTACAGCATTTCATGAGACTGGAGGCCTTATGATGCCGGTGCGGGAGACTTTCGCGACATCTGACAATCAGGCGATTGCCGTTCTTGACAGCGCATGGGCAAAGGGCAAACTGCCTTGGGTCTCCTCCCCATATTGGCGTCAAGGCTGGTTTGGAAGAGGATATTCCCAACTGACGCACGAGAACAACTACCGCACGGTCAGCATCAAGCTCGGCATCGATCTCGTGTCCTTTCCAGCAAAAGCACTGATACCGGAAATTGCGGCGAAGGTGCTTGTCATGGGCTTGAAGGAAGGCTGGTTTACCGGCAAGAAACTCTCTGATTACATTAACCTTGGCACAACCAACTTCATCGGCGCTCGCCAAGTTATCAATGGAACGGATCATGCGGGTAAGATCGCGAAATATGCCGTCGCGTACGATGCGACACTTGAGCAAGGCGGCTATAGTGTGATGTAAACTACAGCAAAGGTTGCCGCGCCATAGCAGGAACTAACTACGGAAAGGAAATCGCTGGTCCCGTTCCAGCGTAGTTGGGGCCAGGGCAATGACCTCGTTGATATGATCAGCTTCAGGCGGCAATGATGAAGAACAAAGAATGACCAGTATTTAGTCCCGCGCTCCTAAGCCCGCGCGAATGTCTCAACGCAGCCTTGATAGAGCAGCCGTCGAAACCGCGGCTTACCGAAGTGGTTCACAATTTCGTATGCGGCGGTTGGGAGCATTAGTCGACAAGATCAAAACCGTTCAGGTGTTCCATAAGATAGATTACGCCACATTGGCTTGTAAGGGGGTACATTCTATTTCCAAGTGCGACATGCTTATAAAAACAATGGCTTCGCCTTGGAGATATATGCATGTCCCTTTGCTATTCGCAGCTCACCCTGCCTGATCGCAAGCGTCTTTTTCATCTTAGAGAACGCAAGGTTTCCGTCTCGGAGATTGCCCGCCAACTCGGTCGTCATCGTTCGACGATCTATCGCGAGCTTAAACGCAATACGTTCCAGGATCACGAATTTCCGGAATACAGCGGCTATTACAGCGGTATCGCCAACGACATGAGCAAGGAGCGCCGACGACGGCTGCGCAAACTCAGACGCCATCCGCATCTGCGCGATCTCGTCATCGACCGGCTGAAGGCGCATTGGTCACCTGAGCAGATCGCTGGCCGGCTTCTCGCCGATGGCGTCAGTCCTGTGCGCATTTGCCCGGAAACGATTTATCGTTTCATCTATTGCAAGGAAGATTATCCGCTCGGGCTGTATCAGCACCTGCCGGAACGACGGCGCAGGCGTCGGCGCCGCGGCGCACGCAAACCGCGCGACGGCTTAATCCCGCTCGACTACAGAATCTCCCAACGACCTGATTTTATTGATGATCGATCACAGTTCGGGCATTGGGAGGGCGATCTCCTGATCTTCCGGCGTGAACTCGGAGAGACCAACGTCACCTCTCTCGTCGAGCGCAAGAGCCGCTATACGGTGATGATCAAGAACCGCAGCCGTCACTCGCGACCGATCATGGACAAGATCATCCATGCCTTCTCACCATTGCCGTCTTTTGCACGCCGAAGCTTCACCTTTGATCGCGGCACGGAGTTCTCCGCTTTCAGGGCTTTGGAAGATGGGATCGGCGCCAGGAGCTGGTTCTGCGATCCCAATTCGCCTTGGCAGAAAGGCGCTGTCGAGAACACCAACAAGCGCATTCGACGCTTCATGCCTGGCGATACGGATCTGTCCAACGTCGCTCAGAAGCAACTTGTCGACCTCGCCCATCACCTGAATTCGCTGCCAAGAAAGTGCTTGGGCTACAAAACACCGGCCGAGGTCTTCATGGCGCATTTGCGTGAATGCGGCTGATCCCCTACCCTTCAAACGCCCATGTTGCACTTGGTGTAGATTCTCCAAGGGCTATTTAGTAATGCGACAGTTGGGCCAGTTAGAGATGCGACAGTCTCGCCTCTCGACGTTCTGGTCAATGCCAACGTTGGGAGCAAGGATGACGACCTTCAGCCTGGTCGAGACCATGAGCGGTCGGAGTCGTCATGTCCATGATCACCATGTCGCAGAAAGAATTGCATCGCCTCGAAGTTATTCAGAAGATCCGTGATCAGCGCCTGAGCGTCGTCCAGGCCGCCGAGCTGCTTGGGCTCAGCCGAAGTCAGATGCACAGGCTGCTGCAGGCCTATGACCATTCCGGTGCGGCCGGCCTGGTTTCGAAGAAGCGATCGAGACCAAGCAATCGGCGCCACAGCGAGGAGTTTCGCAATGCGGCGCTGGATCTGATCCGCGAACGGTATCTGGATTTCGGTCCGACGCTGGCGCGCGAGAAGCTGATCGAACTGCATCATATTTCGGTCGCCAAGGAGACGCTGCGTCAATGGATGACCGAGGCCGGCATCTGGGTCTCGCGACGCGAGCGTAAGAAGCGGGTTTTCCAGCCGCGCGGCCGGCGCGACTGTTTCGGGGAACTCGTGCAGATCGATGGTTCGCATCACTGGTGGTTCGAGAGTCGCCGCCCCAAATGCGCTCTGCTTGTCTATATCGATGACGCCACCGGCAAGTTGCTGCATCTGCGGTTCGCTGGGTCAGAGAACACGTTCGACTATCTGCATGCGACAAAGGCTTATCTGCAGCAATGGGGCAAACCTCTGGCCTTCTACAGCGACAAGCATGGTGTCTTTCGTTCGACCCATGCGTCGGAGAAAGACCGCACGAGCGGCCTGACGCAGTTTGGCCGTGCGCTTTATGAGCTGAACATCGACATCATCTGCGCCAATACCCCGCAAGCAAAAGGCCGCGTAGAACGCGCCAACCAGACGCTGCAGGACCGGCTGGTCAAGGAATTGCGGCTTCGTGGCATCGATACGATCGAGGCGGCCAACGCTTATGCATCAGAATTCATTGCGGATTTCAATTCCCGTTTTGGCAAATCGCCACGCAATCCGAAGGATATGCATCGGCCACTGGCCGATCATGAGAACCTTGACGGCGCCATGTGCCGGAAGGAAGTCCGCACGCTGTCACAGGCCCTGACGCTGCGCTACGACAAGGTCTTGTTCATTCTCGATCCGACGGAGCGGGCCAAAGGGCTGGCGGGAAAGAAGGTCGTTGTCTGCGACTACCCGGACGGCCGCCTCGAGATCATGCACGAGAGCTTCACCCTCCCCTACAGAACATTCGATACATTACGGTCGGTGCATCGGGCAGAGGTTGTCGAGAACAAGCGTCTCAACGACATGCTTTCCGTCGTCGCTGAGCTGCAGGCTGGGCGGGAACAGCAGCGCAGCAAGAGCGGTCCTCGCCGCACCGGCCAGACGGATCATATGTTCGGTATTCCCGATGGCAGCCAGGGCAATGGTTATCAGAAGCGCGGTCGCAAACCCGGCCGGCGGACGGATTTCATGAACGACCCGGAAGTCATTGCCAAAAGGCAAAAGGCGCTGGCGCGCATGGAGGCAGCGGAATGAATGGTGCGGACATAGTCTCAAAGCTAAAGCCGAAGGGGTCTCCCTCACCCGCCCCCGCTCCTCCCTCTCAACCCGGCCCAGCCGGTCGGATCGGCGGCTGACCGTCAGAGCCAGGACGACCTAAGTGTCGCATCTCTAACTGGCTGGCGCAGGCGCATCTCTAATCAGCTTTGACATGGCTGTAGCCGATTGACTTGAGCTTTGAGGTGTCTCGGTATCTCGCGCCCGTCTCCGGTCTGGAGCTCCTCCAGCCGCTTACGGCGATCCTTACGGAGCGGTTGATAGCCGCTGATGCCTTGCGCGAAGAGTAGACCCTTGACTCGATTGACATGCCTGACCCGTTCAGCAATCAACACTTTGCGTTCCCGGCAAATCCGACGCCGATCTTCGTCCTCCGGATCTGGCGCTCTGACCATCGCACATACACGTGGCTCGCCGCGCTTAAACGCGAGCAGTGTGCGCGTTAGTGCCGCTCCATCGATCTTGTCGGTCTTCGGTCGCCGACGTCGACGGGAGGTAGCGATCGAAGCTGCGTCAACAACGTAACTCTCGACGCCGTTAGCCTCCAGCACGCGATGTATCCAGAAGCCGTCCAATCCTGCCTCTTGGATCGTCACAATGGGAAATGACTTCCCTGTTCGCAACCGCGCCTTCTGTTGTAGCTGCTCAAACCGATCCAGCAGCTCGGCCACATTGCCACCGTCCACTACATGCTTCGACATCTTCTCGCCGCTGCCCGGCGACAACGAAGTGACCAACCAGGTCGATCGGCTCAGTTCCAATGACACAAAAATTGCGCCAAGATCAGTGCGGACAGCGGTTGGATGAATGGATGTAGGTTCCATAAACTGCTCCTCCTGAGCGAGTGTTTTGATGCAGCCTCACTCTGCCAGAGCGTCGGCCGCTGTTCACTCCTCATGGGATCTAAAGCCGAAAGGGGGCGTCTCACCCGCCCCCGCTCCTCCCTCTCAACCCGGCAGCCGGTCGGACCGGGGGCTGATTGTCGGTGCCAGTGTCGCGTTTCTAACTAGGCTGACAGCGTCGCGCATCTAATCAGCTTTGACATTGGCTGTAGGGGGGTGGGTTCAAAGTTGAAGTGTCCTGTTTCTGCAAAGTTGGAATGTCACTCTCCCCGGGTTTGAGGACGGTGGAGATTGCGGATGGGACTGATAGCGATGAGCGAGCGCGACCTGCAACGGATCGAGATTCTTTCGAAAGTGATCGCCGGCCGGATGACGGTGGCGTCGGCGGCGCATGCGCAGCAGAGATGCACAGGCGCTGCCAATGTCGGTCAAATAGAAGTGATCTGGCCACGGTCCATGCGATAAACCACATCGAGACCCTTACCGGCGTGCCGAAGATCGGCGCCGGAAAGAAGGATGGAAAGACCAAGCGGCCGCAGGGATGCGACGACCTCGGAAATGCGCTTGGAAAGCGCCGGGGCGACGCCTTCGAAGGGCTCGTCCAGCATCAACAGCTGGGTGCCCGTCATGCGTGCACGACCGATGGCCACGAGTTTCTGCTGGCCGCCTGAAAGCTGCAGGGCGCGGCGATGGCGGAAGTCCGCTGCCTCGGGAATGAGCGCATAGACATCGTCGAGCCGCTTCTGCGCATCTGTGACGCCAGCTGCCCACGCCGGAATAAGCAGGTTTTCCTCAACAGTCAGTTCGGGAATAAGGCGCCGGTCTTCCGGCGCGAAGCCCATCTGGTGGTGCACGCGCAGATGCGGCGCCTCATGGGAGATGTCCTTCTTCTCATAATGGATCGAACCTGCCCGGAGTGGCAAGAGCCCCATTATCGCACGCATCAACGTGGTCTTGCCGGCACCATTGCGACCGATGATTCCGACCATCGAGCGGGCTTCGACCTTCATGGAAACGTCACGCAGAATAGGAACCCCGCCGATCGAGACGTTGATTGACTTCACCTCAAGCATAGTTGTCCTCCTTGGGAACGCGATGTTCTTCACCAATGATGAGTTCGCGCACTTGTCGGTCACTGAGGACCGTTTCCGGAGGTCCATCAATCAGCACCCGGCCTTCGAAGAAAGCGAGCACGCGGTCGGAGTAGCGGCGAACGATCTCCATGTCGTGCTCGACGAAGAGCACGCTGACGCCTGCGACACGGGTCGCGTCAATAATGCGGTCCATGACCGAGAACTTTTCTTCGCTGGCGACGCCGCTCGTCGGCTCGTCCAGGAAAAGAACCTTCGGCTTGCCAACCATGGCAATCGCAATGTCGAGAAGCTTGCGGATGCCTTCAGGCATCGTGCCGGCAATCGAGTTGCGGAACGCTCCAAGTCCGAACACCGCGAGCGTCTCGTCAGCATGGGTCGCGAGCTCGTCATCGGAAAGAATCGAAAAGCCCTTGGCGCCAACGCTACCCGTTGCGCTGTAGGCAAACATCAGGTTCTCAATCGCTGTCAGCGAGTTGAACAATTGCGGAATCTGAAAGGACCGGGCAACGCCGCGCCGAGTGATCTGACGAGGTGAAAGCCCGACGATTTCCTGTCCCTCGAGCAGGATCGAACCGGAGTCCGGGCCCAGATACCCCGTAATCATATTGATAAACGTCGTCTTGCCGGCGCCGTTTGTGCCGATCAGCCCCGAAATCGTTCCAGACATGATGTCGACATTCACGTCGTTTGCGGCAGTTACCGCGCCGAACCGCTTGACGAGGCTCTTTGCTTCAATAATCGGTTTCATGCTTTTTCTCCTGCCTCGACGGTTGCCTTGCGCTTACCAAAACGGACGCCGCCAAGGCCTGTCGGCAGAAACAGGATCATCGAGAGGATTATGACTCCAAGTACCAGCTGCCAAGTGTTGGGCGCATGCTGATAGGCGAACGTCCTGACAAATTCGAGTGCGAGCGCGGCGATGAAGGGCGTGAAGATGTTCCCGGTACCGGCAAGGACCGCAATCACCACGAATTCGCCCGAGGTTGCCCAGAAGGCCATTTCCGGATCCACATGCGCGACGAGGATGCCGCTCATGGCACCACCAAGGGCGGCCAAAACTGCGGCAAGGATGTAGAAAAGATAGATGGTCTTGTTTGCAGACGCGCCGAGATACTCGACGCGGATCTCGTTGTCCTTGATGCCAGGCAGCAGGCGACCGAGAGCCGTCTTGCCGAAGTACCATACGGTTATCAGCGCTGTGAAACAGATCAGGACGAGGACAACGAGGCCGTTGAAACGCGCAGTACCGCTCAGCGGCAGGCCGATCAAGGTCACGCCTCGGATGTTGAAGCCGTCCGTGCCGCCAAGTTCCACCGACTTCACCAGAAGACCGTAGAGAAGCATCGACAGGGCGAGCGTCAGCATCGCGAAGAAGATGTCGCGGTAACGCGACAGAAGGAGACCGGCGACAGCTGCAGTCGCCGCGGCGATGACGACCGGGGCGATGAGCAGGAGAACCGCTTCGTTGATTTTCCAGAGATTGACCATCAGGCCGACGGAATAGCCGCCGATAGCATAGTAAAGTCCCTGGCCGAACGAGACCAGCCCACCGCGCATCATCAGTACAAGGCCAAGAACACCGAGCCCCTTGGCAAGGCCGATCGAGATGACGAAGTTCCAGGTGGGTAGCGCCCAGGCTGCGACGATAAGGAAAAGTGCCGCGCCGACGGCGACCGGCACAAAGGTTTGGGCTTTGTTCATCATATCTTGCGCAACTCCACACCGGAAAACAGCCCCTGCGGACGCAAGGCGAGAACGATAGCCATCACTGCATAGATGCTGAACACTTCGACTTCGGGCCAGTAGTGGATCGCAAGCGAGCGGACGAAGCCGACGATCAGGGCACCGACGATAGTGCCAGGAATCGATCCGAGCCCCCCGATCACCACCGCGGCGAACATCATGACGACTACTTCGACGCCCATGCCTGGCGCCACGGAGATGGTCGGCGCTGTGAAGGCGCCGCCGAGCGCGGCGAGGATCGAGCCGACCACAAAGGCCGACACTTTCCAGCGGCTGACATTGATGCCCATCGCCTGTGATACTTCCGGATCATGAATGACGGCGCGCAGCATCTTCCCCTTGGCAGTGAATTGCAGAAACCACGTGAGGAGACCACCACTGACGATCGCCACGACGACGATAATGAGGTTGTAGGTCGGGTAGACAAGGGGGCCGAGATAGACGTTGCCGAAAGCCCACACCGGGTCGGAGGCTATCCATGGATCGACACCCCAGATGAGCTTCACCACGTCTTCCAAAATGAGGAAGAGCGCGTAGGTTACCAGCAGCAGCACGACGGGATCGCGCCCCGCGAAGAAGCGCAGGACGCCCCGTTCGACGACGAGGCCGACAACCGTACCGGCGATCAGCGCCGCGACAATCATGACCGGAATGCTTCCAGCGGGCGGCAGGCCCTGGGCGAACCACCAACCCAGCAGAGTCACCGACATGTAGGCGCCGATGGCATAGAACGTGCCATGGGCCATGTTGAGGATCTTCATAACGCCGTAGATCAGCGTCAGGCCGACTGCGATGATGAAGAGCCATGCGGAATACAGAATGCCGTCAATAATAGCGCCTAGAAACGCGTTCATGCCACACCATTTCGAAACGAGGGGCGGGATTCATCTTTCGGTGCACAGTGGCGCGCGACGGGTGAAAACCGCTTCAAAGGGATTGCGGCGCCAAACGCGCCGGGAAAACCCGCGCAAGCGATGCCGCGATGAACATTTCTGAATCACTTCAGCTTATTCTTGATCCACTCATGGCTGGTCATGCCTTCCGGTGGGTTCACCCTTTCTGGAGCGTAGCGGATCACATCGACGAAGATCAGCTTGCCATCGACGGTTTTGGTGCGGCCATAGACCATTTCCTGCACAGCCTGGTTGCCCTTGCCCAGCGACATCTTCACTTCGCCCGAGGGACCCTGGAAGGTGGCGCCCTTGAGAGCAGCGGCGATCTCCTCCGTAGTCGGCGTCTTGGCGGCATCGCCGCCCTGTGCCTTCTCATAAGCGAACTTCGCCGCAAAAAGCGTCTGCACCATGTGGTAGGACGGATAGCTGGGGGGCGTGGCGGACTTTGCGTTGTAAGCGTTCTTGAACCAGCCGTTATAGGCGTTCTCCGGTGCAAAGATACCATTTGGACCGCGGGCGCCGATGATGGTGCCATCTGGGATTTGTTTGGCCTGTCGATGGATCGCCGTTTCGCCTGCCGTCAGAACGACACTGGCGTTCTTGAACAGGTCGCGCGGCGCTCCCTGAAGCACGAGACCTTCAAGGTCGCCACCCCAGAAGCTCGAATGAATGATATCGGGTTTGCTGCCAAGGATTGCGGAGATTTCGGTATTGTATTGACCGGCCCCGAGCTTCGGCATCTGCGACGTCGTCAGCGTCACTTCGGGGCGAAGGCTCTTCAGTGTGCCCTCGAAGTCGTTCCACGCGTCCTGACCCCAGGCGTAGTTCTGGTTGATGCCGGCGTAGGTGTTGAATTGCTTGACTGTCTCGTTGACGTAGAGCGCGGCACCGACGTTGTCCATCGTCGCGGTTGCAACGGGGCGGAATACATATTCGTAGTCAGCTTCCTCGAAGATACGCGGCGTGCCGCAATCGAAGAGAAGTGTCATGGTCTTCAGTTCTTCGGCAACAGGCGCGACCGCAAGACAATCGCCTGAGGATGTGTAGCCGACGATCATGTCTACGCCCTGCTGTTCTACGAGGTTGCGTAGTTCGGAAACCTGCTTGGTGGTGCCACCGGCCTCGTCGATGACGACGAGTTCGATTGGACTGCCGCCGAAGCCGGCCTTGTCATACGGCGCCGGGAGCTTGCCACCAGCATTGACCTGCTCGGCGAAGACTTCGGCGGCAATCTTTGCGGGGATGCCGAAGGGACCGGCCGGTGCGCCGGAAAGGAACGTCACGACACCAATCGTGAAGGGCTTCGACTCCTGAGCCATGAGACTAGCGGGGGCGGTGGCGGACAGAAAGATGGCTGCAATGGTCAGAGACCACGACTTTTTCATAGGTTTCCTCCTCTACGGCAAATTGCCGGATCTGATGCAATGACACATGCCCTTGCGTTGCAGGCAGAAGCGTCCTCTCACGCTGCGGTTGTGCAACTGAGTTCATTATAATGAACTCAGTTCATTACTGTGTATATTAAAAATTGCAACCAGCGTCAAGATGCTGGAACAACTGTCCAGCCAACAAGCGAGTACAAGCCGCGGCGCAAACTGTTCCGAAAGGGAAAAAGAACCGTAAGGCGCACGAAGAACCACTGAATATGAGGACGGCTTCTCGTGAACTCCCCGAGAGCTCGATGCTCGGCAAAGCTTTCATCAACAAGTCGACACGGAGAAGATTTTCGTTAGCCTGCTTATGCAGCTATTCTCGACTGAAGGGGAAACCGCGACATCGATCACCCGACGGTTCACACGTCAATATTGCATCGGAGTGATAGTGAGCCCAGATGAACGATTTTTGCAGCCCTTCGGTTCGAGGCTGGGACTGCGTTGGGGTCAAGGAACAGACGCGCTGCCAAACGGAGCCACCCCACCTGGCCTCCCTCGGTCGGCAATGAATTTCCGCCCTCGCCAAATGCTACGCTATCATTCGTCACGGAAGTGTGATGAGCTGTTATGCCCCAATTGCTCAGAAAGAATGGCGGCTGATCTGCGCATCGTCTCTCCGAGTGACTCGATGAGCGCCGGAGTTGTTTCGCTTTCCAGAAGGCTGATGGCAATGCCGGCAACCGCGCATCGCGTGTGATCCCGCACAGCGGTGCCGATGCAAATCATCCCTTCGCGAACCTGACCGTTATCGATCGAAAAACCGCGCGTACGGATGTCAGCTAGCTCCTGCCTTAGCAAGCCAAGATTTTTGACGCTTCTCGAGGTGATGGGCGGAGGAAAGTTTGCGCTGAACAGCGCCTCGAGTTTATCTTCCGGCATTTCGGAAAGCAGCATTTTGCCGGTCGCGGTAAAGGTGGCAGGAAGACGCATTCCAATCCGGAAAGTATGGCCCAGGGGCTGGTCGGAATTTCGGCAATCAATATAGACGACCTCGTCACGGTCAAGAGTTGTCAATGTGACTGTGTAAGGCGACAATGTGGTATCGGAAGCGAAGTAATTTCGGAAAATCGAGACAATGTCCATCTCGGACAGAAAGCCGTGCGCCCAGCGCATAGGATGGGGGCCGAGGCGGTACGTGCCGTCCTGTTTGCGAACGAGCAGGCCAAGCTCAATCATGACACCAAGTAGCCCGTGCGCCGTACTCTTTGGCAGCGACATCGCCCGTGTGATGTCGGCGGCCGACATTGCGTCGCCAGAATTGGTGACAAGATCGAGGATCGAAACCGCGCGCCTGAGCGCCGGAACAGAATCGACGGATTTTCCGACCGCAGTGTCTTCCCCTGCGGCGCGTCGTGTACTTGACACTTCGAACACCCCCTGATAGTTCAATATAAAGATATTAGTTCAGCAAATTGAACTATATGTTCGGAAGAGGTCATGGTCAATCTAAAAAAAACGGAACTCCTGCGCGATCGATGCCTGATAGATGGCAAGTGGGTCGCCGGCTCTCAAAACAACATCGCCGTTAAGAACCCCGCGACGGGGGAGATTGTCGGCACCGTTCCTTCACTGGAGGCGGCAGATATTGAGCAGGCGGTCGTAGCGGCCGAAATGGCGTTCCGTTCGTGGAGCGCGCTTTCAGCGAAGGAAAGAGCGGCCGTCCTGCTCCGCTGGTTCTATCTGATAATAGAAAACGCGGACGATCTGGCCGCGCTGATAACGGCTGAACAGGGCAAGCCGCTGTCCGAAGCCAAAGGGGAAATGCTCTACGCCGCCTCCTTTATCGAATGGTTTGCCGAGGAGGCAAAGAGGGTCTATGGGGACATCATACCTCCACCAACCACCGACAAGCGCATCCTGGTTTTCAAGCAGCCCATCGGTGTCTGCGCAGCAATCACGCCGTGGAACTTCCCGGCAGCAATGATCACACGTAAGGCGGCGCCTGCGCTGGCTGCCGGTTGCACCATGGTTGTGAAGCCGGCCGAGCAGACACCCCTCACGGCGCTGGCTCTCGGCGTTCTAGCCGAGCAGGCGGGTATTCCTGCTGGCGCTTTGCAGATCGTGACAGGAAAAGCACGCGAGATCGGCAAGGTGCTGACGGAAAGCGACATAGTCAAAAAACTGTCTTTCACCGGATCGACCGAGGTGGGGCGAATTCTCATGGCGCAGTCGGCGCCGACGATAAAGAAACTGTCCATGGAGCTCGGCGGCAACGCACCCTTCATTGTTTTCGACGACGCGGACCTCGATGCCGCCGTCGATGGGGCCGTCACTTCAAAATACCGCAACGCTGGTCAGACCTGTGTCTGCACAAACCGTATCTACGTGCAGTCGGGTGTTTACGATGTCTTCGCTGAAAAGCTCGCGGCGAAGGTTTCTGCACTGAAAGTCGGTGAAGGCACGCAGGTGGATGTAACGATTGGACCGCTGATTGATGCTGGGGCCATCGCCAGGATCGAGAACCATATTAGCGATGCGATCGCGAAGGGCGCGAAAGTGGTCGCAGGTGGCAAGCGACACAGCCTTGGCGGGACATTCTTCGAACCGACTGTCCTGACAGGAGCGACACAGGCGATGAAGATCGCCCGCGAGGAAACCTTCGGGCCAGTCGCGCCTCTCTTCCGCTTTGAGACAGAGGAAGAGGCGCTCGCTATGGCCAACGACACGGAATTCGGATTGGCTGCCTATTTTTATACTGAGAACATCCGCCGGACATGGCGAGTGGCCGAAGCACTGGAATACGGCATGGTGGGTCACAATACCGGTCAGATCTCGAACGAAGTGGCGCCATTTGGCGGCGTCAAGCAGTCCGGCCTCGGACGGGAAGGCTCCCGTTACGGAATCGATGACTATCTGGAAATCAAATATCTGTGCTCGGCCATCGCTTAAACGGCTGACAACGAGGGAGGAGTTAATGACGATCAATCCATTCGAATTTCGAACTGTCCCATCCATGGAGATGGCTTGGGGCGGAGCGAAGCGAATAGGTGAAATCATCGCTGCGCGATTCGCTGCGCGTAAGGTGCTTTTGGTCACCGACGCGGGCCTTGTGAAGGCTGGGATGATTGCACCCATTGCCGCCAGTCTGGAGGCGGCTGGTTTCAGTGTGGCGATTTTCGACAAGGTTGTGGCCGATCCACCGGAAAGCGTTTTGTATGGTTGTGTCGAGGAGGCGCGGCAAGTCGCAGCCGATATTGTCATTGGTCTCGGTGGTGGCTCGTCCTTGGACATAGCCAAGCTAGCGGCGGTGCTGCTATCAACAGAACAATCACTCGCCGATATGTATGGTGTCGGCAAAGTTCAGGGCGCGCGCTTCCCGCTCGTTCTCGTTCCGACGACGGCAGGCACAGGTTCCGAAGTCACCAATATTTCCATCATCACCACCGGCGAGACGACCAAGATGGGGATCGTGTCGCCGCAGCTATACGCGGATTTCGTGCTGCTGGATGCAGAACTTACCGTCGGTTTACCGCAGGTTCACACCGCCGCAACTGGTATCGATGCGATGGTGCACGCCATCGAAGCCTATACCAGCAAGCACAATAAAAACCCGCTTTCGGATGCGTTGGCACGCGAAGCCCTGCGGCTGCTCGGCCGCAATCTTATCGCTGCCTGCAAGGAGCCTTCCAATCGGGATGCTCGTGAAGGCATGCTTCTCGGTGCAACTCTTGCGGGCCAAGCCTTCTCTAACTCCCCAGTGGCTGCCGTCCACGCATTGGCCTATCCGCTGGGTGGACATTATCACATTCCGCATGGTCTTTCGAACGCTCTGATGCTCGGCCCAGTCCTTCGCTACAATGCACAGGAGGCTGCCCCGCTTTACGCCGAGCTTGCCGATGTGCTTGGCGTCACGGGAAGCGGCGACGCCACGGCCCGTTCGGAATATTTTGTTGCCCATATGCAGGTGCTGATGGATGAAAGCGGCGCGCCGCGACGGCTTCGCGATGTCGGTGTAACCGACAACAGTCTCGCCATGCTCGCCGCTGACGCAATGAAACAAACCCGCCTTCTCGTCAACAATCCGGTCGAAGTCCGGGAAGAAGACGCGCTTGCCCTTTATCGGGAAGCCTTCTGAAGCTTTCCGCAGAAATTCACCGTTCAAATCACCGCGGGAGGATCCAATATGACGGATATCAGACTTTACATGCTTCAGTCCGGCACCCTGAAATGCAAGGTGCACAACATCAAAATGAATCAGGGAAATGGCGCTGATTACGAAATCCCGGTTCCCTTTTACCTCATCACCCATCCCGACGGTCACACGATCATCGACGGTGGTAACGCCATTGAAGTGGCAACGGACCCGCGCGGCCATTGGGGCGGTATTTGCGACGTGTACTGGCCCGTTCTTGACAAGGACAAAGGCTGCGTCGATCAGGTCAAAGCTCTCGGCTTCGATCCGGCCGAGGTTAGATATGTCGTTCAGTCCCACCTGCATCTCGACCATACCGGCGCGATCGGCCGTTTCCCGAATGCCACGCATATCGTGCAGCGGGCCGAGTATGAATATGCTTTCACCCCCGACTGGTTTGCCGGTGGCGGCTATATCCGCAAGGATTTCGATCGCCCGGGTCTGAAATGGCAGTTTTTGAACGGCACTCAAGACGATTTCTATGATGTTTATGGTGACGGCACGCTGACGACGATCTTCAGTCCTGGCCATGCGATGGGCCATCAATCCTTTCTCGTCCGCCTTCCCAACAGTGAGCCGCTGCTTCTGACGATCGATGCGGCCTACACTCTCGACCATTGGGAAGAAAAGGCCCTGCCTGGCTTCCTCGCATCAACGGTGGATACCGTTCGCTCTGTACAAAAGCTGCGCACAATCGCGGAAAGGACGGGGGCCAATGTCGTCACCGGTCACGACCCGGATGCGTGGTCGAGCTTCAAGAAGGCACCAGAGTATTACTCTTGAGAAACCGCCGGGCCACAGCCGCGTCATAATCCTATAGAGGGCGAATACGCCTCTTTGGAACCTGAGAATATCAGCGCAATTACGAAAGCCCAGCGTGTTCGCGATGTCTTTTGCGGAAGAATGGGGTTTTGGACCCGGATCTATTTGAGCTCCAGTGACAAGCAAACCGAGGCTGAGGCGACCACTTTGCTTCATTGGTAACCCAACGAGGGAGAAATAAATGCGTCTGAAAATACTCATCACTATTGCCATGATGGCCGGCCATGCATTGGCGTACGAGCCATTGGTTGAGAAGCGGGAATTTACCCTGAAAAACTTCGTGACACGTGGAGGCAAGACGGTTCCCGAAATGCGGTTGGGATATGAAACCTATGGCACGCTGAACAAAGCCAGAGATAATGCCATCCTGATTCCGCATTTTTTCAGCGGAAGCAGTCACGCGGCGGGGAAATATAAGGAGGAGGATGTAAGCGCCGGCTATTGGGATGCAATCATCGGATCGGGCAAGCCCATCGATACAGACAAATACTTTGTCGTGTCGGTCGACACACCGGTCAATCTCGGTGCCAACGATCCGAACGTCATCACCACCGGCCCGGCGACGACCAATCCCAAAACAGGAAAGCCTTGGGGTATGGATTTCCCGATCATGACGATCGGCGATTTCGTTGATACGCAGAAAGGGCTGATGGAGCAACTGGGGATTGGGAAATGGCATGCTGTCATGGGCGCCTCCATGGGAGGGCTGCAAAGCTATGAATGGGCAGCACGCTATCCCGACAAGTTGGAGCGGGTGATTCCAGTCATTTCCTCTGGTTGGGCAGACGCGAATCTTATCGCGTGGCTGGACGTATGGGCGTCGCCGATCAAACTGGATCCAAACTGGAACGGTGGAGATTATTACACCGGCCAGGCGCCAAAAGCGGGGCTGGCTCAAGCCATGAAGACTTTAACACTGCAGGCAAATTCGGCAGAATGGACCGACGGCACATTTGGGCGTGACTGGGCCAGAGAAGGTGCGGATCCCGGGCAGAGTTGGGCGAATGACTATGAGGTTGTCACGAAGCTGAACGAGGCGGGCGCAGCAAGGGTAGCCCAGTTAGATGCGAACCATTTCCTTTATCTGGTGCGCGCCAATCAATTGTTCGTCGCTGGACATCCCAAAGACAGCCTGTACAAAGGGCTCCTGGATATCGAGGTGCCCGTGATGCTGATCTATACCGATGAAGACCTGATTTTTCCTGGAAATGCAGTGCGAGAGACAGGAACGATTATCAAATCCGACGGTACGCCAGTCGAATTCGTCGAATTGGAAGGCACGCGAGGGCACATGGATGGCGTGTTGAGCATTGCTCAGGCAGGAGAGCGAATTCGAGCATTTCTTGAGGTCAAGTAGGAGCGGGCGGGCCCTCCCTTTTCCTTAAGCCGAGCCAGCAGATGCTGCCGTCGTCGTGGCTGTAGTCGGCCACACCCGCCGTGCTCGGGGTCCATAAATCGGAAAATTAGTGGTCTCCGGCAAGTCCAAGACAGCCGAGGTGGTCCGCTACGCTCTCACTCGTCGCGAGGCGCCATCGAAAACGATGAACTGCGCGTTGCCGCCAAGCTCGGCGCCGCCTTTCATGATCTCGTTGGCGCCCTGGAGCATCAGGATCTTGCCGACATTGGTCGCGCCGGTGAAGGTGAGCTTGCGCACCTTCTCGTTCTCCGTGAATTTCGTGCCGATAAATGGGAATCCTCGGAAAGCACGACCATGAAGACACCAGTCGACAGGCCTGCGCGCTCTGCAAGCAGTGCGAGCGATGTGCCGAAAGCGGTTTCCTCGGTAGTGATCGGTGCGAGGAAGCGGATGATGTGGCCCAACGCCGCAGGTGAGCAGGATCAGCCCTTGAAAGGCGTTTCTCGCTGACCTGACTGATAAATTCGCCAGCGTCGCTGTTGCGAGTAATCGAACACATGGCTATGAAATCCCACACTGATTTCGATCTGCCACGGGTATTTTTCTCCAAATGTGCCCGTGTCTTTCCCTTTGCGAACGCGTTTTGCAAACAATGCAGCGTTCAAGACGCTTCCTTGGATCGAGCGTGCTTATAACCGGCAAAATTGCGGCTGAACGAAAGTGCCGAGATGAACCACAAAAAGAAAATCTATCGCGTTGCGGAGGCTGCACGTCTAGCGGGGGTTTCTGCATCGACACTTCGGCTTTGGGAGAAGGAGGGTCTCATCGTACCGGATCGCTCGGAAAAGGGCCACCGGCGGTACGACGCTGACCACGTTACGCGGTTAAAGCGTATCGCATCGCTCAGAAAAGACAGACGACTCACCATCGCGGGGATCCGCGAAGATCTCAGGAAGTCTTCGCCAGAAACGGGCACGCCTCGGGACGCGAGTGATGCCATTCCGGAAATGAAGAAGCGGAAGCAGCTCGAAGACGAAAACGCCCGGTTGAAACGGATTGTCGCAGAGCAGACGCTGGAGCTCAATATGTTGCGGGAGGTCCATTCGCCGACACGTCCAAGGCCTGCTCGGAAGCGGGAGGGGTGAAGGACATGTGCCGGGATTAGATGGTCTCGATCCGGCGTGTGTGGGCCGTTGAACTTCGATCGAACCACCTACCACTACACCTCTCTCCACGCCGATCAGGCCGGTCCGGAACGTCGTATTCGTGCGATCTGCGAGACGCTTGTGCGGTAAGGCTATCGTTGCTTGCATGTGCGGTGTCGCTGGGTTCGGTCATGGCTCATCCCTTTCCTGGTTGTGTGGCGACGCCGCCTGCACCTTCGGCCGCATCGCGCTGTGCCCTGAGGCGCGCAGCTCCCGCCTCAGTTCCGTGATCTGGCGCGTCAGCTCGTCGAAATCCCGCTGGCTCGGAACGCCGAACAGCTTGGCGCTGTCGGTCATTTGCTGCTGGCGGGTGCGCAGGTCCAGCGCGGCGCGCAGCAAATCGCGCTGCGCGGCGAGGAAATCCTTAGAGCGCAGGTTGCTGATCAGTTCCTTGTTCGCAATGTCCCTCCACTTGTCGAAAGCCTTGCGCCAGCCGAAATCCTTGGCGTCTCCTTCCTTATCAGCGTCACTATCAAGGCAGCACGATCAGCGCCGCGATCCGATCCGGCGAAGAGCCATGACTTCCTTCCAAGTGCAAAACCCCTGAGCGCGCGCTCGGCGGCATTGTTCGTGAGACAAATCCGGCCGTCGTCGAGGAAAGACACGAAGCCGTTCCAGCGCTTCAGCATGTCATCGATCGGCTCTGCGACCGGAGAACTGCGCGACAGTTTTGCCCGCTCGGTTTGAAGCCAGCGGTGCAGTTCGCCGACAAGCGGCAGACTGTGCTTGCGACGGCGCTCCAGGCGTTCCGCTGCGGCTCCTAGTGTTTGCACTAGGACTTCCGATGTTCGTCTCAACCTCGCAAGACGGCCCTGACCGGCTTGCAATTACCCATAAGTAGCTGACTCGTCTACGAAAAGCTTTCGCTGAAATCTTGAATCGAAAGAATCACTTGTGATTCTGTGTCGAGCACCTGATTCTCTTAAGGTGGTGCTTTATGTCGGTTCGAGACGATGTGATGGCTGATAATGACGGCCATTGGAGCAAGCAGGAAATAGACGCGGGGTCTTTCAAGGATGCTCGCCTTGGCCGACGCTGCACAGAACTTTTACGACAGCTTGGAGAGCATATGGGCGGCTCCATTCCTTTCGCCTGCCAGGACTGGGCCAACACAAAAGCCGCGTATCGGTTTTTCTCCAACCCGAATGTTGAGGAAGGCGATATCCTTCACGGCCATTTCGCCGCGACCGCTCAACGCTACGATGCTTCCAATGGTCCGATCTTGGTGCTGCAGGACACGACCGAGTTTACCTATCAGCGCCGTAATCCGCATGCCGTTGGCTTTACGCTCAACAGTGGCCGTGACAAACAGGAGCGGCTGCGCCACCATACGGTCTGCGGGATATTGATGCATTCGAGCCTTGCGGTGACCTTGGATGGGCTACCCTTAGGGTTGGCAGCCGTCAAGTTCTGGAGCCGCGACAAGTTCAAGGGTACGGCTCAGCTCAAACGCAAGATCAATCCGACACGTGTTCCGATCGAAACCAAGGAAAGCATCCGTTGGCTTGAAAATCTGTGCCAATCCGTCGCGCTTCTCGGTCAGCCAGACCGATGCATTCATGTAGGCGATCGCGAAAGTGATATCTACGAACTCTACTGCCTGACCAAGGAGCTTGGCACGCACTTCGTCGTGCGCACCGTCGTCGACCGGCTGGCTGGCAACGGGGATCACACGATATCGGCTGAAATGCGCGATGTTGAAACTGTCGGCCGGCATCTCATCGAAGTTCGCGCCGACACCGATGAGGTCACCAAAGTCCACCTGGACATCCGATTCAAACGGATCCGGGTGCTGCCGCCCATCGGCAAGAAGAAGCGATACCCTGCTTTGGACCTTACCGTCATCCACGCGGTAGAGCCCAACCCTCCGGCCGGCCGCAAGCGCATCGAGTGGAAGATATTGACGGATCTTGAGGTGCATAGCTGCGAGGAGGCAGTCGAAAAAATCAAATGGTACGCGATGCGCTGGAAGATTGAGGTCTTCCATAAGATCCTCAAGTCCGGTTGCCGGGCTGAAGATGCAAGACTACGAACGGCCGATCGACTGGCAAACCTCGTCGCCGTGTTTTGCATCATGAGCTGGAGAGTGCTCTGGTTGACAATGCTCGCGCGCACAGCGCCCGAAACACCGCCAACCGCGGCCCTCACCGAACGGGAAATTGAAATCCTCGATCAAATGGTCAGCAACGCAGGCAACCGGCAAGCGACGCCGGGATCGCTAAACTTCTATCTCACCAAACTCGCTCGTTTAGGTGGTTACCTTGCAAGAACATCAGATCCGCCACCGGGAAATACGGTCGTCTGGCGCGGCCTCAGCCGGCTGACAGACGTTCGCCTCGGAACCGAAATGGCGGCCACACTCAGATGTGGGTAATTGCAAGCTTCACCGGATGCATACCTTCGACGCTTCGAAAGCTTCGAAAGCTTCGAAAGCTTCGAAAGCTTCGAAAGCTTCGAAAGCTTCGAAAGCTTCGAAAAACATGGCCCGATTTTACGCCATGTCAATCGAGCCGACGTTGTTTGGGGAGGCCTGCTTGACGCGGCGCTGGGGGCGCATCGGCTCCGGTGGCAAGAGGGAAGTCCACCATTTCCCTCGGGAGGAAGAGGCGGTCGCACGGATACAAACCGAAACCCCAGTGCGGCCAGAAAACGATGGCCTGATTGGCGACCGGATCAGGCGGCCGACTTCACATCGAACTCGAAATGAAGCTGGTCATAGGGGTATTCGACGCCGGCGTCAGTCCGGTCCAGGACACCCGCGTTGACAAGCGTCGTCACGTCCTTATGGACGGCCTGCACGTCCCGGCCGACACGTCGGGCGACTTCCCGTATCGCCAGCGGCCCCTGCCCTGCCATCGCCTTCACGATCGCAAGCCGCGGCGGCGCAAGAACCCTGTGCATGTCGTCGTAGCTTGGAAAATTCACCGACGGCGTAGCGGGAACGACGACGCCTTCCAATGCCTTCTGCCCCGCATTCACGAAGCGGGCCTTGGCATCGGCAATCGAGCTTAGTCTGATGACGAGCGTCCTCATGCGAGTATCCTTTCCATGTCCGCCTGAAACGCATCGAACAATGCTTCCAGCGTTGTGACTATCGGTTCCTCGATATAACCGAGATGGCGATGATCGCCCTTGCCGCGCTCATTGTCATAACGCATGACGCACTCGCCGTTGACGATCAGCGCCAGACGATATTTGAAATGGTGGTTGCTGCCGGGCACGGGTATCGGCACATGCCACAGAACCGTTTCGAAAAATGCCGTATCGCTGACGACGGTTCTGGATTTTTCGATCAGCACGGCTTCCTTGTTGTTTTTAATAACATCACCCATCGTTGTTGTCAAGAACAACAGCGATGGGCTGTCTTGCGCAGCAAAGCCGGCGCCGGGGTTCGACGCCCCGATGCAGGCTCCAGGAGCGCGTGTTTCGGCCAAACCGTTCCTCTCGAGAAGGGCCGGTTCCGGCCTTCCTCTCCTGATCCTCGATCATCCCCGTCAATTCCCCGCGTCATCACCGGGAAGGTCGCCGTTGGTTGATCGCGGCGGCTAGCTTGTCGATACCCTGCGCATCGAGGGCGGCGAATTCGCCAACCCGCATGACAGATATTCCAAGTCGTTCGGGCGGGTTTCCGCATCGCGCCAGAAGATCAACGCGGCGGTAATGGTGGCCCGGTCCACGGGGTCAAGATCGATGCGAACGTTTCGCAATGTCGGCATGGGCGATCCTCCTATGAGCCCTTCGAAAAGAGCCGCATGATGCGCTTGCGCGTGAGGCGGTCGCGGGTGGTCTTGAAACCGCTCGATCTCGTAGTCGGGCATCCAGCCGTCTTGCAAAGGGTGCGGCGCGTTCCGATAGCGATGCTCGATCGCGGGACCGCCGAATAGGTCGGGCTGTATCCCGGCAAGCCGTCGCTGATGTTGCGCCTTCCGATAGTCGGCACGCCATTGACCGTCCGCGCTCAAGGCGGGGCGGTCAGGTTCGTTTTCGGTTCCGTGCCGCCGATGGGAGTCCTCTACGCTCTTATCACCCATGATGAATGTCCTGCAGATCGAGGGATAGCTGCGCCGCGCCGGCCGCAAGGCGGCGTGCTCGCGGTCGATATGAAGCTCGGCGGCGCGATGACCGGACGGACGCTTGCACCATGTTCCCGCCTTCACATGGCATGTGGGGCAAGGGACGCGGGTGTCGGGATGGTCGGGCCACCCCTCCCCGCAACGGGAGCAACGAAACCGCATGGTCAGAACGCGAAAGCAGCTTGGCCGCTCGCCTCCATGTAGGTGCGCCGGCAAATTGCGGAAAGATCGCGATTCCCGGTGGTGTCCGCGCATCACCAGAGCACCGGAAACTCCTCGAACCCGCCAGTGATGATCTCCTTGCGCAACTTCAGTTCTTCGGGCGCCACGGCCAGGCGCAGCCTCGGGAAGCGCTGGAAGATCGAACCGAACACCACCTTGAGTTCCAGCCTGGCAAGCGCCTCGCCGAGGCAGTAGTGCGGCCCGTAGGAGAACGCCAAGTGCGGTTTTTCGGCGCGTCCGATGTCGAAGATTTCCGGGTCGTCGAAATGGCGTGGATCGAACGACGTCGCCGGCAGGCCGACCAGGACCTTGCTCTCCGCGGGAATATGCACGCCCGCGATGGTCACGTCGGTCCTCGGATAGCGCATGATGCCGTCCCAGCCCGCGCCCGGCGGGTACATGCGCAGGATTTCCTCCACCGCCTTGTCCACGAGGGATGGATCGCCGACCAGGCGTTCGCGCTGTTGCGGATGGCGGAACATGGCCAGCAGGCCGAATTCGATCTGTGCGACGGTGCTCTCGTGCCCCGCCACTAGTATGCCCGCGGCCAAGCCGATCGCCTCTTCCTCGGTCGCCTTGCCCTGGTCGACCGCCGCGAGCAGATCCGTCAGCAGGTTGTCGCCCGGATCCTGGCGCTTGCCTCGCATCTTGCCGCGAATGTAGGTGCGCAATTCTTCCCAGGCCAGGAGCGCCGCGCTACGCGGGCCGCTTTCATGCTGGTGCGTCATCACTTCGTCGGACAGCTCGGCGAAAAAGGCGTGATCCTCGTAGGGCACGCCCATCAGCGCGCTGATGACCATGGCCGGAAGCGGAAAGGAGAGGTAGTGTCGCAGGTCGGCGGGCTGGGGCTGGGCCGCCAGCGTCTCGAACAACTGCGCGGCGATCGCCTCGATTTGCTGCGCGAGCAGCTTCACCCTGCGGTTGCTGAAGGCCGGCGCCACGATCGTGCGTAACCGGGCATGCTCGCTGCCCTCGTGCGAGCCCAGCCACCCCGGCGAACCGAGAATCACCGTAGCCGGGGTGAATGCCGCCGCCGGCATTCCCGAGGGCCGGAACGCCGCGTCGGACAATACCGCCTTAGCTTCCTCGTAGCCTGTTACCCACCAACCTTCGTGCCCGGACGGGAAGCGCACGCGGTGGATCGGACCGTTGGCGCGTAACGCCAACATCTCGGGCGAGGGCTCGATGTGATTGACGCGCCACATCGGCAGCGTCGGCAAGGATTGTCCGGACATGATGGCACTTCACTCTCTATGCGATGAAAGGGCGGAAGGTGACCGGCAAGCGCTGCCGGCAGCCAATGACTTAAGGCGGCATGTAGCAGACGTCCTACGCGGCGATTGTCGGCGCCAGATATTCCACCGCACGAATAGCGGGGAAGTACCGGCATGACGCGCTGGACGTATTGCAAGTGTCAGCAGGAACCGCAATCGTCTTCATCGCCTTGCTCTACGATGTGTCTTCTTACGATTTCCTCATCCCTCTTGAGGAGGTTGAGCACTGCTTCAGCGTCGGCGAAGACCACCTCCACATCCTCGCGTGAGATAACGAGGCTGCCGCCTCGCGCAACGCTTCGCTGAACGAGACGGCGCACCATCTCCTTGACATAAGCCGCGCTGCCGCCCTTTGAACGGACGACGGCCTCGGCCAAAGCTCCCGCCTGAAAGTTCAGGGCATGACCATATTGCTTGAACAGCCGCTCGCGGCAATCGTCATCAGGGTGAGGAATCTCAAGCGCCGCATCTACACGGCCCGAACGCGAGGCGAGTGCCCCCTCGAGGGAGTTCAGCCGATTCGTGGTCAGGAGGATGAGGATGTCCGCGTCTGTGCCGAGACCGTCCATCTCGTTCAACAAGCGGTTCAGGCGGGTTTCTGCCTTTTGGCTCGAAATATCTTCGCGCGAACGGGCGACTAGATCCGCATCCTCAAACACCATGATGCATGGCTGCAGGACACGAGCCAACGCGAAGTATTCCTCCATATTCAGCATCTGCTCAGCCGTGACCAGAATTGTGCTGTGCTCGGGCAGGTTGGCAGCGATATAGTGGACGACATGGGTCTTGCCGGTGCCAGGATGTCCGTGGAGCAGAATACCCTTGCGTCCCGATTGGCCGAGGCGCTTCAACTCGTCCCGGTATTTAACAAAATCGAAGATGTGCGTATCGAGCTGGGTCATAGTCGCCTTGGAAAGCACGACGTCGTTCCGGCTCACCGCAGGAAGCTTGTGCACCCTCATTGTTTCGTGAGTGCCCCCGAAGTCATTGAACTCGAAAGAGACAGCCTTGTTGCGATAATATCGGGAGCTCTTGCCCTGCGCCTGGATTGTGCGCAGAAAGCCCTTGGCGAAGACATGACCCACCTCATTGGGCAGATGAGCTATTTCGACCTGGACCTTTGTACCATACTGAGTAAGGAACTTCGACAGCATGACTGCTGCAGGCATGTCGTCGTCGATCGTTATTAGCCAGAGACCGTTGTTAAGCGAAGCATATGGCTCATCTTCGCCAATGTCGATGTCCTGACTCTGCACGGGCGTCAGCCGCACGACGTGTTCTCCCTCACAAATGGTCAAGTCTGACAGCTTCATCGGGAAAATCTCGAACTTTTGTTGGAACCCCAAGAGCTCAGGGGACCAAGGTGCGACTAGGTCCTCGATAATGGTTTGAAGATCTGGCAGGAGATGTGCGGTAAACTGCCGACGTGAGCTCACGAGAACTGCCAAATCATTGGTCTTGAAATGGCGACGAAGTTGCTGCCACACAAAGCTATCGGATTCACTCAAGACGATGTTCCTTTGAAAGTGGAGTGGGGTGGAAGGCCTGGGTCTCTAAAAGCAGCATTCGCATCAGGTTTCTCTCCAAACGCTATTCGGCAGATATGGGTCTTCGGAGCTCGCCATAGGGCAACAGCCCCAGAGTGCAAGCTCGTAAAGTGTCTGCTTCTAGCCGCCGCCATGGCGTTGGCCGCCTTGAAGAGCTCGGCCGGTCCGTACAACATGAAGCGTATGCGCTGCGTGCGTGGGCTCATTTGCTAAGTCCCCTGGATTGGGAGTTCGCCTTACCTGCAGTCCTGGAGCACGAAGCCTGTGACATATAGATCGGGGGACGGCCCCAAACCTTGGATACGATGTCCATTACCTCCGCATTGGTGGAAGTCAGCGATTCGATCGCTTGCTCGTACGCCGATCGGCCTACCGCTCCCCCTGACAGCTCATACAACGATCGGTTTTTGAGCCACGCTTCCCGTATCGCGTTCGATTCACCCTCGCGCCTCTGCGGGCAAAACTTCAAAGCCTCTTTCAGACGGGCCGAAGCGTGATAAGCACGGAGTTCGTTGATCTGTCGAACCGTATAGGAGCGTCTTGCTGGGATCCCTAGATCCGGTGTTGGCCCCAGCCCATCGTTTGACAATAGCCGCAGATAACTGCCCGACACGCCGAGAATCTCGGCAACCTCGCCCAAGGAGAACGAGCGCGAGGTCCTGTCGTCTGGAAATTGGAACCTGGTCGTATGCTGCATAAATTGCCTCGTGACGGTTTACTGTCTTTATAGCGTTGTTATTCCGTCACGCACTAAACCAGTTGCCTGGGCTAGTCAACTCTCAACAGCCAACAAGCACTTGCCGCGCCAACAAACTTACCGGCTCCATCGGAGCAGGCCTTTCGTCCGCCTGATCTGGCCCCTCAACCTGGACCAGTTTTAGCTAGAGTTTTCCGGTGGAAAGGAACAACGATGAAGGCATCGCAATTTTCGGACGCGCAGAAGGCGTTCATTCTGAAGCAAGGTGATGAAGGTGTCTGTTGCTGCGATCTGCCGCAAAGCGGCATCAGTCAGGCGACCTACTTCAATTGGAGGAAGAAGTATGCCGGCATGTTGCCGCCGACAGACATCGGCGATCGGACTCCCCCTCTACCAAAATTGAGGACAATGCGATCTCCGCTTAATTTCTTCCTGCATGGGTCGTAAGTCGCAGTTCCAGATGGCCCGATTAACCGAAATTCTCGACATCCAATTCACGACATCGTCGTCACTTTTGTCGGCTTCGCGACAAGCATTCTTCCTCGCCCAATCGCGTATTTTCCGTCCAGGTAGCTGAAATAGCAGCGAATTATTGTTGGTCAGCTCAATCGGCCTGCCTGGCACGAATCTTGAGAGCTATTGCGAGGCAGCGGAACGGCCTCCGCATCCGCGTTGCGGGATAACCGCATTGCTTCGAACACATGAAGGAACGCCAAGCATGGCAGCTCTGCGTCAGATCGCATTCTATGGAAAGGGCGGAATTGGCAAGTCCACTACGTCCCAAAACACGTTAGCCGCCCTTGTGGACCATGGGCAGAAGATCCTCATCGTCGGCTGTGATCCTAAGGCTGATTCTACGCGCCTGATCTTGAACTCGAAGGCTCAGGATACGGTTCTTGATCTCGCAGCAACGAGAGGTTCGGTTGAAGATCTTGAACTCGAAGACGTGCTCAAGGTCGGCTATAAAGGTATCAAATGCGTGGAGTCTGGCGGCCCGGAGCCGGGCGTCGGCTGCGCGGGACGCGGCGTTATCACGTCGATCAACTTCCTCGAAGAGAACGGCGCCTACAACGATGTCGACTACGTGTCTTATGACGTGCTCGGTGACGTTGTGTGCGGCGGCTTCGCGATGCCGATCCGTGAAAACAAAGCTCAGGAAATCTACATCGTCATGTCCGGCGAAATGATGGCCCTCTATGCCGCCAACAATATCGCGAGGGGCATTCTAAAATATGCTGCAGGCGGCAGCGTCCGCCTGGGTGGGCTCATTTGCAACGAGCGTCAGACCGACCGCGAAATCGACCTCGCCGAAGCGCTGGCTGCCAAACTCAATTCTAAGCTCATCCATTTCGTGCCACGCGACAACATTGTCCAACATGCCGAGCTTAGAAAGATGACGGTAATCCAATATGCGCCGGACTCTCAGCAAGCGGCCGAGTACCGGACACTTGCCCAAAGAATACATGACAATTCTGGCAAAGGCACCATCCCGACCCCCATCACCATGGAAGAACTTGAGGACATGCTTCTCGATTTCGGCATCATGAAAACCGATGAGCAGATGCTTGCCGAACTTCAAGCCAGGGATGCGAAGTGATAGCTGCCCAGTGATCACACTGACACGGGCGCGCAGCGACACGCAAAGCGCCCGCCATCCCGTGAAGGAGGTTTCGCCAATGAGGCTTCATCCGGATTTTCTAAGGGGTAGGGTCAATGAGCCTCAAATACGACAATGACAGTGACTTCCACGCGAAGCTTATAGCAGACGTGCTGTCGCAATATCCGGGCAAAGCAGCGAAGCGCCGCAGTAAACACCTTAGCGTGGCAACGAGCGAAAAGGACGCCGGCGAGGACCCAAACACGATTAGCGAATGCGAGGTAAAGTCGAACATCAAGTCTGTTCCTGGCGTGATGACGATCCGCGGATGCGCCTATGCCGGTTCAAAGGGCGTTGTCTGGGGACCGATCAAGGATATGGTTCACATTTCACACGGGCCTGTGGGCTGTGGTCAATATTCCTGGTCGCAACGTCGCAACTATTACGTCGGTCTGACAGGTATCGACACTTTCGTGACCATGCAATTTACCTCCGATTTCCAGGAGAAGGACATCGTTTTCGGCGGTGACAAGAAACTGGAAAAGGTCATTGACGAGATTGCTGAACTTTTCCCGCTAAGCAATGGCATCAGCCTGCAGTCCGAATGTCCGATCGGTCTGATTGGCGATGACATTGAGGCCGTAGCGCGAAAAAAGGCCAAAGAACACACGACGACCGTCGTGCCGGTGCGCTGCGAAGGCTTCCGTGGTGTCTCACAATCACTTGGCCACCACATCGCCAACGACGCAATTCGAGATTGGGTCTTCGACAAGAAAGACTTAAAATTCGAGCCGGGTCCTTACGACGTAAATGTCATAGGCGACTATAACATTGGCGGCGATGCATGGGCGTCGCGCATCCTGCTCGAAGAGATCGGATTGCGCGTGGTCGGCAACTGGTCGGGAGATGCAACACTCGCCGAAGTGGAGCGCGCCCCGAGAGCTACGCTCAACCTCATTCACTGCTATCGGTCGATGAATTACATCTCCAGACACATGGAGGAAAAATATGGCATTCCATGGATGGAGTATAATTTCTTTGGCCCATTCCAGATCGAAGCCTCGCTGCGCAACATAGCCAAGCATTTCGGGCCGGAGATCGAAGATAGAACGGAAAAAGTCATCGCCAAATACCGACCCTTCGTTTCGGCTGTGGTCGACAAATATTGGCCGCGTCTTTCTGGCAAACGGGTGATGCTCTACATCGGCGGATTGCGTCCTCGTCACGTCATCACCGCCTATGAGGACCTCGGAATGGAAATCGTAGGAACCGGCTACGAATTCGGTCATGGCGACGACTATCAGCGCACCGGCCACTACGTAAAAGAAGGCACGTTGATCTACGACGACGTGACTAGCTACGAACTAGAGAAATTCATCGAGCGAATTCGGCCTGATCTGGTCGGGTCCGGCATCAAGGAAAAATACCCGGTGCAGAAAATGGGCATTCCGTTCCGTCAGATGCACTCCTGGGATTATTCTGGTCCGTATCACGGTTATGACGGCTTCTCGATCTTCGCCCGAGACATGGATATGGCCATCAACAATCCGGTTTGGGGTCTTTACGATGCGCCCTGGAACGACCGCGCTTCGGCGGTGGCAGTAGCATGAGCACCTAGCATTTCTCGAAGAAAAACGCGGGAGGCCTCGCGCCGAAAGTCTCTGTCCCGCCTCCATGTCGCAGCCAACCGAAAGAGGTGACCCTATGCCGCAATCAGCTGAGAAAGCTCTCGACCATGCGCCTTTGTTCTGCGAGCCGGAATATAGGCAAATGTTGGCCGAGAAAAAGCTGAACTTCGAATGCCCACACCCGGATCAGGTCGTGTCAGACCAACGCGAATTCACGAAGAGCTGGAAATATCGCGAGAAAAACCTGGCCCGCCAAGCCCTTGTCGTTAATCCAGCCAAAGCCTGCCAGCCACTCGGCGCGGTCTTCGCAGCGGCGGGATTCGAGCGAACGATGTCGTTCGTTCATGGCAGCCAAGGTTGCGTTGCCTACTACAGATCGCACCTATCACGCCATTTCAAGGAACCGTCATCGGTGGTCTCGTCATCGATGACAGAAGACGCCGCTGTATTTGGTGGCCTGAAGAATATGGTCGACGGTCTCGCCAACACGTACAAGCTCTATAACCCGAAGATGATCGCGGTGTCGACCACATGTATGGCCGAGGTCATCGGAGATGACCTACATGGCTTTATCGAAAACGCCAAAAGTGAAGGTTCGGTCCCGCGCGATTTCGATGTCCCCTTCGCCCACACGCCTGCCTTTGTCGGCAGCCATGTCGATGGCTATGACAGCATGGTAAAAGGTGTGCTGGAGAATTTCTGGAAGGGCACCGCGCGAACTGAAGCCACCGCTACCATCAACATCATTCCTGGATTTGATGGCTTCTGCGTTGGGAACAATCGCGAATTAAAACGCCTGCTCGACTTGATGCAAGTGAATTACATGTTCATCCAGGACGCATCAGATCAGTTCGATACGCCTTCCGACGGCAATTTTCGGATGTATGACGGCGGGACCAGCATCAATGACGTGAAGGCGGCGTTGAACGCGGAGTGGACATTGTCCCTGCAATATTACAACACTCGCAAGACGTTAGATTACTGCAGAGACGTTGGACAAGCGGCGACCTCCTTCCACTACCCTCTCGGCGTCGAAGCTACCGACGAACTGCTGATGGTGATATCGGAGATTTCCGGCAGAGAAATTCCCGAGGCGATCCGTCTGGAGCGCGGCCGACTCATCGATGCGATGGCGGACAGCCAAGCTTGGCTGTATGGAAAAAAATACGCGATCTACGGCGATCCAGATTTCGTTTATGCGATGGCGCGCTTCATCATGGAGACCGGCGGCGAGCCAACCCACTGCCTCGCCACAAATGGCACCTCAGCTTGGGAGGACGAGATGAAGGAACTCCTCGCATCCTCGCCCTTCGGGAAGAATGCACAGGTTTGGCCAGGCAAAGATCTCTGGGCACTGCGCTCGCTACTGTTCACCGAGCCGGTGGATCTCCTGATCGGAAATTCTTATGGGAAGTATCTCGAACGGGACACCGGTACCCCACTGGTTCGGCTGATGTTTCCAATTTTCGACCGGCACCATCATCATCGATTCCCCCTCATGGGCTACCAAGGCGGACTGCGTCTTTTAACGGCGATCCTCGACAAGATCTTCGACAACCTCGATCGCGAAACAATGCACGCCGGTGTGACAGATTATTCGTATGACCTCACTCGCTAAAAGCGGCGGCCGGCCAGGCGGCCTATCTCTCAACCAGATATGAAGGCAGACGAATGTCCTCGCTCAACGCCAAAAACAAAGATGCCTTCCACGAGCTAGCGAGTGAAAAGAGCGGCAGCAAGGGTCCTAAGGCGCGCCTAAGGAATTGCGCGAGGCCAATGGCCCCGGGAACGGCCGTCGGCGGTTGCGCTTTCGACGGCGCCAAGGTCGCACTGCAGCCGATCACGGATGTCGCACATCTTATTCACGCGCCGCTCGCCTGCGAGGGAAATTCCTGGGACAACCGTGGCGCTGCCTCGTCAGGCCCAACACTTTGGCGCACGAGCTTCACGACTGATCTTACGGAAATCGACATCGTAATGGGACACAGTGAACGGAAGCTCTTTAAAGCGATCCGGGAAATCAAGGATGGGTATGCGCCCGCAGCAATCTTCGTCTATTCAACCTGCGTTACGGCGATGATCGGTGACGACATCGACGTTGTTTGCAAGCGAGCGACGGACGAATTTGCCTTACCGGTGGTGCCGGTCAATGCGCCAGGCTTTGTCGGGTCTAAAAACCTCGGCAACAAGCTAGCGGGCGAGGCACTGCTCAAGCATGTCATAGGTACCGTGGAGCCCGATGAACCAGGCCTTTGCGACATCAACATACTCGGCGAATTTAACCTCTCGGGTGAGTTCTGGCAGGTGAAGCCGCTCTTGGATAAGCTCGGCGTCCGCGTCCGCGCCTGTATTCCCGGAGACGCGCGATATCTGCAAGTCGCCTCCGCCCACCGCTCGCGCGCAGCGATGACGGTGTGTTCGACAGCGTTCGTTGCGTTGGCACGTAAGATGCAGGAACGCTGGGACATTCCATTTTTCGAGGGCTCCTTCTATGGCATCTCCGGCACCTCGGAGGCACTCCGGCGGATCGCCGATCTGCTTGTAAAGAAGGGTGCTGACCCCTCGCTTTTGCATCGCACAGAAATCCTTGTAGCGGAAGAAGAGGAAAAGGTGTGGAAGAGGCTGGAAGCCTACCGACCTCGCCTTGAGGGCAAGCGCGTGCTTCTAAATACAGGCGGCGTGAAATCCTGGTCGGTCGTCCATGCCTTGATGGAGATCGGCATGGAGATCGTCGGCACATCAGTCAAGAAATCGACGCTCGAAGATAGGGAGCGAGTGAAACAGACCCTGAAGGAGGAGAACCTCGTGTTCGAGTCGATGTCGCCGCGCGAGCTTTTCTCGCTTCTGCTCGAGAGAAAGGCTGACATCATGCTGTCGGGCGGACGCACCCAGTATATAGCGCTAAAGGCAAAACTGCCCTGGCTCGACATTAACCAGGAGCGTCATCATGCTTACGCTGGCTATGAGGGAATGGTGCAACTTGCTCGACAAATTGACCTGGCAATCCACAATCCGATGTGGCCGCAGGTGCGCGAGCCGGCGCCATGGGAGCAGGCCTTGGTCGTTTAAAAACGAGCGAAAAGAGAAGCGTAAGCGCGTCGAACCAAAACCGCGAGATCACTCGCAAAAAATGTTGAGGTCGTACTATGGCACGCGTCGTATCTCAAACGAAGTCGGCGGCGGTCAACCCCCTGAAGTCGTCTCAGCCGCTCGGTGCTGCCTTCGCCTTTCTGGGCGTCGACGGCGCAATACCTCTGCTCCATGGCAGCCAGGGATGTACGAGCTTCGCGCTCGCACTGCTCGTGAGGCATTTCAATGAAGCGATCCCGCTTCAAACGACGGCGATGAACGAAGCCGCGATAATCGTCGGCGGCGCGGATCGTCTCGAAGAGGCAATTCTCAGCCTCAAAGCCCGCACAAGGCCACGACTGATCGGGATATGCACGACCGCATCGGTAGAGGCCCGCGACGAGGATGTCGCCGGTGACGTCGAAAACATCAAACGCAAGCGGGCGATAGAACTTGTGGGCACCGAAGTGGTACTCGCCAACACGCCGGACTTTGACGGCGCGATAGAGGAAGGTTGGTCCAAAGCTGTTACCGCCGTGATCGAGGCACTAGCGCGACCTGACAAGCAGTATCGCAATCCGAGGAAGATCGCGATCTTGCCTGGCTGGAACTTGACAGTTGCCGACATAGAACATCTGCGCGAGACGGCCGTAAGCTTCGGGCTCGACCCGGTTATTCTGCCCGACGTATCCGGAGCGCTCGACGGCTCCATCCCCGAAGATTGGATGCCGACAACGTATGGCGGCACGAAATTGGAGGAGATCCGCGATCTCGGTGCGACGATGCAGTGTATCGCAATCGGTGAGCACATGCGGCGACCGGCTGAAGCGCTGCAGAGACTGACCGGCGTGCCGTACGTGCTGTTTAGATCGCTGACGGGCCTAGAGAACGTCGATCGCTTTATTCGCCTGCTTGCCGCTGTGTCATGCAAACAGACACCGCTCAATGTCCGCCGTAACCGAATGCAGTTGCAGGATGCCATGCTCGACGGACATTTCCATATGGCAGGCAAGAAGATCGCAATTGCCTCCGAGCCGGATCAACTCTTCCAGTTCTCCGATTTTTTTACTGCCATGGGTGCGGAAATTGCGGCCGCGGTCACCACGACCGGCACTTCGAAGGCGCTCGAGATGGTACCGGCGAAGACCGTCAAAGTCGGCGATCTCAGTGATCTGGAAAGTCTCGCCGCAACGGCCGATCTTATCGTCACTCACTCGCACGGCCGTGAAGCTGCCAGACGTCTCGGCGTTCCGCTGATGCGGGTGGGTTTCCCCATGTTCGACCGCTTCGGCAGCCAGCACAAGCTTACAATATTATACCGGGGAACCCGCGACGTGATCTTCGACTTCGCGAACATCATTCAGGCTAACCACCCTCCGAACCCCTGGCCCACTTGACTCAACCGACAGGCGGGAATCGCAAAAATGAGATCAGTTCGTCGCCTCTCGCTCTTCAATGGCGGACTTCATCAACGCGGACGAAATGGCAGTTGGGCGCTTTGCGAATCGATCGGCCAAATGATTGGCCATCTATGACGCGACGCGCGACGCCGTGGACCTTCGTGGAAGCCGCTAGGTTCGAGATATCTCCGACGAGATCGGAAGACACCGTATCGAAGGAGGACTGCACCGGGCAAAGATAGCGGCGTTAGACAGCTGCCCGCTCGCATTTTGTCCCGCAATCGGCGCGCCCTCGGCGGTCACATTTGTCATCGGCAGAACTCGCTAAATTGGAGGAATCTATGACAAGCTCATCCGCGACTCGCGACGGGTCCCTATGGATTCCGGAATATCTGAATTCGATCAACCCTGCGATGTGCATCGGCTGCGGTCGCTGTTTCAAGGTCTGCTCACGTGAGGTCATGCATCCCTACGGCATCGATGAAGCAGGTGAAATGCTCGGTGTCTGCGATGGCGAGGACGACTTTAATGGTGAGCTCAGTCGCGTGATCATGGTCATTGACTATCCCGGCCGCTGTATCGGCTGCGGAGCGTGCGCACGCGTCTGTCCCAAGAATTGCCAGACTCATATCGCCGTTGATGATCGTGCGGTGCACGAATCTTGAATTCCGTTCGGAGCGGTAGAAGCCGCCGGCGCTATTCACAGCGCGAGACAATCGCATCGGTTCGAAGGCGTGGAGAAGGCGGCATGGCAGCTTTGCGTGAAAGCAAATCCAGCCATGCGACGCGAAGCTCTTTCTGGGCATCCAATCTGCCATTCGGAGACGATCATCACTGGAAACACCAGGTCGAAAGTCCAACGATCCGAAGAGAGGGGACATTGAACTGTGAATCAAGCCGCGACTTACCTCTCTACCATTATTCTTTGCGTCGCCGAAGCGACTGTTGCGAGTGAAACCAACGTCATGCCCAACCCGTCCGGACTCGATGTGCTCGACCTCGGAGCATGTAAACCCGCCGACGAGGTCGACAGCCTTCCGGTTACATCCTTGGGTGGCGGAAGCGAGCTTCGTAATTTGAAAGCAAGATCCAACCGTGAGCTTCTAAATGAGGATACTCATGAGAGCATTAGATATTTCTGTCGTTGGAGCAACCGGGGCGGTTGGAACGGCCCTGATCAAGTTATTGGAAAAAAGCGAGATTGCGATCAATCGACTGCGGGTGTTCTCCTGTAGTTCAGGTGCGCGCCAATTCAAGTTTCGAGACCAAACATATGTAGTTGAGGCACTCCGCGACATCGGCGATATCGCCGATACAAAAGCCGATATCGCATTCTTCTGCGCAGGCGGTGACGTAAGCGCCAAATGGGGGGCTCCGTTCGCATCCCAAGGCACCTTGGTGATTGACACCTCGAACTCCTTTCGAATGGACCCTGACGTACCTCTCATCGTACCACAAGTTAACGCCCGTTCACTTACTGTTCGCCCATCGCCTGGAATAGTAGCAAACCCAGATTGCTCCACGATACAGCTGGTTCGGGCACTGAAACCGCTGATAGCGACGTTCGACATTCACCAGATCATTTTGACTACCTATCAGGCAGCGTCTGGAATGGGTCTGCTCGGGTGTAAGGAGCTACTAAACGGTGCCGAAGCCGTGCTTGAGGGGAGCGCCGGCCCCCCTGCGGAGAGGTTTCCTGTCCCTCTCGCGTTCAATGTCATACCGCAGATCGGAGAGATTTCCCGCGAAGGCGTGGCTCTTGAGGAACGCAAGCTGGTTCAAGAATCACGGAAGATCTTCGGTATGCCTCATCTGCAGTTAACTGCCACCTGCGTTAGAGTGCCGGTAAAGACGGGTCATTCCGAGGCGGTATACGTCGAGTTCGACGATCATGTTCGACTAGAACAGGTCCGTGAGCTCCTGGCAAATGAACCAGGTGTTCGACTTTATGCTGATGAAATTCGCCACGGATATCCAACGCCGCGCTTTCTGGGAGATCCTGCAGATGTTCACGTCGGACGGGTCCGAGTTAATCCCGAGAATCCGCGCGGGCTGTGGATGTGGGTGGTAGCCGACAACCTTCAGGTTGGGGCCGCACTCAACGCACTCCTCATCACACAGCTTGCGATCGCTAATAACTTGATCGGTGAAACATGAAAACGACCACTGTCAATTTTGGGGCTCGAATTTTCGAGGTCCTTGTAATACGCTTGAGTTGCTCGGAATTTAGGTGAGCTGCGGTCTGTAAGCGGAAATAAGATTATTGCTGTGGTTAGCGCAATGTCTGGAATGACCGACGAGCTGAAAGCAACCATGCTTGGCGTCAACAGGGAAGCATCACCATCGAATCTTGATGCGGCGCTTGCCACCGGCGAGATGCTAAGCGCGCCTGATGGATGCTGCAGTCAGCTGCCTTGGGACTCCCGTAACGTCGTTGAACGGCTATGTCCTAGGGATACCCACTAATTCAGACTTCGGCCGAGCGTCAGTAAAATGCGCTAAGCGCGGTGCCGGCGGATGTGGTGCCAGGCACATTTCGACACAAAACATGCCCGCGCGCCCACAATAAAAATGGCAGACTTGGCCAGCGCAAGCACCGCAGGCGTGATCCAAACTCACCCAGGGCTAGCTTTCATAGAGTCGCGCCGCTTAAGGCAGGATTTTTCGGTTCAGGTCGAAGCATGACAGCGTCAGAAGGCAACGACCTTGGCGAGCGCCCGCTTCTCGCGGCGTCGCTGGACCGAAGAGGCGATGTTCATTGCCTCTCTATATTTCGCAACGGTGCGGCGGGCGAGATCGACGCCGCCCTTCTTCAGCATGTCGACGATATCGTCGTCGGAAAGCACCGCCTCCGGGCTCTCCTGCAGGATCAGCGCACGGATCTTGTGACGCACGGCCTCGGCCGAATGGCTGTCGCCGCCGGCGACGGCGCTGATCGAGACGGTGAAGAAATATTTGAGTTCAAAGAGGCCGCGCGGCGTCAGCATATATTTGTTCGAGGTGACGCGGCTGACGGTGGATTCATGCATCTTGATCGCCTCGGCGACCGTCTTCAGGTTCAGCGGGCGCAGATAGTCGACGCCGTGCAGCAGGAAGGCGTCCTGCTGGCGGACGATTTCGCTTGCCACCTTCATGATGGTGTTTGCCCGCTGATCGAGGCTGCGGGTCAGCCAGTTGGCGCTCTGCAGGCAATCGGAGAGGAAGGCCTGAACCTCTGCATCCTTGGTCTTTGTCACCCGGGAAAAATAGGACTGGTTGACCAGCACGCGCGGCAGCGT
The DNA here is from genome assembly GCF_017352135.1 of Rhizobium lentis. NCBI lineage: Bacteria > Pseudomonadati > Pseudomonadota > Alphaproteobacteria > Hyphomicrobiales > Rhizobiaceae > Rhizobium > Rhizobium lentis. The sequence goes on from NZ_CP071458.1 coordinate 226,111, forward strand.
ATCCGGATTGAGCTCGACCAGCCAGCCGCCATCCGAGGCGGATCTGACGACTACATCCGGCGTGATCGCTTCGGAAACACCCGCTTCGAAGCCACTGCCGGGCTTCGGATTGAGCTGACGGATCTCGCCGAGCATGTCGAGAAGATCCTCCTCGTCGACGCCGCAAAGCCGCTTCAGCGTGGCAAAATCACGCCGGGCCAGCAGTTCGAGGTTTTCGACCAGAGCCTGCATGGCCGGGTCGTACCGGTCCTTCTGCCTGAGCTGGATCGCCAGGCATTCGGCGAGGCTGCGGGCGAAAACACCTGGCGGATCAAGGCTCTGCAGGGTGGCAAGCACGCGCTCGGCCTGTGCGAGGCTCGTGCCCAGCCTCTCGCCCGCCTCGACGATATCGGCCTGCAGATAACCGCAGTCGTCGAGCTGGTCGACGAAATTCTGCGCGATCAGCCGGTCGGCCATGTCAGGCAGGACGAAGGGGATCTGCTGGACGAGATGATCGCGCAGCGACACCTGGCCGGCGACGAAATCGTCGAGATCGTAGTCGGCGCCCTCGCCGCTGCCCGGCATCGACTTCCACTGGCTGACGAGTTCCGGCGCATCGAGGCGCTGCGGGGGGGCACCGTCATCAGGAAAGACATTGGTGTAATTGGCGTCGAGTTCGTCGTTCAGCCGACTGGTGCTGGCGCTGCCGCCATTGTCATACCAGTCGCTGGAGAGCGCCTCGCTGCGGTTGTCGTAGCCGTCGTCCGAGCCGGCATCCTCCGGCTGATGAGCATATTCTCCATCTTCGGCATCGCCGCGTTCGCCGCCCGCCTCACCGTCATTCGACGGAAATTCGAGCAGCGGGTTCTTCTCCACTTCCAGGGCGATGAACTGGTTGAGTTCGAAATGCGTCATCTGCAGCAACTGGATGGATTGCATCAGTTGCGGTGTCATCACCAGGGACTGGGTCTGGCGCAGGAGGAGATTGGCGGACAGTTTCATGATAAAGTTCCACTTAATTCTTGGGACCATGCCTGAACATGACCGCAGGGCACGGAGATCGGTGCCTTCACGTGGAATTGGCACCTGCTTGGCATCATGAACCACTTGGGGCAACTTGGGCGCCCCGGCGCGTGATAGCTTTCAAGAAGTGTGCCAAAACCATCGACTGGATTCCGAAAAAAGAATATGCCTAAGTTTCATTTATTTATGGCGAGCAGTGAACTTGGTTGGGAAAGGGCATTTGTCGCAGAGCCGACAAACGACGACAATGTGAGGTTTAGGGTTTTCGTTCATCGGTTTCGTCCTCGGCGAGGATTCGCCAGGCGGCGCCTTGAAGGTCGTCATACTGGCCGCTCTTCAGCGACCAAAGGAATGCCAGGAGTCCCATTCCTCCCATCAGCAGCGCGATCGGTATGAGATAGATCAACATGTTCATGCGGCTTTGACCTCCGCACTCCTGCCGATCCCCCCTCGAATTTTCATATCCCGACGCTTGCCGAACGCGTTCAGGCGCAAGGCGTTCGTCACGACGATGATCGACGATGTCGACATTGCCACCGCCGCTATGAGCGGTGTCGCCAATCCGGCGATGGCGATCGGCACCGCCAGAACGTTGTAACCGATGGCGAGAGCGAAGTTCTGCCGGATGAGGCTGGCGGATCTTCGCGCAACGGCGATCGCTTCCGGAACAGCGTCAAGGCGCTCATTGAAAAAAACGAGGTCGGCGGCCTGTCTGCCGATATCGGAGGCCGTGGCCGGCGCCATCGAGACATGCGCCGCAGCAAGTGCCGGGGCGTCGTTGATACCGTCGCCAACCATCAGCACGCGACGACCTTGGCCATTCAGCCTCTGGCATTCCTCGACCTTCTGTTTCGGCGTCAGAGAGCCAAAAGCCCTGTCGATACCCAGAGCATGCGCCGTATTGTCGACGACAGTCTGCCTGTCGCCGGACACGATCAGCGTTTCAAGACCGGCTGCACCGAGCCGATCGGTGGCCTCGTACGCACCCGGACGAAGCGTGTCGTCGAAGAAGAAGCGGGCAAGATCGACGCCATTCTTCGACAAGACCACTTCCGAGTACGGACTATCGGCAGTCCGGGGTACGAAGCTGGTTCCGCCGGCAAACGCTGTGTTGCCCAATCGATAGATATCCGCTCCGTTCCTGGCCTTCAGTCCGCCACCGGGGATTTCCGTGACGCTGTCGAAGGATATGGGGGCGGTTTCGGTATCCCGCACCAGGGCCTGAGAAAGAGGATGCCGTGAATGCTCGGCCAATCCGCGGGCGATTGCAGTGGCGCTCTCGTCCATTGTGTCCACTCCGACAAGCCGCGGACTGCCCATCGTCAAGGTGCCTGTTTTGTCAAAGGCCACGGTGTCGGCCTCGGCCAGTCTTTCAAGTGCTGAACCGTCCTTCACCATGATGCCCTTCCGGAAAAGCTCCCCCGCAGCGACGACCTGGACCACGGGCACGGCAAGACCCAACGCACATGGGCAGGTGATGATCAGCACCGTTACGGCGACCAGCATGGCCTGTTTCCAGTCTCCGCCCAGGATGCCCCAGGCAAGAAAAGAGACCAACGCCAGCAGATGCACGACCGGGGAGTAGAGTGCGGCAGCGCGATCGGCGATTCTGCGATAGCGAGCCCTTCCGCCCTCAGCGGCTTCCATCAGGCCGATGATCTCGGAGAGAAGCGAATTCTTGGCAATTCTCGTTGCCCGCAACACCAGCGAGCCGGTCAGATTCATTGCCCCGGAACTCACTTCGCTGTTGCTGGCAACGGCGACGGGGCTGCTTTCGCCGGTGACGATGGAGAGATCCACGTCGCTTTCTCCGCTGACCACTACGCTATCGACGGGAACCCTTTCGCCTGCCGCTATCGAAATTTCATCTCCCACCGCGATCTCTTCTACCGCAATGTAACGTCGGGACCCGTCCGGATTGATCAGCAAGGCCCCGCGCGGCGCCAGCCTTGCGAGTCCGTTGATCGCCGCCCGAGCCTTTTCCCGCATGACATGGTCGAGGGTTCTGCCGATCAGCAGGAAGAAGAGCAGCGAAACCGAAGCATCGAACCATGCATGCTCGCCGTGATGGACGGTTTCCCATAATGAAACGGCATAGGAGATCGTCACGGCGAGCGAGATCGGAACGTCCATGTTGGTGCGCCCGTGCCGGAGCGCATTCCAGGCCGATTTGAAGAAGAAGCGCCCCGCATAAACCAGCGCGGGCGCTGCTATCATCGCCGAGATCCAATGAAACATGTCGCGCGTCGCGGCGTCTGCGCCCGACCAGACCGATACCGAGAGCAACATGATGTTGGCGGTCGCAAAACCGGAGACGCCGATCGCGAGAAGAAGCTGATTTCTAGTCTTGTCGTTCTCGGGCGCCGAGGGGGTAAACAGATGCGCGCGATATCCGGCCGAGTTGATCGCTGCGAGGATCTTGGACGGATCGGTTGCACGCGTCTCGATCTCCTCCTGGTAAACGCAGGTCACCCTTCGAGCCGTGAGATTGACGCGCGCCGTCTTGACGAAGGGAAGCGTCAACAACGCCCTTTCGATGGTCGAAATGCAGCCGCCGCAGTGAACGTCGGGAACACTCAGGTCCAGCTGACGCAATCCCTCGCCGAGCGGCTGGCTGGCAAGGCGGACCTCTTCGGCACTGGATGATGTCGTGCTGAGGGCAAGCACGCTTTCTGCGTCCATGGTACAGCAGGTCATTGGCCTAACTCCGCAGTATCGAGGCGTTTTGCCTCATGCATGACGACCACGCCGCCGTTTCGCGAGATGGCCTCGACGATCCAGTCACCTTCGGCTAGGCCATGCTCCGCTTCGAACCGCCCCGCGGCTGTCTTCCTGAGCGTAAGGTGGAAGTCCTCGTGGTCTCCGACGGGCCGTTTGAAATTCAGAACGACGTCGTCGACGATCGCAGGCGATCCGCTCTTGTCGTGAATGTCGTAGCGGATCTCGTGCCCCTTTATGGAAAGGGTGCCCTCGATGCCGGAAGTGGCCATTGCCTTCATCGCCGCCGCTTTGCGGTTGAACTCCTGACTGGCGACATAAGTGTTTTCCACGACCAGCCCGCTCCAGCTGGAAGAGGCATAGAAGGCCATGGTGACGTTCACCGCGATCACCACACAAAAGAATGCCGAGGTCGAAAGCAGCATGTGCAGGCCTGTAAAACCTTGAGTGGAGGTCTTCATTTGATGTCTCCCGGTGCATTGAACGCCGCGCGGTAGGTTGCCCGATCGGCATGATCGGTATCTTCGATAACGAACAGAAATTCATTGGTCGCGGCTCCGGTAGGTTTGCGCGTAACGAAGGCCTTCAGCGTCGTGGCCGCGTCGGGTTCGGCATGGACTGTAAAGCTGCGAGCGTCCTCCTTGCCGAACTCGGGAATGCGCATCGTCGCCCCCTCCAGCCCGACCAGGCTTATGTTCACATCCCTCGGCGTCGGCACCATGTTCAGGACACGAAGCGTGTAGCCATTCCGCAGAGAGCCGTCGCTTTCCAGAACATATTGGGGGTTTCGGTCGTGAACGACGTTGAGTTCAAGGCGCTCCCGAAAGGCGAGATGGACCAGCATGGCCATGCCGACCGACGCCCAGGCGACTGCGTAAAACACGGTTCTCGGACGAAAGATGATACGCCAGTTGAAGCGTCGGATCGCTGGAACGAAGGTCCCATCCTGATTTCGAACCCTGGACGGCTGGACGGCCGTTCGTCCTTCGTCCGTGGCGAGCGACATATTGCTCGAGTATTCGCTCAGCGTGGCGTAGGCGATCAGGCCGCGAGGCTTCCGCCGCTTTTCCATGAGACCGTCGCAGGCGTCGATGCAGAGCGCGCATGTGATGCACTCCATCTGCTGTCCGTCGCGAATATCGATTCCCATCGGACACACCGCCACGCAGGCATTGCAATCCACGCAATCCCCGACCAGCAGGCCCCTGGCTCGAGCTTTCTTCGGGTAACGTGACCGCTGCTCGCCCCGCCAGTCATTGTAGGTGACGACGAGAGAATTTTCGTCGAGCATCGCACCCTGGATACGTGGCCACGGGCACATGTAGGTGCACACCTGCTCTCGCATCAGACCGCCGAGCACATAGGTCGTTGCAGCAAGGATGGCGACGGTGGTGTAGGCGGCTGCAGGCGCGCGGCCGGTGAATAGTGAAACAAGCAGGCTCGGCGCGTCGGAAAAATAAGAGATCCACGCTCCGCCCGTGACGACGCCGATCAGCAGCCAGATCGAATGTTTGACCACACGCTTCCTCAGCTTGGCAAAGCTCATGGGACCAGCATCAAGCTTCATTCGCGCGTGTCGATCGCCTTCGATCGCACGTTCGACGACGAGAAAAAGATCAACCCAGACGGTCTGCGGACAAGCGTAACCGCACCATGCGCGGCCAACCGCGGAAGTGACGAGAAACAGGCCGAACCCCGCCATGACGAGCAGACCCGCCACATAATAAAATTCCTGGGGCCAGATTTCGATGAAGAAAAAGAAAAAGCGCCGTGAAGACAGGTCGATGAGGATTGCCTGGTCAGGCGCGTAAGGACCGCGATCCCAGCGAATCCATGGCGCGAGATAGTAGATGCCGAGGGTGATCAGCATCACGATCCACTTGAACCGACGGAAACGTCCCTCTGTACGCCTGGGAAAAACCTTCTTTCGAGGTGCGTAGAGAGGCTGTCGATTGCGACGGGCATTGACCGGCTTGACACTGAGCCTTTTGATGTTTTCGGGATCTGATGCAGTGTAGAGGTTCATAGGACCTATCCGATTTCACCTGCCGTTGTCCCATCTGCCGCGCAACCGTCCTTGATGCAGATCAAGAGCGAGGGCCTTCCCGCGAAGCGAAACGCCACGCCTCCGGAGAGGCGTGGCCCTGAGCTGCGGGGAACAACCACAGCTGGGACGTCCTCGACAAAATTACGGTTAACGGCTTGTCTGCTGGTGGTTTTTGAGGCGGGTCAAACTGACGATCGAACTGCCGATCTTTGCCGGATCGTCCTGATCGTATAATGGGGGCATCGTCCCAGCGCGTTCCGATATACGCGATCGGATGTCGGCGCGCGGCGTGCCGTAGAGGCCGAGGATTGGATTGTGGTCATGATCTGACATGGCATCCTCCTTAGGTTCCGCCGCCGAGCGAATGGACGAAGATCGTCAGTTCCTTGACCGTCGTGTCGCCGAGACGCCCTGCCCAAGCAGGCATGACGCCGTGTTTGGGAGCGGCTACCTGGCGCATGATCGCATCCTCGCCGCGTGCCTTCAGCCAGATCGCATCGGCGAGATCCGGCGCGCCCATGTCGGCCTTTCCTTTGGCGTCGTCGCCGTGACATGCGGCACAGTTATCGACGAAGACCTGTTTTCCGGCCTCTGCGAGACCGGGGTCCGACGGTGTATTGGTCAGTCCCCAGACGTAAGCCGCGACCTGTCTTGTCTGGAGGGGATCCAGAACATCGGTAAAGGGCGGCATCTCGGAAGCATGAGTGTCCGTGTCCCCGTCGAAGCGAATCCCATGCGCGATCGTCGCCTGGATGGCATCCAGGTCTCCGCCCCACAGCCAATCGTCGTCGTTGAGGTTCGGAAATCCCGGGCCGCCGCTTGCTCCCGAGCCATGGCATGGCGCGCAGTTCACCTTGAATGCAGATGCGCCGCCGGCGATCGCGAATTCGCGAAGGGCAGAATCGGAATCGATCTCGTCCACCGTCTTGGCGGCGATCAGATCATGAAGCGCCGTCTGCGATGCTTTGGCCTGATCCAGGTTCTGCCGCAGCTCGGCGCGGCTGGAAAAGCCCAGCATACCCTTCGTGGCGTCGGTAATCATCGGGATCGCGGGATATGCGATCGCATAGCCCAACGCCCAGACAATGGTGGCGTAGAAGGTCCACACCCACCAGCGGGGCATCGGATTGTTGAGTTCGCGGATGCCGTCCCATTCATGTCCGGTCGTTTCGACGCCGCTAAATTCATCGATGTGTTTTTCCGACATCTCAATCATCCTTCAAGGGAATATCGGCGGCCTCTTTCGCCGTCTGCTTGCTGCCTGGGCGAAGGGTGAACACGACCGCGCCGACGAAGAATGCCGCCATTGCCAAAAGGCCCCAGCTGTCGGCGAAGTGTCTCATTGCTGTGTAGGTTTCCATGGATCACCTCATCGGTAGCCGGTTGCATCGTCGTAGGTCGAGAAATCGACCAACGTTCCGAGCATCTGCAGGTAGGACACCAAGGCATCCATTTCGGTCAGCGCAGCAGGATCGCCGTCGAAATCGCCGGTCTTCGCCTTCGGATAGCGGGCAAGCAGGGCCGTCGTATCTGCGTTTGGATCGGCTTGAGCCTTCATGTCGGCTTCCGCATTCGCCAGCATGTCGTCGTCATAAGGCACGCCCACGTCCTCGTTGGCCTTCAGGTCCATTCCCACGTCCTTGACCGTCACCCTCTGCTCTTTGAGGAAGGCGTAACTCGGCATGATCGACTCCGGCACGACTGCCCGTGGATCGGCGAGATGCTGGACATGCCATTCATTGGAGTAGCGTGCGCCGACACGGGCCAGATCCGGCCCGGTTCGCTTGGATCCCCACTGGAAAGGATGGTCGTACATCGACTCGGCCGCGAGCGAGTAATGGCCGTAACGTTCGACCTCGTCGCGGAACGGCCTGATCATCTGGCTATGACAGAGGTAGCAGCCTTCGCGGATGTAGATGTTTCGGCCGGCCAGCTCGAGCGGCGTGTAGGGCCGCATGCCTTCCACCTTTTCAATCGTATTCTGCAGGTAAAAAAGCGGTGCGATTTCGACGATCCCGCCGATGCTCACGACGAGCAGCGAGCCGACGAGAAGAAGCGTCGCGTTCTTCTCGAGGATCTGATGTTTATCAAGTATCGATGCCATGTCTCACCTCATTCGGCAGGCTGTGCTTGGGGCACGAAAGTGGTTGGGATCGCAGCTTCGTCGCGCAGATGGCCGCGGATCGTCATGAACACGTTCCAGGCCATGACGAGACCGCCCGCCAGGTAAAGCGTTCCGCCCACGGCGCGTAGCACGTAGTAGGGGAACATCGCCGCGACCGTCTCTGCGAAGGAATAGACGAGAAAGCCTTGGGAATTGTACTCGCGCCACATCAGTCCCTGCTGGATGCCGGCAACCCAAAGCACGGCGGCGTAGACGACGATCCCGAGGGTTGCGAGCCAGAAGTGCCAGTTGACCATCCGCAGGCTGTAGAGACGCTCGCGTCCCCATAGTTTCGGCGTCAGGTAGTAGATCGCCCCGAAGGTGATCATTCCCACCCAGCCGAGAGCGCCGGAATGAACGTGACCGATCGTCCATTCGGTATAGTGGCTGAGCGAATTGACGGTTTTCACCGACATCATCGGGCCTTCGAAGGTCGACATCCCGTAAAAGGCGATGGCGACGATCATCATACGGATGATCGGATCGGTGCGAATTTTGTCCCAGGCGCCCGAAAGGGTCATGAGACCGTTGATCATGCCGCCCCAGGAGGGCATCCAGAGCATAATCGAGAAAACCATGCCGAGCGTCTGGGCCCAGTCGGGCAGCGCCGTGTAATGCAGATGATGCGGACCGGCCCAGATGTACATGAAGATCAGCGCCCAGAAGTGGATGATCGAAAGGCGGTATGAATAGACAGGTCGGTTGGCCTGCTTCGGCACGAAATAGTACATCATGCCTAGGAAGCCGGCGGTGAGGAAGAAGCCCACGGCGTTGTGGCCGTACCACCATTGGGTCAGCGCGTCCTGAACGCCCGAGAAGACAGAATAGCTCTTGGAGCCAAGGAATGAGGCCGGAACCGCAAGGTTGTTGACCACGTGCAGCATGGCGATGGTGACGATGAAGGCGAGGTAAAACCAGTTTGCCACGTAGATATGCGGCTCTTTGCGCTTCAGGATCGTGCCGAGATAGACGGCGAGATAGGCGACCCAGACGACGGTCAGCCAGAGATCGACATACCACTCGGGTTCGGCATATTCACGGGCCTGGGAGATTCCGAGAACATATCCGGTCGCAGCCAGCACGATAAAAAGCTGGTAGCCCCAGAATACGAACCAAGCCAGGTTGCCGCCGAAAAGACGCGCGCGACAGGTGCGTTGCACCACGTAGAACGACGTCATGATTAGCGCGTTGCCGCCGAAGGCGAAGATGACCGCCGACGTGTGAACGGGCCGCAGCCTTCCGAAATTGAGATAAGGGGCGATGTTGAGGTCAGGAAAGGCCAGTTGCAGCGCGATGATCACGCCAACCAGGAAGCCAACCACGCCCCAAAATACCGTGGCGATCAAGCCATACCGTATCACCTCGTCGAAATAGCCGGACTTATCGACTTTGCGCTGTTGGCCTGCCGGCGAAAAATCAACGTTCCTGACCAGCAAAGCGGCCCCGACGGCGAGGCAGAAGCAAAGTATGCCCATATGGACCGCAAAGAGATGATCATGCGCGAATGCGGCTCCTAGCAGCGCTAGAAACGCCGCGGCCGCGACCACCATCGTTTCCTTTGTGTAATTCATGATGTCGTCCTCAATGCGCCGACGACCGCGTCGCGGCCGTCTTTCTCGCTAGGACTGTCACGAAGCCGCAAATTGCTCCTTGATCCACATCAACGAGAGGACAGAAAGACGGGACGACGCTGCGGCTATGAATGCAAAGGCTTTTAATCCGTTGACACACGCTGACTATTCCACCGTCAAGTTCACGTCGCGTCATCCATTGTTGCCCTTGAGCTAGCTAGTCCACTCGGAGGCTCATTTACGTTTGAGTGTTCAATCCCCGGTTTTGACGGTTCATCATTTCCTTGCAATTGAAGGAACGAGCTATGGGCCAGGTTTAGGTGTGAGCACCCAACGACTGGGGCAATCCATTTAACATATGGAATACTGAAGAGAGAGCTTCGGAGTTTTCCGATTGGCTATGGAGTCACCGGAAAACGTTGGCCAACGGAAGAAAAGTACGGTCTTGCCGAGATACGGTCGGACACGCTGAATGAAGGGACGCTGCCCATTTGAGGTGAGAAGTCAAAAAGAGGGGCAACGAATTTTCTGCAAACATCGGCTGGGACATTTTCGAGCGGCAAACTTGTCGACGGAGTGCAGGCCCGCTGGGTAGGATCGATGAAGGACGAGCTGACTGAAACGAAAGCCCCGCGCGTCGCTCGATCGTGTCAGAAAGGTCGCTACGCGTGAGCGACAACGCCTTTCCCTTCCTGCTTATGTTGGGTGTCTGGCCGAAATGGGAGCAGTCCAGCAGTGGCTGGCCAATGGTGGTAGAAGTCGACACATTAATCATCTTCGTCAGGTTCTCGACACATCTACGGCTCGTGACTGCGTTCGGCAGCAAGCCTGCGCAGCGTTTCGGCGACGGCGCGAAAGAGATCGTGTAAACGGCATTTTTGTTCTGAAAGGCGCTTGCGGAACGCCGCGCAGTCCTGACACCGCTCGACCTGCCCGCCGAGGCGAGCGGTCCAGCCAAATGCCGCGATAGCGGCTTCGTTCAATCCTGAAGGTCGATCGGTCCTAGCTATCGTCCTAACGAGTGGCTTCTACGGCGACCTGCGGATTTCGTAGCGGATCGTCAGTCTTTTCGTCCCAACGGCCTGCTATTCCACCGTTATCATCCCCGCGAGTGCCTCTCGCGCGTTAGCGACATCTTCAGCTGTGAGGCAAATGGCGGCACCGCCCCAATTGCTGAGAACGTAATTTGCCAGTCGCGCGATCTCTTCATTGCTCATTTTCCACCCAAACGGCGGCATGTGAACTCCCCTCTGCCCACCGGTTGTGCCGGCAATGATCATTTCAATCAGGTGTTGAGCCTTAGGGACATCGTTCCCGGCAAGCGATGGGATCATTGACTCGATGCCTTCGCCCCGAGCGCCGTGGCAAGTCGAACAATTCACCTCGTAGCTAAGTGCTGCCTGCGCCATTGCGCAGGAAGGAATGGGCATCGGAGCGCGGGTGGAATCAACGACGAGCGATCGACTTAAAACGAAGAGATTGTCCGCCTGGTGGACTGAGCCACCGAAGGCCGCAACGACGAGCACACCAACAATGTTTTTCCACTCCGCCATTGGTCATCCCTTCTGCAATGCGCCCGGTTTGCGAGCGTAATTTCCGCAGATCGCGCGCGCCGCGCGTAACGCCAGCGCGCCCACGGTGCCCGTCGGATTGTACCCACCGTTGTTAGGAAAGGCCGATGCACCGACGACGAAGACGTTGTGGCAGTCCCAGCTTTGAAGGTGCGAATTTACCGCCGAACTGGTCGGGTCGGCCCCCATGACGGCGCCACCTATCGTATGGTTTGACGCGCCGATCGCCGTGGTGAATGGTTTCTCGGCGAAGTTGAAGGCGCTGATCTGCGATGCGCCCATTCGCTTGCCGATTTGTATCGCGCGATTCATGGTGAACGTCGCCATGGCGCGGTCATTTCGGGCATAGTCGTATGTCAGACGTAACAGCGGAAGGCCGAAGGGATCCTTGTAGGTGGGATCAAGATCAAGGTACCCACGCTTGATCGGCATCGATGTCCCTTGATTGAACAGGACTCCATAGTTCTGGTAGTAGTTCGAATAAGCTCTCTTGAAGCCCGAGCCCCAGCGTGGCGTGCCCGGTGGCAGCTTGTTGGCGTTGGCAATCGGTGTGCCGTCGCGCGAAAGAGTCAGGATGCCCGCCCCACCGATGAAATCGAGTGACGAGTGGTCGAAATTGTCGCTGTTGTAGTCGTCGATTTGAGAGCCTAGGCCACCGGCCCCGATGAATGGATTGATGTGGTCTTCCTCGAACCAGAGATCTGCCCCCGACACGGTCTGGAAGCTGAAATTGCGGCCGACGACGCCTTCGCTTGTGAGCGGGTCATACGGCTTGCTTATGCCCGACAGAAGCATCAGTCGAACGTTTTCCATTTGGAAAGCCGTTAGACAAATGATATCGGCCGGCTGCAGAACCTCGCTACCGTTCTGGTCGATATAGGTCACGCCGGTCACAGATTTTCCGTCAGCAGCTTTGTTGACGCGCGTGACACATGCGTTGGTGATGAGCCTGAAGTTGGGGTTATTATTCAACAGAGCTGGAAAGACGCACGTCTGCGGACTTGCCTTCGAATAGTTGCCGCACCCGTAGGACGAACAAAAGCCGCAATAGGTACATGGCGCCATCGTAACACCGAGCGGATTGACATAAGCCTGCGAGACATTCGCACAGGGAATAGTAAAAGGGTGAAGACCCATCTCCGATGTCGCCTTGTTGAAAATCTCCATCATGCGGAGCGTTTTCAGCTTCGGTGTCGGGTATTCCCGCGACCGCGGCCCTTCGAAGGGATTGCCCCTGCTTGTGAGCTTGCCCCTGAGGTTGCCTGCCTGACCGGCTACGCCTGCAATTTGCTCCCAACGATCATAGTCGGGTTCCAGTTCAGCGTAGGTGATGCCCCAGTCCTGCAACTGCAATTCCCCGTCTTCAGCGCGGGCCATGCCATAGCGTTGGATCGTTTCGCTACGAACCCGAAAGTCCCAGGGATTGAAGCGCCAGGCCATTCCTGCCCATTGGAACCCCTGGCCCCCGACGCCTCCGCCGAGCTCCGAAATACCGAAGTCACGCTGTGGCACGGCCGTCTGGTCCAACGTGTTGCGCATGGTGAGAGTGGTGTCGTGCGGCGGTGCGAGCAGCTCCCTGCGCGTTTTCCAGCGCAACTCGTCGGGATCAGCCGTAAGCGGCGTATCTGGAAAGGTATCTCGCCAAGGACCGCGGTCAATCGCGACGACGTTCATATTTGCGCGGGAAAGTTCCGCGGCCATGAGCGAACCTGCCCAGCCGAACCCGACGATGACAGCGTCAACCTTGGGATTGGTGCGTCTGGTGGTCATACTTGTTGAACCTCGATAATTGCAGGAAGCAGAGAAACGCTTCCTCAGTTCTTCGGAACGAGACTGACGGGGACCAGATTGAGCTTCTGTCCTGTCCGGTCGGTGTAAGCTCTGTAATCGTAGCGAGCACCGGGGAAGCCGATCATCTTCCAGCCCGCCATATCTTTGTTCCCGCCATAGTACGGATCGGCGAAATAACCCTCGCGGACATTGGTCAACATAAGTTCGAAAAAAGCTCTAGCATCGAGGGCCGTTCCCAATTTGATCGTGCCCTGCTCCATACCTGCTAGAATTTCATCCTGGCGGCTCGGCGGCAGGTCGGCGAAGGACGCGCTGTCCGTTTCTAAGGTATAAGCTCGCAGCGCTTGGAGGCCGGCACGGTATCGCTCGCGCGGTGTGGCGATAAATTGGGCCTTCTGAAGCATTTGCTCTTCGTGCGGTTGCTCAGGTCCTTCTCGATAGAGCGTCGAGGCTTCCCCGTACCCGCCGGTAAGTTGTGCGTCGAGGAAATCAAGGCATCCAACTTTCGATGCTGATGGTCCAAACTGATCTTCGGGAATCAGACGATCGAATACCGCCTTTAGGGTCCTCACGTCCTCATCATCCATGAGAGCCTTGCGAAAACCCCCGTGCTCGATCGACTTCAGGGGGGATCTTTTATTTGAGTCAGTCCCGGTGGGGTATCCACTCATTTCCTCGCCACAGGCGGGCTTGCATCCGATCGGACCGGCGGCAACGAGCGCCCCGATGAGGGTTAGTACGTCTCTCCTTTTCATATTGAATCTTCCCTTTTGCAACAAAAGCTTATTGCGGCTCATCCCAAGGCCATCAGCGTGAAGCGGGCGGGCGTTTGCGTCCTTGAAAAAGGACCGATGCATACGCCAGCGTCGCTCCGACCGCACTGACGATCAGCAAGGCTTTGTTGAGCCCCACTGCGCCGGCCGCGCCACCAATGATGGGTGGACCGACGAGAAATCCGGAATAGCCGCAGACCGACACAAATGCGGTCCCGAGACCGTCTGGCACCACCTCACTTGCATTTCTGAAGATGATAGGCACTAGGTTAGCCATGCCTATGCCCAGTAAGGAAAAGCCGGCGAGCGCAGCTGCGAAAAACGGGATTGACAATGCTATTGTCATGCCCGCCGACATGAGGCCGCCGCTAATCGCAATCATGGCGCGATCACCGATAACGCTTCCGATGCGGTCTCCTGAGATCCGGCCGACGATCATAAAGACCGCAAAGGCCAGGTAACCCAGGACGGCAGTCTGAGGCGACGTTGGCCAGTAGTCCTCTAGATAGATCGTGCTCCAATCGGCGATTGCTCCATCGCTCATCATGGTGAGGAATGACAGGAATCCGAGCAAAATGAGCCTGCCGTTGCCCAATGCCCCTAACTCCAGACTGATCCTGCTCCGATCAGCGTCCAGATCAAGGTGTGGGAAGAGTCGCCAAGAAAGCATTAGAGTGCCAACCAGCAAGGCAATGGCCTGGACCAGCGGATGATAGCCTCGACCAATCCACCAGTAGGACAGAAGTGAACCCGCAAGCGCTCCAATGCTGGAGAAACCATGCAGTAGCGATATGACGGGATCGCTTCCTCTCTTACCAAGATTGGTGCCCTGGTCGTTCATCGAAACGTCCATTGAGCCGTTCGCGGCGCCGAACAGGCCGACGCCGACCAGGAGGGCGATGTGGTTTGGAGCTACAAACACAAAACATAGCGCAGCTGGAAAGAATAGGCAGGACAGGATCGATATCCGCCGGCTCCCGAAAATCTGCACGAGATAACCCGTGAGCGACATGATCAACACCGCTGCGGCTCCCATTGTTAGGAACACGATGCTGAGCCCGAACTCGCTCAGACCAAACGACCGTCGGATATGAAGTATGTTTGTCGCCCAGGTGCCATATACCACTCCGTTTATAAAGAACTGGAAAGCCACCGCCATGACTCGCTTTTGGGGAACAAATATGCGAGCGTTACTCATTGGAGGCTCCGCTTCCGTTGTCGAGATGATCAGGACCTGCGTAGAGCTGCCAGAACCATCAGGCCCGTGGGTTGCTTGTCTATTCTAATGAGGCAAAGTAATCGCTCCAGACTTGCCTGAGCTTCGAAACGACAGCCGTCATGGTTGAGGGATCCTGGGCAATCAATGGGTACTTCTCGTCGAAAACGATGAACGAGTTTTCGATTGCAAGGTGCCCCGCAGTTTTGGTCCAGTCGATCGTGCCCGCATACGGCCTGAACACCTTCTGAAGCGGGAGTATAGGTGCTGTCCACAGCGTGCTCGGAATGCCGCTCCTAGCAAGAGTGTTGCGCAGCCCTTGTCTGATGTCCGCCATTGATCTCCCGTAGTGATCGACTGCCCCATAGTCGATACCGACGCGGATCTTGTGCCAAACATGCGTTTGGTGGGAGCCGGGCTGGGTGATTTTGAGAAAGGGAACTTGTGCCGCCTCTGCAACGAGTGGCTTCATAGCCTCCTGGAGCCATTCTATCCGTTGATCGAGATGCTCTAGCTGATCGATCACCAGAGCCGCCGAAAGCGGGTTTAACCTAAACATGCCGCCGATCTGCTCGCACTCACGAAAGACGGCATATCCTTCCCGCAGCCCCTCCTCAAAGTGATAATTATGCTTTGGCGTAGGAAGGCCGAAGTTGCAGATATCGCGTGCCTTTTGGGCAAGGGCGGCATTTCTCGTCACAAGGAAGCCACCGTCGCCGGCGGAGAAATGCTTGCTTTTCTGCATGCTGAAGCAGCCGATGTCAGAGAGAGTCCCGACATACTGTTTCTTATAGAGTGCGCCGTGGGCCTGGGCGCAGTCCTCAATGATGGGAACTCCTTTCTCCCGCGCAATGGCGGTAATCTCGTCCATTTCGCAGCTCAGGCCATGCATATGAACGACGATGATTGCCTTGACGTCCGGCGTAATCGCTTTAGCCACTGCCTCGGTAGAGAGATTGTAGGTGTCGCTATCAATGTCGACGAAGCGGGGAATGGCGCCGATAAGAGTCGCTGCAAATGCAGTGGCGCTCCAGGTGTAGGAAGGCACAAGAACAACGTCTTCCGGCCCAACGCCGAGCGTCAGGAGGGCCACCATCAGCGCGGTAGTGCCGCTATTTGTCGAGACGACATGACCGCCGCCGATCCAATTCTCCACCGTCTTTTCAAACTCATTAATGACTTCCAGACCCGAGCCGGAAAGTTCACCAGACGAAATACACGCGATGACTTTCCGGTAGTTCGCTCCCGTTAAAATCGGCCACCGATGCAGCGTCCGGGTTCCGTTTGGCTCCGCAGAGGGAACCTGAAAATTTGGCTTTGATGGCATTTAATTTACCCCCGTGTGGGTTGGTGCATCCCGGGCGTCAATGTTGCCCGCTTCCATACTGAGCACATCTCGTGCCAACCAGATTTCCATTGAAAATAAAGAGGAAATTCGAACTGAGCTGCGTCGTATGTCCGACATTGGACAATGATCGTGTAGAGCTATCATCGGCGCGGCAGTACCGCTATTTGTCGAGACGACATGCCCACTGCTGATCCAATTCTCCACTTCTTTTCAAACTCATTAATGACTTCCCGACCCGAGCCGGATAGTTCACCAGGCGAAATACACACGATGACTTTCCGGTAGATCGCTCCCGTCAGAATCGGCCACGGATGCAGCGTCCGGGTTTCGCTTGGGTCCGCAGAGAGAACCCGAAAGTTCGGGCTTGAGGGCATCTCTATCTATCCTCTGTCTGGTTGGTGCATCCTCGGCCTACTCTTAGCACTGCTCGTGCCAACCAGACCCGCATCGGAAATGAAGGGGAGTTTCGCGCTTGGCGGTGTTGGATGTCCGACATTGGACGTGCTCATGTCCAGATCGTTGTCTTCAGTTGCCCCGACACAGGTAAGTCGAAACCCATCTTGAGTTCTGCGGTTTCCATCTCTGGGAGAGGGCTTTCGCGCGCCGTTCGGCCTCATTTGTATGACGGCGGTCTTCGCGCGAGCTGTTTATTACTCTGCCGCACGCGTTCACCGTGCTCGCGAAATGCTATCTCCGTACGCTTTTTAATCTGCCTGATGTGGCGTTTCCGCACCGATCCGCCGCCAATAATGTACGAATTACGGGCTGCCGGCTCATGCCCAGCTCGATCTCCCTCGCAAAGCTGCGTGCTGCCAGCATGCTCCACTCATCGTCAAAGGCTTTCGTTAGCTCCGATAACGCTCGCCGCCACGGGCCGGATGTGGACCTAAGAAATCGTTCAGAAACGGTTCTACTTATCGACCCAATACTGTCTAATGTTCCCAAACCCGCGACTGAATTACACTTGCGCGGAAGAACAAAGGGAACAACAATGCAAGCGTTAAAACCGCTACTAAACAACTGCGCAATGATGTCGGCTAGTAAAGCCCTTACAGCCACCAGCACATTGGCATGGGCGCTTATGCTCATCTGCATTTCAAATGCAGCACCTGCATCTGCCGAAGAAAATATTTCCATCTACTTCGTCGGGTGTGCGGCGCCAACCGGCTTCCACGGCTATCTTGCGCGCGGCGCTGAAGAGCGCCGGAAAAAACCTTGGAGTCAAGGTCAACTATATCTATCCCGACCAGCTGACAATTCCCAACCAGATCCAAAAGATCGAGGAAGCCATGGCAGCGCAGGCGGACGGTATCGCGGTTTGCGCTTTCGCCGACGACGCCGCCTATGCCGATGTGGCTGCACGAGCCAAAGAAGCCGGGATCGCGTTCGGCAGCGCCGCGGCGCCTCCGCCGGGGTCGCATATCCGAAAGCCGGACGATATTTTTCTCTTCCGCGCCGGTTCTGACGAAGGCGCCGCCGGACAGCTGTCGGCCCGACGTCTGCGCGACATGGGCGTAAAAGGACGCGTGGTTGTTGCCAATCAGCAACCCGGTGACGCAACTTGCCAGCTGCGTGCAACCTCCGAAATAGATGCCCTCAAAGCCGGTGGGATCACGGCGGACTTCCTGGAAATGTCAATGGATCCGGGCCAGCAGGCCGAAACCCTATCCAACTATCTGCGTCGCAACCCTGACACAGTCGCCGCGACGAGCACATGTGACGTGGTGGACGGCTTCCTGACGGCGAAAGCGGACAGCGGACGGAACGACCTGATCCTGACCGGCTACGACATCAATGCACAATCGCTCACGGCGATCAGTGATGGGCGGCAGGCTTTCACGATCGACCAGCAGCAGTTCTGGCGCGGCTACATGCCTGTTCTGCTGCTCACTCACTACCTGAAATATGGCTTGCTCGAAGGAAACTACTTCCTGACCGGCCCGACGATCGTGGACAAGACCAACGTTGAGAAGGTTCAGGCGCTGGTGGGCAAGGGTTATCGTTGAGCGATAGTCTGGGAGCGACCCGGTCATTTCGCCGGGTCGCAATCTTCTAATCAATTTGGCGGGAGGCCAAAATGTCCGACGAAATCCACCTCGCCCACGCCCCTACACGCAGCATCGCTTGCGCTGAAGCGTTCCGTCGCTTCATGCTTCGGCCTGAAGCAACATCGGTCGCTGCCGTTGTCATCCTTTTCATCCTGTTTTCCCTACTCGCGCCGCAGCTGTTTCCGACCAAGATTACTTATATCAGCATCATGGCGATCGCTGCTGAACTCGGGATCGTGTCTATCGGCGCCACGCTGTTGATGATCTGCGGTCATTTCGATCTTTCGGTCGGCGCTGTACTCGGCCTCACATCTTACGTTTGTGTTGTATTGATGCGCGATAATGGATTTGATCCAGTTTCGGCATCGGCCGTCGCGATCGCCGCCGGCGCAGCGCTGGGGGCGGTCAACGGATACATGGTTGTGCGTTTCCGCATCCACTCTTTCGTGGTGACGCTTGGCACAATGCTCATTTGGCGCGGTGTTTTGATTGCGCTTACCGGCGGATTTCCGATGACGGTGGAGATCCCTGCAAGCTTCCGGGCGACGATGGCCGGACCGTTGATCAGCGATTTTCGTATGTCGATGTTATGGTTTCTCTTGATAGGGATTTCAGGGACGCTTCTGCTCTCCCGTACGAAACTCGGTAACTGGATCCAAGCACGGGGCCAGAACGAGAACGCGGCCAGGAATCTCGGCGTACCGGTCGATAGGGTCACCATCATCGTCTTCATGATCTGCTCCGCGCTGGCTGCCATCGCAGGAATAATTCAGGTTGCACGCTTTGGATCCGTAGATGCGCTGCGGGGCGAAGGTTTCGAACTTCAAGCGGTCGCAGTGACAGTGATCGGGGGGACACTCCTCTCCGGTGGCTATGGTAGCATTATTGGAACGATCCTGGGCGCCGTTACCTTCGGAATGATCCAGGTCGGGCTGGTTCTCGCGGGAGCCCCGGGCATCTCTTCAAGACCCTCACCGGAATGATCGTGGTTGGTGCCGTCATCCTCAATACATCGATCAGCAAGCGGATGTCAAAGTCGCGACCTTTGTCGGGCTATCGTCGGGACAGTTCGACAGCAGACGCAGCAATCAACGCCCAGACCGCGATCAGCAAGAACACGAACGGATGAAATGAAATGAGCAAGGACGTGATCTCTAATGACAGCCAGGCAGCGGTCGCTACTCGTGCCTTACCCGCAGGCAGCGGCAGCGATGATATGAGGGGGCTCACGCGCCAGATTGAGCCAATTAAACCGGCAGACGTGCCGGTCATTGAAGCCATCGGACTATCGAAGGGCTTTGGCGCGACCACGGCGTTGGTGGATGTGTCTCTCAAAGCCTACTCGGGTCGTATTCTTGCCCTTTTAGGCGACAATGGAGCGGGCAAGTCCACGTTGATCAAAATCCTTTCCGGAGTATTTCCAGCGGATCGCGGCGAGCTGCGCTTCAATGGGGAAGCCATTGTTTTCCGCAATCCGAAGGACGCGCGTGAACGTGGCGTCGCCACGGTGTTTCAGGATTTGGCGGTTTGCGAACTTCTCTCCGTCACCCGTAACATCGTTCTCGGACGAGAACCGCAACGAGGTTTAGGCCCGTTCAAATGGCTCGATCTAAAACGCGCAAATGAGATGGCGCAGTCGGCTCTTCATCGGTTAGGCGTGCGCTGGGAGCGCGGGTTGGACGAAAGAGGAGCAAACATATCCGGTGGCGAGCGCCAGTCGCTCGCTATCGCCAGGGCCATGTATTTTGGATCCTCTCTCCTCATTCTCGACGAGCCGACATCGGCCTTAGCGGTGCGGCAGGCGGGCAAGGTTCTCGATCATATCGTCACTGCCCGCGACCAAGGTCAGGCCGTCATTTTCATCACCCATAACTTCCGGCACGCCCTAGCGGTCGCTGACGATCTTGTTGTCCTCTCGCAGGGAAAGGTTGTTGGCACCTTCAGGCGCGACGAAGTCAATCTCGATGACCTCACTGACCTTGTTGCCCATGTGGGCTAAGTGCTACGTTTTAGAAAAAGTGCGCCGTCAACCTGTTTAGGCCATGAGGTCGCGTTAGTTGATTGTGAGTTTCTCGGCGGGGAGAGGAGTGTCGACTGGGGAATGGTCTCTCCGCCCAATTGGCGACAAGATTCGGTCAGCGACGCCGAGTCTCAGCGATCGCTATCTGAGTGCTGCAGGCTGGCGCTCCGAAAGCTGCGGCATGTTCGATGCCTCGCTAAAACGCGCAAGTGAATCTTCGGCACATTTTAGAGTGTTAGCCATCAGCATGGCGATCGTCATAGGCCCGACACCTCCTGGAACGGGCGTGATCCCCGCCGCGACTTTTTCAGCCTCCTTGAAAGCAACATCTCCGACAAGCCGTGTCTTGCCCTCGCCTTATTCTGGAGCCAGCACGCGGTTTATACCGACATCGATGATTGTCGCGCCTGGCTTCAGCCAATCACCGCGAACCAATTCGGGACGGCCGACCGATGACAAGAGCATTCAGCCGGAAAGGTTGTCTCCGTCGGCGTGCCGAATGAGCATCATAGCACCGGCCGGTGTGCAGGAGACCAGTCCAGTAACGAGATTCCCACTCGCCACTTTCCCGGCGTTTACGACGTGCAGGCCATCGACGTCCTTCTCCGGCAGAATAGACCGGATGATCTCTTCTTGCTCTAAGTGTTTCGGCAATGGCAACTGAACGAGGATTCCGTGGATAACTTTGTCCGCATTCAGCAGCGCTATCCGATCTAGCAGCTCTTCCTGTGAGGTTTCTGCAGGAAGATTATACTGCATCGAACGGAAGCCACACCAGCTGGCCATCTCGCTTTTGGCGTTCACATAGGTACGGCTAGCTGGATCGTCCCCAACAAATGACCACTGCGAGACCGGCTTCGAGCCCAGAGGTGTTCTGAAGCTCAGCTGCCCTTGCCTTCACTGCATCGAGGACCCGATCGAAGTTTCGTTTTCCCAGCAAAACATACGCCATGCCTCACCCCATCCTTTCCGAAGCGAAGCTGCCGGGGCTTGCCGGGAAGACCACGGTGCGATTGCCGTTGATGAAAGTACGGTGATGGATATGGGCGTGGATGGCGCGCGCCAGCACCTGGCTTTCGACGTCGCGGCCGATCGAGACATAGTCGTCGGGCGACTGCGCATGGGTGATGCGCGCCGTGTCCTGCTCGATGATCGGGCCTTCGTCGAGATCGGCGGTGACGTAATGCGCCGTCGCCCCGATCAGCTTTACGCCGCGTTGATAGGCCTGCTTGTAAGGATTGGCGCCCTTGAAGCTCGGCAGGAAGGAATGATGGATGTTAATGATCCGGCCGGACATTTTCTGGCACATCGCATCCGAAAGCACCTGCATGTAACGGGCGAGCACAATCAGCTCAGTGCCGGTCTGTTCGACGATATCCATGATCTGGCCTTCGGCCTGCAGCTTGTTCTCCTTCGTCACCTTGATATGGTGGAAGGGAATGTCGTGGTTGACCACGACCTTCTGGTAATCGAAATGGTTGGAGACGACGCCGACGATATCGATCGGCAAGGCCCCGATCTTCCAGCGATAGAGCAGGTCGTTCAGACAATGGCCGAAGCGCGACACCATCAGCAACACCTTCATGCGCTTTTCGCTGTCGTGAAAATTGTAGTTCATTTCGAAGGGCGCAGCGACGGCTGCGAAACCCGCGTCGATATCCGCGCCCGAAAGGCCCTCTTCCGAGATGAAGCTGACGCGCATGAAGAACTTGCCGGTATCGAGATCGTCGAACTGCGAACTGTCGATGATGTTGCAGCCCTTGTCGGCCAGATAGCTCGAAATCGCCGCGACGATGCCGCGCGTCGACTTGCAGGATACCGTCAAAACATAATTGGTCATGCTTTATCCCTAATTCGCGATCGCACGGTGCCATCACGACATTATCTTGTGGTGGCGGAAAGCGGCTGTTCACTTTCGACTTTTCTCAGAAAGCCTTCGAGCTCCTCTGGCGATATGCTGACCAAGTGCCCCTTTTCTGGGTATGCACCAGATCGCACGTCTTCAGCATATTCGCGGAACGCTTCCACACGCTCCCGATGCAGCCGATCGAATTCAGAAGCAAAATCGCGGTAGACTTTAGCGTGGCGAGGATAATGACCCCGGTTCTGCCCAAGCACATCCTCGGCAAAAAGGTATTGGGCATCGCATCCTGTGCCCGCACCCATGGAAAGCATCAGGAGTGATGTGCGTTTGGAAATTGCCGCAGCGACCTCGCCAGGCACTACCTCGATTTCAGCTGCGAAGGCGCCGGCCTCCTCGAGAGCTTTCACCTGACGCCAGACTTCAAATGCACTGGCGGCCGTTTTACCGACTGCGCGAAAGCCGCCCGTCCATGTCGCTTTAGACGGAATAAGCCCGACATGGCCACAGACCGGGATTCCTTCCTCCCGTAGGCGTCGCACGGTCGACATTCCGGCGGCGCAGTAGACAGCGTCGCCGCCGGCACGAATTGCCTCGAAGGCGGCTCGAAGGTAGTCCTCAGCAGTAATCAGATCATCCAAACCGGGAAATGCGAACACGGTTGGGGCCACCTCGCGAAAGGCGGGGCCAAGCAGTTCCGGAGGAACCGAGACGAGATCGATGCCCGCCTTCTCCGCCGCCTCAGCTTCCTCAAGCGTGACGACCCGCAGCATGCTGAGCTGCCTGTGACCTCTGATTGACAACAGGTCGGCGACGGTCGGGCGGCGATGATTCATGGAAATCTCCAGCACGTTTTAGAGTGAATGGTGGCAGCTTTACGCGGCCAATAGTTTTTTGAGGTTGGTTTTTGGGGAGGCAAGCGCTTCCGGGTCCAGCCGCCGTTTTGCAGCGATTAGCATCTCGGCAAGTCGAATATCGCGCGCGACGGCGTTTCCCGGGCCAATGCCGCTAGCGGCAATCAAGCGATCTTCGCCATCAAGATGAAAGAGGATGAACGCCCCCTGATCAAGGTCGCGTCGAACGGTTGTCGCAGCACCATCGGAAAGACCGGCGATCTGAAGCGTCAGTTCATATTGATCCGACCAAAACCAGGGCACGCTTGCGATTGCGAGGCCCCTGCCCAGCAGATTGGCCGCAACGAGCATTCCCTGATCCTGCGCGTTCCGCCAAGCTTCAAGCCGCACCCGGCGTTCGCGATAATGCGAAAGTGGAAACGAGCAACAATCACCAGCGGCAAAGATGTCAGGGTCTGATGTCCTGAGCGTGGCATCGACGGCGATGCCGTTGTCAATCAAAAGTCCAGCAGCCTCGGCAAGTTCCACATTGGGGATGACTCCGATGCCGACGACAACAATATCGGCCAGTCTGGTGGTTCCGTTCGCAAAGAGAATTTGCACCTTATCATTTTCAGTTGCGATGGATGTGATTTGCTCACCGCATAAAATGTTCACACCCTCCTGCCGGTGTCGCTCGGTGACGACCTTCGCGATTTCTGCCGGCACCCCCCGCGAAAGGACGCGGGGTGAACTCTCGATCAGTAATACCTCGGCACCGAGTTTCCGGGCGGTCGCAGCAATTTCCAGGCCAATGAAGCCGCCGCCGACAACGGCAAGACTCTTGCCTGGCGCTAATGCCTCGTGGATCGCGACTGCGTCGCCATGGTTCCGCAGCATGCAGATGCGTCCCAAACCTGGATCACCGGATACTCCTGCAAAGGGGCGCGGCCGGGCACCCGTCGCAAGGAGAAGCTGATCATAAGGAAATTTTCGGCCGTCGGAGAGCCTCACCAGTTTGCTTTGCCGATCGACCGTGTCAACAGGAACGCCTGTTAGAATGGTGATCCTGGCCTCTTCGTAACGCGCCGGACCGGCCACATATTGAGGCGGTGCGGCACTGGCGAGACCCGTTTTTGAAAGTGGTGGCCGCTCATAGGGAAGATGTGGTTCGGCGCCGATCAGGGTGATGTCGCCGTTAAAACCTTGCTCCCTTAAAGCAAACGCGGCCCTTGCTCCGCATTCTCCGCCACCGACTATAATGATCTTACTCATCTTTCCTCCCCGTCGCGTGAAGCGTCGCGTCATCGAATTACGAAATCGCGATGAAGACGGTCCCAGCCTCCACCTTCGCCGGATAGGTTTTCAGATTGACGCAGACCGGCGCTCCCATTGCCTCGCCAGTCTTGTAGTTGAAGCGGCCATTGTGCTTTGGACATTCGATGATTTCATCCATGACAAGCCCATCAGCCAGATGTATTTGCTCATGCGTGCACAAGCCGTCCGTTGCATAATAGCCACCATCGGAACTGCGGTAGACCGCGAACGTGCGCCCGTCATGATCGAAGCGGATGAGGTCTTCCTCATCGATATCATCGACCCCGCACACCTCAACCCAACCTTGGCTCATGTTTGCTCCATCCGAATGTCTCGCTTCGATCTTGATCGTGTTCTGTCACTCGGCGGCGGACACGCGTTGAGCGCCGTGAAGTTCCTCATGATAAGGTTTCGCCGTCGGCGGCAACTCGCGCTTGACGTAGTAGTCCTCGTAGCGCAGCTGTCGAATAAAGGCCGGGATCATCTCGCGGTAGCCATCAATAATGGAGGTATTGGGTGCCGGCAGGTCGTGCTTGATGAGCGCGTGCAGCTTCGGTAGTGCGTGGTAAGGCACCATTGGGAACATGTGATGCTCAACATGATAGTTCATGTTCCAATAGATGAAGCGGCTGATCGGATTCATGTAGACTGTGCGGCTGTTCAGGCGGTGGTCCGTTACGTTGTCTGCAAGGCCGCCGTGCTGGAGCAGGCCCGTCATTGCAGCATGCCACGCACCATAAAGTCGAGGTAGACCGATCAACAGGAGTGGCAGGACCGAGCCGAGCCACATCGACAGCGCGATCGTCCCTGCATAGCTCGCGAGCCAGATCCGCGCCACGCGGACGACCTTGCGCTGTTCCGTCTCCGGAATAAACGTCTTCTCCTCTTCCGAGACATTGCCAGCGGAATTGCGCAGCGTGTCCACAACTGCGTGCCAGACATCGAGAATGCCGAAAAAGTCGAGGATTAGCCGCAACAGATCCGGCGGCCGCATGACGGCGATCTCTGGATCGCGGCCGACGATGACCGTATCGGTGTGATGGCGCGCATGGCTCCAACGCCAGGTTACCGGATTGCGCATGATCATGAAGCAGGCGATCTGGTAGACAATAGCGTTCATCCACCGCGTCTTGAAGGCGGTGCCGTGGCCGCATTCGTGCCAGCGGCTGTCGGAGGCCGAGCCGTAAAGCACACCGTAGGCCAGGAAGAAAGGCAGCGCGATCCACGAGCCCCAGAAGTAGATGCCGAGCCCCGCAAAAACTGCCATACTACCGAGCCAGAGGGCCGTGTCGCGGATCGCCGGCGCATCGGAGCGCTGCATCAGCGCCTTCATCTCCTTGCGCGGAACGTCGGTGTGATACCATTCCGCTGCCGCAAGTCCGCTCGCAACCGCAGCTCGCGATCCACGACCAACCAGGCTGTAATCTCTTTGCGCTAAAACCATGGATTGCCTCCGTCGCAATGCTGAGGCACGAGCCTAGAGGTTTAGTGGACCCTTCGTTAGAGCCGCCTTCGTCCTTTTCTCCAGAACCACTTCTTCCGCAAAAAAGTACGCAGCAATTCGTCCTGAACAACGCATATCCGGAACTCAGCACGTCTCAGATGGTTAACCAGACGTCGGTTGTTTTTCAAAAGCGCCGCTATTTTCAGCATCAATGAATGCCGCTCGCAGGCAGGCAATTCCCTCCCGCATGGCCTTCAGGTCGATGCCCGCGTAACCCAGTATGGCGCCCTGTTCAGGTGGGCTGCTGAAAAACTGCCGCGAAAGCGGTGAGAAGTTCACGCCCTGTTTTTGTGCTGCGGCCCAAAGCGTCTCATCTTCGACTGCCTGCGTGAACCGACCGACAAGCTGCATACCGGCGTCACTTTCCTCGATAGAAAGCCAGCGATTGAGACTGCGGTGGCACATTGATACAAACACCTTCTGGCGCTCAGCATAGAGGCGCCGCATCCGGCGAAGATGCGTGGCGAAGTAGCCCTCGCTGATAAAGTCGGCGAGCGCCGCCTGCAGCAGGAGAGATGGATAGTGTCCGGTGTTACTGGCGACCCGCTTAAAGCCGTCGGCGAGATGTGGGGGCACAACGACGAAACCAATCCTGAGAGACGGAAAGAGCGTCTTGGCAAACGTGCCCATGTAGATCACGCGGCCGGATTTGTCTAAGCCTTGCATCGCCGGTATCGGCCGCCCTCGAAAGCGATATTCGCTGTCGTAGTCGTCCTCAACGATCCAGGCATCATGCCTTTCGGCGATCTGGAGAAGCCGAAGCCGATCTTCCATGCGCATCACGCAACCTAGCGGCCACTGGCAAGACGGCGTGACGAAGATCAGGCGCGGCGCTGGGCGAGCCTCATCGTCGAGCGACCAGCCATCCCGTCCGACCGGCAAGGGCACGAGCCTTGCTCCGGCGCTCAATAGCGCATTCTGAGCGCCAATGTAGCCGGGCTCTTCCATCCAGCAGACGTCTCCCTCATCGACGAGCACACGCGCGAGAATGTCCAGGGCAGCCTGGGTGCCATTGACAACGATCACCTGTTCTGGTCCGCAATCGACGCCGCGCGAAGCCTGCAAGTACTCCGCAATCGCTGTCTTCAGCCGAGGATGGCCCGTGACCCAGTGATAGCCATAGAGGTCCTCCTGGGAGTAGCGGGTGTGCCGTTTGAGCAGTCGCGCCCACGTCGAGAAGGGAAAGCTTTTGATTTCTGGATATCCGGGATGGAATGCGATGTGACCGGGGGTCGTTCGGTCTCGAGGCTGCTTCGCCATCCTCGACCCTCGCGACGAGAGAGACGGCGCGCCGGTCTTGTCAAGAGCATTGCGCGCAGTCACAGCATCTGCAGGCAACGTCGCTACCCAGGTGCCCGATCCGGAGCGAGATTCAAGATAACCCTCAGCGAGTAGGGCATCGTAGGTACTGATCACAGTGTTGCGGCTGACGCCGAGATCCTCAGCCATCAAACGAGTTGGGGGAAGGCGTGTGTCGGCCTTCAAACGACCGGCCAGTATTTCTGAGCGCAACTTCTCGTAAAGCTGCCGGTGCATCGGAACGCTGGCTTCTCTATCGAGAACAAGCATATCGGAGGGAAAGCGGGTGCGACATTTAGTCAAATTGGTCCCCTCAAAATCGTCTAAAGCTGCTCTTTCAGTTGAGCCAGTATCGCGTCAATCTTCGGCCTGTTCAAGTGCTGGATTTCCAGCGTCAAGAGCGGGGAGAAAAGAAGTGAAAAAAATTATCATAGGCGGCGCGATGGCCGTCCTCATGTCGACCTCTGCACATGCGGGGACCATCGGCGCCTCGATGGCGGTATTCGACGACAAATTCGGGACGTTGCTGCGCAACGGCATGGAGGAGTACGCCAATACGCTTGAGAGCGTGGACCTGCAGATCGAAGACGCGCAGAATGACGTGGCTAAGCAGCAGAGCCAGGTCCAGAATTTTATTGCCGCTGGGGTGGATGCGATCATCGTGCAGCCGGTCGATACTGATGCGACAACCGTGATATCGAAGATCGCGGCCGATGCCGGCATGCCCCTGGTCTACGTCAACCGCGAACCGGTGAACGTCGACACTCTTCCGGAAACACAAGCTTTTGTGGCCTCGAACGAGGTGGATTCCGGCACTTTACAGACCCAGGAAGTTTGCAGGCTCCTCAACGGAAAGGGAAAAGCCGTCGTGATAATCGGGGAGTTGTCGAACCAGGCGGCTCGCATGCGCACGAAAGATATTCATGACGTTCTCGCTACCGACAGGTGCAAGGGCATCGAGATCGTCGAAGAGCAGACAGCAAACTGGCAGCGCACCCAGGGCGCCGACCTTATGACCAACTGGCTGTCTGCAGGCTTCGAATTCGATGCCGTAATTGCGAACAACGACGAGATGGCGATCGGCGCCATACAAGCCTTGAAAGCCGCAGGCCGTCCGATGGATTCAGTCGTGGTTGGCGGCATCGACGCCACCGATGATGCGCTGGCCGCAATGGCGGCCGAAGAACTGGACGTCAGCGTGTTCCAGGACGCTATCGGTCAGGGCAAGGGTTCTATCGACGCCGCGCTCAAGCTCGCCAAGGGGGAGCCCGTAAAAAAGAAGATCTACATCCCCTTCGAGCTGGTCACGAAGGAGAATCTAGCAAAGTTTCAGGGAAAGAATTGACCTTGATCCGTGTGGACCTAACCGGAAATGCCGGAGCCCCAATGGCTCAGATGCTACCATCGTTAGCCGCCTGGCCGGCGGCAGATCGTGAGCCACTGATCAGGATTTCGAGGTTTGCCATGGCGACGGTGGCGACCATCGCCTGGTGATTTTGGTCCCGGAACTGCAGTGATTCGACAACCAGCCCCCGCAACTTTCTGGATCCCTAATCCCGCGATGTTGCGTCTGCCAGGGCCAAAGACGGGTCCGCCGCGACGGACCGATATTTAAACTCTTACCGCAGGATTAAGTTATGAGGGAATTCCGTCTTGGTTTGATCGGTGCTGGCCGCATGGGTCAGGTACATTTGCGAGCGGCTTCTGAGAGTTTGCTCGTGGAAGTCACGGCTGTGGTCGAACCGGTAGCCGCTACGAGGCTTGCGTTGGAACGCAGTGGTATCAAAACTTACGAAACCGCGGATGAAATGATTGACGCAGGCGAGATCGAGGGAGTTCTCATCGCGACTCCCAGCAAGACGCATGTGGAAAATATTAGGAACATAGCTGCACGCGGCTTGCCAATCCTCTGCGAGAAGCCCTGCGGCGTCACTGCCGAAGAAGCTCGCAAGGCAGCCGAGGCGGCCGAACAATTCAAAGTGCACTTGCAGATTGGATACTGGCGGCGGTTCGTTCCTGAACTGGAGAAACTGCGACAGAATATTCGGAGCGGCCTGCTTGGTGAGCCTTACCTCATATCTTGCTTCCAATGGGACGAAACTCCCCCTGCGGCCTCATTTCGAGCCACTGGAGGCGGGGCGCTTATCGATATGGGCGTTCATGAATTTGACCAGTTGCGCTGGCTTACGGGTCAGGAACCAAGCAATTTCCGGGTTGCCGCCTCGAAAACGACTTTCGCAGGAAAGGTGGAAGGTGATCCGGATGCTGTTCAGCTGCTTTGCGATCTTTCAGGCGGTGGCGTCGGTCTGGTTTCTCTGGGGCGGAGATTTCCACCTGGGGACGCGTGCTGGGCTCAGGTCTTCGGCACCTCAGGCTTCGAAGAAGCTCGCTTTTTCTGGCCCCCAAATGGAGAGGCGGTATTCTTAACTGCGTTACGGAGCCAGCTTGAAGATTTCGTCCAAGCGGCACGCGGTGGAGTCTCCCAAGGTGCAACCGCACAAGACGCCGTCACCGCGCTCGCCATCGCAGAAGCAGCCACTGAAGTACTCTCGGTGTGAACTAATCAGCTATAGGCAGAGATAGGCGATCAGCTATCGGTCGATGCTGTTTGCACGAGGGGGCCGCAAAGCACAGGCGATTGTCGAAAGGCAGTTAGCATCTCATGCGGCCATGGGCGAGAAAAATTCGCAACGCTGGCTGCTGTAGCCGGCTTATCTACGGGAGAGACCAAAAGAATGACCAGAAGCGACGAACGAGAGACCATACCCCCCTCCGTTGTCGTCAATATCGACGACGTCGGCATGTGTCACGGGGCCAATCAAGCCTATCTTGAACTGCGTCGGCTTGGAGCGGTGGACTCAGGTTCCGTCATGGTGCCGTGTCCATGGTTTCTGGAAATCGCCGAGGCTGGCGTCCTAGAACCAGGTTTAAATCTTGGGATCCATCTCACGCTCACATCGGAAAAGCGCCACTACCGGTGGCGGCCTCTAACGAAGGCTACGGCTGCATCGGGTCTGACGGATCGATACGGCTTCATGTGGCAGAGTGTTGCCGAGTTGCGGCGCTACGCTCATCCGGATGCGGTCGAAGCGGAGATGCGCGCTCAAGTCGAGGCGTTTCTCGCGGCCGGCCTGACTCCTTCGCATATCGATGGCCATATGGGGGGCGTCTTTTCACCAGAGTTTGTGGACCGATATGTCGCGCTGTGCCTGGAGTTTGACCTGCCCGCGCTGTTTCCTGCAACGATCGCAGCATATGGACCAAAGCACAATCTGGGCGAGGTCGATCAGGATTCTTATACGAATGGAGCCGATCGGCTAATCGCCGCGGGCGGAATTCTCGCATGCAGAGCTCTCGAGACCCCGTGGCACAGAAGGGAACCTGCGCCCGATCGCTACCGAAACCTCTACGAACAAATCGGACCTGGGCTTAACTTCCTTTGTCTGCATGCAAACGCGGTTGGAGAGATCGAGGCAATTGAACCCGATACCGCGCAAATCAGAATTGAAGAATTTGAGCTTTTGAAGGACCCAACGTTTCGCAGTTGGGCCGACAGCCTTCCAGTTCGGCGCGCCTCATTGCGAGAGCTTATGGCAGCCGATCGTCCGGGCTCCCAGTAGTATAGCTATGACAGCGTGTTACGCTTGTTGTGCGAAGCCGCCAACTTCGCTAGGCGATGTTCGATTTCGAACGGACGTCGGGGCAGAACTCGCCACTGAACATCCTTGACGCCACCACAGAATTCCAAAAGATCGTCTTCGCCGCGAGCGGTTAAATATCGCGTGGGACATCGTCAGCCGCCTCAACAGCTGGATCTCGCGACTTCGCGTCATGACGCTTTCGACGTCGAGCCGCATGGCGTTCGGCCGCCCCTTGCAGAGCCGAGTGATTTTCGCGGCTATTGACGCAATCGATCCGGATGCGGCGGCCGTCGCGTGCGGCGCCTTTGTCGGCGCCGCAGCGGGCGGTCGCCCGGACCATTCTGGCCTGACTGACCCCGTCATGGCCGAATGTTGTGTCGAAGACACTGCGCGACAAGCGGTCAATGCTGGATGTCGTGGATAAGAATCTCGGATGGGGTGCCTGAAACGAAAGCGGTGATCGACTGGCTAAACCGCGCACGGGGTCAGCTCGCATCCGTCTTCACTGACAAATCGACCAGCAGCAAGTCGCCCTCGTAGACTTGCCTCGGGAGATGGCGTTTTAGACCGATCGTGAACGCTTGGAACGCTGCGGCAGCGGGACCCCGGCGATTGCAAGCGGAACTGCAATGCCCAACCGCTACAAGGGTTCGGCGATACCGCTTTTGACAGAACGCTGAATCGCATCAATCACCTTCATGGTTCCAAGCGACCATTCGAGTTCGATTGGCAAAGAGCGCCCGGAGCGTACCGCCGCGCTGAACCGCTCCGCTTGGAGGCGATACTGGTCGGCCGGCGCGACCAGCCTAGTCTCGGCTGCGGCCCCTGCGAGTTTGCTCCCATCGTCCAACTGGATCCTGCAAAGATCATCTGGCGTTGGATTGAAGGGATTGCTGAGGCTGAGTGACTTACGGGTGCCAAAGATTTCGACGTGATGACGCAATGCCAGTTGTGTTGAGACCATAAGCGTTGCATGGCGCGCCCGCGGAAAACTGAGGATAGCGCTCGTCAGCCGATCAACACCGAAATCAGGGTCGAAGGCGCTAACAGCAAATACCCTTTCGGGTTCGGCGCCGAAGACCAGCCGGGCGGCAGCGATCGGATAAACACCGAGATCATACAGCGCTCCTCCGCCGATTGCGGCGTTATTGACGATGCTCTTGGGATCGAGATTGATTTCAGTGAACACTCCCGTCACAGCGCGTACTTCACCGATTTCGCCGGAAGCGACAATGCCGAGCGTTTCGTCCCACTGCCGGTGCGCCTGGATCATAACCGCCTCCTGGATCAGCCGGCCCGTCCGATCCCGGCAGTCGATAAGGCGGTTCAGTTCCCCGACATCCAAAGCCAAGGGCTTCTCGCACAGAACATCCTTGCCCGCCTCGGCGGCACGGATCGCCCATTCAACGTGGAGGTGGTTTGGCAGTGGGATATAAACGGCTTCAATGTCGGGGTCTGCCAGGATCGCATCGTATGACCCGTAGCTACGTTTTAAGCCCAGACGGCTCGCCGCAGCCTGCGCCTTGTCCGCATCGCGCGATGCGATCGCCACCACTTCGAGCCCCTCGGCACGTGACATCGCCGGAATGACTTTCTCAAGGGCGATTGCGGCCGTACCAATTATTCCCCAGCGTACTGGCTGCATAGCTTCCTCATCCTATTCGAGCAACGTGGTTCCGCCAAGGGCGACTATGCGCGTTGCTCGTTTCATAGACATCCCGGCTGCTGGCGGATCAACGTCAAGAGCCTCGGTAGGACGTTTACTGCGACGCCCCGTTCTCATCCGAGCCAACCATCAGTCATTGCCGTAGGGCGTCGGCCCTTCCACGTCTGAATCTTCCGATCTCGAAGATAGGAATTTTACGGGGCGACACGCCTTGCAACGTATCGCCCCGAGCCGCGGGCCCCGGAGGATTCAGTCGCCCGCGGGTTAAATGTTGCCCGATGCGCGTTAGGTCGACATCCTTGTGCCGATGCTGGTCACAAGCCGGCCGTTGCAATCATTCTGGCCAAGTTTTCGTGGCCCATTGTAGCGTAAGTTAACGGATTGGCCTTTTTCGGATCCTGCTCTGCTTCAACAACGAGCCAGCCGCTATAGTTCGTTTTAGCCAGCGCTTTTAAGATAGCGGGAAAATCAACGCTGCCATCGCCAGGAACGGTAAAGATCCCCTCCAAAACGGCGTCCATGAAACTGAGGTCCTCCTCCCGCGCTTTTCGAAGAACATCAACACGAACGTCCTTGCAATGCACATGGACGATACGCTCCGCATGGCGACCGCAAAGACCGACAGGATCGCCGCCACTGAAGGCACTGTGTCCGCTGTCGAATAGAAGGCCAACGGAATCTCCCGTGACGGACATAAGCCGGTCAACCTCGCCGTCGGTCTCGACAATGGTCCCCATATGATGGTGATAAGCTAGACCAACGCCGAATTCCGCCATCCGTTCTGCGAGTTCCGTGAGCTTCCGGCCATAGCCCTTCCATTCTTCATCCCTAAGTCGCGGGCGTTTCGAAATTGGCTGCCAGATGCCGTCGTGCCGACCCATAGACGTGTCAGCGTAGACAGCGTACTTCGCCCCAAGATCCCTGAGCAGCGTCAGATGCCCCAGGATGGCGTCGAACTCCGCCTCGACATCGCGCTCGTACAGGCGGCCGTCCCACCAACCGCCGGCGAGTTGAAGCTGATGAGCGGCGAGTACACCTTTCAAAACTCCGCTCTCGCGGGGGTATTTGCCGCCCAACTCGGTCCCTGCATAACCCGCCTGCCTCATTTCGGAAAGGCACTGCTCCAACGGGGTGTCGCCGCCGAGATCGGGAACGTCATCGTTCGTCCAAGTGATAGGGTTGATGGCAATCTTGACAAACATTTGTCGTTTCCTTCGTGCCGTTTTCACAGCGGGTTCCTCCCGCAATACTTATGGCTGATTTCCTAGATCATTATTGGACCTTTAGTTAGAGCCAATTCTTCGCGTTTGGACAGGTCCGCCCTCCGATACTGCACGATCGGGCGAAGGTCTGTGCCACCCGATGGCTTTGGTTCTGGCTGTCATGGCCGCGGGCGCTTCGGTTTTGGCGCTCGAGCGTAGTCAGATCCTCTGACGCCTGGCGCGATTTAATCGGGCGGCATCGAGCAGCCGAGCCGCTTGTGGAAATCCGGGTACTTGCGGGCGAACTTTGAAAGAAACGCTGGGGAAGCACGCCGGTAGTTGCCGGAGAGTCGGCGCCGATCCTGATCTGCCAGATGGTCTTGCCGGCCACCGCCGTGGTGATCTCAGTGGAAAGTTTAACCTCGCTCAAAATCCCAACGCAGTGCTAGCAGAAGGTCTTCCCTGCCCTTGTCAGTTCACCCGCCCGGTTGAGCGGATGAAGAGCGGGCAGCGGAGTTTGCGCTTCAGCGCCTGCACATGTTGGAGGGCACCGCCTGGCGATGTGCACCTTGGCTGCATTTCCGTTTGGGTCCGCAACCTCCGCCGAAGACCTTAGATGCCTCCTCAGAGGCTCAGGGGGTTGCCATCTAAGGCGTGAACCCTCGGTTAAACAATGTCGAACAATAGGTGTTGTAAGTAAAATGAGATGGTAGCGCACACGAAGTTTCTCGATGATTGCCGTTTGATCCGACAAATCACCCGGGCCACGGTGGCCCGATTAACGGGCCGCAAATTGTGACAGCTTCAACGTTCGAACCGTTCCAGCATCCTCTTCAGTTGTGCATTTTGCTTTTGGAGCTTGCGCGCCAGTTGGTCTCGGAGCAGCCTGATCTCTTCATCAAGGCTGATTGCATCGGCAGAACCGGCGGGAACACGTGGAGAAGGTGGGAGAGCGACTGCAATCGTTTCTGCTCTCTTGTCCCGTCTGCTGCGCTTTCGAGTTGCACCTTCGCCAGTCTGCGAGGGCTTTGGTGTGTCGTACGAGGCTGTACCGGCGTCATCGGATAAGACCGGATTAGCCGCCTCCACGGGACTAGCGCTTTCGACATCTGTCGTGTCATCAACAACGCTTGCCGTTTCCTCGGAATGATCCGGGTCCGCCGGAACCGCCGGGGAATGACCGTGAAGAACTGGCTTTTCGTCCGCCGGACGGTCTGCGCCGTCCAACTCGTTGTTGTCTGCTGTTTCAGTCGGCTTGGCGATGGCCAATACGTCCGGCTTCACGTCATCGGTCGAGCCGTGTTCTTGCCTCTGCTGCCGTCGCGGGGACACCAGCCGGGCAAGAAGTTTCCAAGGAGACGCCATTTTATTCGACCTCGAATTCTACTCCGGTATGCATACCGCGAGCAAAAGCGTTGGCGGCAGAACGAACCGCCGCCAAAAAGTACACTTCAATAAGCATGAGAATGCGGCCAGCACTTGGCCGTCTGCTGCCAATCAACCGAGGTTGAGTCGCTTTCGAAGATCGGCATTTTCAGCACGGAGCTTCTCCGCCAGCAGCTTGCGCAGCCTCTGGTTTTCCTCTTCGAGCTGCAGAAGATCCGCGATCTCATCAACTGCCGCCACCGGCGGTGCAGCCGCTATTTGGATAGCCTTCGGAGCGCGTTTGACGGGCGCACGCTTGGCACTCACCGTACCTTCGTCAGACTTTGGCCTGCGTCCTCTCTTCTGCTTGACAGCTGCGGCACTCGCAGTCGCTGCCGGTTGCACGGAAACGACGGCTGCGGCCGTTTCAGGCACCGCTTTCTTGGCGCGAGGTTTGCGCACCTTCTTCGGTGCATCGGGCGCCACGGCGGCCGGCGTTTCAGCATTGGTCATCGTATCGTTTTCGTCGGCCATTATGGTCTCCTGTAAAGCCGATGCATTTGTCTCCTGCTCGATCGGCAGTGTCAATAACGACCCGGCCTGTTCTTCTCCGGATACAAGCATCTCGCTGCTTCTTGCCTGAGGAGTTAATGACATAAATGGCATTGCCTCGTCCTGCAGATCTTGAGCAACGGACTTGAGATCGGTGTCTCCCCAAATCGAATTCGGTTTAGAATTGAGTTTTCGCCGACCTGATTTGTACTCGACGGCAAAGCTGCGCTGCACTTTTTTCACTTTAGGAAGCCTCGGGTGTCTGTGGCAATTTTTCAGCGATGTCTTCAGTTTCGCAACAAGCCTTTCAGATAACGACTGCAGTCCATTCGGTCTATCCTTTTTAAGTATTCGGCTCAAACGCGGCTCCAGTCGCAGAGAACCACTTATGGACGCAACTGTGACAAAACGATAGAATCGCAGCCGTCGGGATATAGTTCCGTTGGCGCCGCTTCATTGTGGCTGATTCTTGTTGACTACATCGCGTTCTGAGCGGAGGAAATCGATGCGGCAGTCCGGGCCACCCCCTGCAGCATCTTGATCGTTTGTCTGTTTATCAAGAGGCGCACCGCCGAGCGCTGACTTTCGGTGCGACCGCCCGCGGATTATCGCGGCATTCGGCCACAATGTTCACTTAATACCGCGCAATATTTAAAGCTATTCGGTAACCTCGGTAAGACCGATGCTGGCCGCGAGGAACCCGGCAAACACCCCGGCCTTCTGGCGAACATTGACAGGTCCTACCCATCGGCAAACCATCTGCAAATGTCCTACACTGCCGCCTTTATCTCTGAACTCACCCGGGCGGCCAACGAGGTCGACAAACTGAGCACTGGCGAATACCGCCGCTTAGTCGAACGCGCGGTAAGAATGGTGCGGGAGATGCGCCTGGAAACCGGCACTCGCCCCAGCCGCGGAATTTATGTTGCGATGGGGGACCTTGAGATCGGTGCGTTGATGACAGAGGCTGCTGCGAATAACGACGAAGTCGAGGGTGTTTTGCTGAACCTCGCCGGCATGATCCGAGCGCTGAAGATCATGGTGGATGGGAAGATTGACGTGCGGAAGAGCGATTAAGCGAGTTGGTGTTGGGATGCCCAAACTCCCGCTTTGTAGAGAACCTGAGTAGATATCATTGATCCGCGTGACCTCAATCAGTTGGCATCCGCAAATTTGATCGCACATCTCTACATTAACCGTATTCCAAAGATCGTGGAGTGCCCTAACTCGACCGACTCCATTGTCATGCTCCCTTTAAAAACTCGATGTGTTGCCCGCGTCAGGCTTTGCGAACGGTTTTCGCCAAAACAATGATCGCCCGTATCGACGATCTTCGCAGCTTCTCGGTTGATCGCGATGGCGCCTCGGCGAGGAACGCCCAGGTCTGCTCGTGCTGCCGCTTGCCCGCGAAGTCAGTAAAGCTTCGCCGGCTATGTGCGGGGAATACTGTTCGTCAACATTTGCGCATCGCCCGCGCGGATTCGCGTTGCAGCGTTTCCAGCAGATGCAATGCTCGATCAGCTAGGCCCGCCGGAACAAAGATGTGGTCGTGGTGATATGCTGCCACCATGTTGCACGGTATGCCAGCTTCTGCGAGAGAGGCAGCAACGCCCGCCGTAAGGCCGACGCCATCGAGCGCAGAATTCACATTGAGCGTGATCTGGCGCATCGCAAGTGAAGTTTCGAACCCCGCTTCGTGCGCCTCTCCTTTCGCAAGGATGACCGTCAAACCTTCTCTTTCGTGAAATGTCCCAATCGGATTCAGATTGTGGACTTTGCTCCCTTCACTGGGTATCGAGCAGAACACATACTCGCCGTCTTCGAGCGAGGGCGTCATGTTCGACAGCATTTCGAACTTGTCTCGCGACACAATAGTCATTTTAGAGGTCTCCTTTGCCTATCATCATGATGTCTTAGGTGTTCATTGTCTAAGACGGGGCGCGAACAAATGAGATTTCCTTAACTGGCATAAGGCAGATTGACGATGTTGGATCGATGAGCGGGCGGCCAAAGTACTTCGGATTACTCCTTCGGCGGTCCCGTAACATATTAGAGCGCTTGAGGAAAAGGCCGGCGGTCTT
The DNA here is from genome assembly GCF_017352135.1 of Rhizobium lentis. Classification (NCBI taxonomy): domain Bacteria; kingdom Pseudomonadati; phylum Pseudomonadota; class Alphaproteobacteria; order Hyphomicrobiales; family Rhizobiaceae; genus Rhizobium; species Rhizobium lentis. The sequence goes on from NZ_CP071458.1 coordinate 263,701, forward strand.
GATCATCCGCGGTCATCCGTGCCGGCCTACCCCAATTGGAGAGTGGATATCCCGTCACGCCCACGACATTCGCACGACAACGCTGACTCCTTCTTAGAGGCACGGCTACGTATGAAGCAACGGTTCTGCTCACGTTACTCGCTCTTCCCGCAATTGGCGTCATCCGGACATCTTTCGCGATGCGCCCCTATAAATCCAACGGTTCGCTACCTCACGACAGCGCCGGCATCCCTTAGTGTCGCGGTAACGCACAGGGTGGCTCCTGCGTCGGGGTCGAAGTAAAGCGACAACGTTAGGCCGTAAGCCGTCGTCAGGGCCGCAGACTATGCCGCCTAAGAGTTCAATCAGTCGATTACCAGTTAGACCGAAGCAGCTGATCAGCCTTCTGATGGACACATCGGCAACGCAGGCAAGAAGGTGGGCAAGCCAGGCTTGGGCTTCGACGCCGTTTAGATTGGCGATCATCGTGGACGGAATGTGAGATTTGCTCATGGGCACGATCATGAACCTTCCCTGCCCCGTTGACAGGATGCTCCAAAAAACTGCGTCACCGATACAACGAGGGGCGCGTTTGCCTAGGGGCCGGGGCCAACCGTTGTGTCGCGCAGGTTCCAATTCAACCGAAGGTCCAGCGTCGTCCCGGCCGTCGCTCGACCGTTGTCAGGCATCTGCAAAAAGCTTCCCGTTCATGTACTTTAGACCGGTGTCGCTCGCGACCGTGACGACCGTCTTACCCTGCCCCAACTCCTTGGCCAAACGAATCGCCGCAGTGACATTGAGGCCCGTGGACGTACCGACCTGCAATCCTTCCTCCCGTGCCAATCGGTGACACATAGCGCGTGCTTCCTCTTCCGGAATGCTGCGCGCTTCGTCATAGAGATCTTGATTGAGCAAAGGCGGAACGAAGCCTACCCCTATGCCCTCGACGTGGTGGGTTCCGGCCCAACCTTTAGATATGACAGGTGAGGAGGCCGGCTCCAGAACCACAATGCGAACCGACGCTGAGCGCGACTTCAGAATCCTTGCCACACCCATTGTCATCCCTGCCACACCAACTGCGCCACAGAAGGCGTCGATACCGTCTGGAAATTGTTTGACCAACTCATGGCCGATTTCCTCGTAGCCAATCAAGGCGTCGAGGTTGTTAAACTGGTCCGAATAATAGCAGTCTGATCGGATGGAGACCTCCTGGGCTTGACGGATCATAGACGGAATCAGATCGGCCGAGATTTCGCCGGACGGGCTGTGGATCAGATCAATGGTTGCGCCAAAGCTGCGCATCGTACGCAACTTCTCCATGGCAAAGGCGTTGGAAGAAGCCACAATGAAATGATAGCCTTTCACTGCGCAAACGAAGGCGAGCGAGGACCCCGTGCTTCCCCCACTCGCCTCGACTACTGTCATTCCTGGCTTCAAATCTCCGCGGCGCTCAGCCTCTTCTATGATGGATTTTGCCATGCGGTCTTTATACGAGCCTGTCGGGTTGAAATACTCGAGCTTCACAAAGACTTGAGCGCTCCCGTCCGGTACGACGCGACGCAGGCGTATGACCGGTGTATTGCCAATAGCGTTTAGCGCTGACTCGACGGGGGGCGGGGGGCTCAGTTGCATGTTTTATTTGTCCTTCCGGTTGATCGTCTAGCGTCTATTGGGCAAGCCACCCAAGTGAACCGCGTGTTGAGTTTTCGATGGGCGTCAAACCGATGCAAAACACCCAAGGAGATCATACAGCGGATTCCCACGAAGTTTCCCAAGAGACTGCTGAACCTTGGAATCGAGCTGCACGCGATGATGCCGAACTTGCGAGCGGAAGAACTGCGCCAGCCGCGCCATTCCCCTTGAAGAGTCAGCTGGTTGTCGAACATCACAGCCGAGGTTCCCTGCCCTACCCTTGAAAACTGTGCCCGAGTTGAACAGCATCCCATTGAAGCGCGACCCGTGAGTTGCTGCACCCACCTTCCTTGAGGAGGTAGAGCCGTGGAAAAAGCTGTTCAACGATGTCAGCGCGGCGCATCGCATATCTTTTCTAGAATCCCTAGAACGGATGCAGTCCTTCGGATCCTCGACGCGTCGAAATCCGCGTCATTCTCCAGAGCTGTCACCTCTGCCACAGTCAGACCAGTGGTTTCTGCGACGTCGTCCAGCGAATAGCCGCGAGCCAGGCGAGCTTCTGCAAGCAGGGCGCCAACGGACGGGGCAACTGGGGGTTTCGCAATCTTCGAGACCATGTTCATGTCGATTAAGGCTCCTTTTGGCAGCCGGAAAACGTGCATCCGTTTTCTAGTTCCACCGCTGCCGACCGCGTCCGGCAACGGACAGTTTCTTCGAATTCCGCGGGCGCACTTTCTATCAGTTTGTGCAGCGGAGTACAGGTCTGACGCGATGAAGGGCGGACAACCCTTGCGTAGCAGCCGACGAGAGGTAACCCAAGCTCCCAACTGCGGCGCACACTCACGACGGCCGACAAGTAGCTTCCGATCTGGCAGGAGCGTTCGCCCCGGTAGGGAAGCTCGTAGGGAGTGATGCACTGATCATTCCCAAGCGGAGAACGATGGACAAACAACTCGAGAGTTGCCTCGGCGCGATACGCTCATGGCCCGCAGATTCGGCCAGAGCCTGTGAGAAACCTGCCGGGCGCTGTTGATCGGCCGTCGTCTTGAAGAGATCGCCTGAGAACGGCGCTTGGGGATCAAGCGCAGCAGCCTGAGCTCAAGGGTCCGTCATCTTTAAGGATTTGAGGAACTTCGAGCGCCCGAAAAAAGGATGCGGACAAAGCCCGCATCCTGTGTGGCGTTCGCCTCAGTTCTTCGTGACGAAGTCCTTGACGTTGGCAGGCGTCACGAGCTGGAAGGGAATGTAGACCTTCTTGTCGATCTTTTCGCCCTTGGCGAGCTTGAGCGCTGCATCGAGCGAGCCCTTGCCCTGGCCGGCGGCATCCTGGAACACGGTGACGTCAAGATCACCTGCCTGCATGGCGGCAAGCGCGTCCTGCGTGGCGTCGACGCCACCGACGACGACCTTGCTCATATCCTTGCCGGCTGCCTTCAGCGCCTGGATGGCGCCGATCGCCATTTCGTCGTTGTTGGAGATCACGGCGTCGAATTCGATGCCGCTGGAGAGCCAGTTGGTCATCAGGTCGGCGCCCTGGGTGCGGTCCCAGTTCGCCGTCTGCTCTTCGACGATCTCCAGGCCCTTGCATTCATCCGTCTTGATGACGTCATGAACGTCCTGGGTCCGCATGCGCGCAGCCTGGTTGGAGAGCTCGCCCATGATGACGACGGCCTTGCCTTTGCCGCCGAGAATGCGGCAGATTTCCTTGGTTTCCAGCGTGCCGGATTCCTGCTCGTTGGAAGCGACGAAGGCCTGCTTCTCCGGCAGCGTGTCGACGTTGACCGGCTGACGGTTGACGTAAACCAGCGGAATGCCGGCATCAGCCGCGAGCTTCGACATTGCCGTGGTCGCATCGGTATCGACAGGGTTGACGATGATCGCATCGACCTTGGATGCGATGAAATTCTGGATCTGGCTCTGCTGCTTGGAAACGTCGTTCTGTGCGTCTTCGACCTGCAGCGTCACGCCGCTCAGTGTCTTTGCATAATCGGTCATGCCGTTGCGCAGAACGGTCAGGAAATTGTCGTCGAATTTCGCCATCGAGACGCCGACCGTTTCTGCGTGAGCGGCCGTCGACAGGGCGAGCGCCATCGCGGTGCCCAGGATAAACTTTTTCATTTTCACTTCCTCCACAAAGCGGTGCCCGGCTGCACCCTCCTCACGCCGGGTTTCCAGCACACTGGCCGAAAACATTTATCAGGGCTGCCAGAAAAAAAGGCCGAACATCACCATAAGATATCAAGACAATCTCGATGCTCGCGACTAGCCCCTCTTTCGCCGCTACTTGACTCGCGCGAGCCCCAAATTTTTTGTGCCTAATTTGATGATTTAAGTCCGCAGACTTCAACAGCGCCAATGCCGAGCGTCTTTCACCGAAGACACCACAATGATGCAAAGCTGACACATGCAATATTGTCCAATCTCTCCGTCAGCTTTCGCGTGATCGCGAGGCAACGTGACGAAGTTTGGCAAGCTTCTATCTATTTCGTTTTGCGGTCCATTCATCGTCGTTTGTAAAACCTCTCATTCTTGAAAGAATCGTCGCCGTGAATGAGAGAACCCCATCAGTCCCCGGATATTTTCAGGAATATCGAATGCGATGGCAGGAGGGATTAAAAAGAGCGGCGCCGCGCAATGGACCGGGCGGTCGCTGAATTGGGCCGGTCGAGGCGGCAAGTCTACACTCTTGCAGAGCTCCTGGCTCCGGCGCAGACCTCTCTGGATATGTCGTTGGCATCGACATGTCATCTGCACTTTTCGATGCGATCTCATTTCCTGACCATGTCCAATCGCTGGCAATAGATTGTGCAAATACACGAGGGGTAAAAACAATCATGCCCGAATTCTCAACCGAAAGCTGATGGCCGTACCCCTGCCATGGCGACTCTCTCAGCGTCAGCTTCGGACTGCTTGAATCGACGGTCGAAATCCGCGCGTTCCTCTCCGCGGCCGCGTTAAGTTCCGAGAAGGAGTGATGCATTGAGACGGCAAACTCCTCAAATGCGACCGGCGACAACCGCATTCAGAACCGTGCCGGGCGTTGATGCACGGATCTGGAATTGAACGGATGGGGATCTTTGAAACGGCTGATCCGTGGTGCCTTGCAGCGGACGGATTTCGGCGTGCGCAGTCAAGCATGCGATTGAGAACAGCGCAGCCGATGACGCCTTCGGTCTCCTGACCAGGCCGCGACCTCACCCGCAGACGCCGCCCGATGATGGACTTGTATCGCCCGATTGCCGTTTCGACCAGCGAGCGTTTGCCGTAGCCGTTAGAGAGCTGCCATTTCATGCGGCCGCCAAAGACAGGAAGTGCGATATATATAGAAGTATATACAATAATATATTCCATAACTCTCGGGTTTTTTGCAATAGAGAGTAAGATCTGCCAAATTAAAAACGATATACTTTGAAATATATCCGACACATCTATTGCGTTGCTTGTCGTTTTCATCAAGTGTCCTGTTATGATGAGTTACGACAGTGCAACAGGAAGATTCTTTCCCATGACAGCTGAAATCTTGCCGGCGACGTCATCGTCGGGAGGCTTGCACAAGGAGCACGACGACATGGAGCACCAAAAGAAATCAGACAAGCGCCTTGGCTACTCGCATCTGCGGTTGGCAACCATCGACGGCGTGTCGCTGCCTGGTCTACAATTGTCACTCGACCGGCAGGAGGGCTCTGTGTCGGCGAAGAAGACCTTTTTCGAACAAATGCTCCTGGATTTTGCTTTCGGTTGCTACCTATTTTATCCGATCCAGCTATATGAACATCCCGCAACGAGCGAGAGGACGACAAAGGCGCTAAACCGTTAAGTGAATTGGGAGAGTTTGGACCGGCCGCCACGTTCCTCCTTTGAAATCCACGTCTATCGGGTTTCCATATTTCAGGATGGAAGCGTCGGCTCGGGCACACAGGCTTCAACAGGTACGAAGCAGCACCGCAGGAACATCGGAAGATGGCAAGAAAGTCTATCGGGAACCCGACCGTTAAACGGTACCTGCAAGGCGCAGTTCAAATCTTGCTGCCGGTATCAAATACGCTGACAACGCGCGCTCGCCTGCCAATATCAAGGAAATTTGACGCGCAGGGTTCGCCCAACAAATTTACTGCAGAAAGGATTCGTTCTCCGTGTCATTTTGTTCTTCGAAACGCATTCGCATCGCCGCACTTGCAGCGACTGCCATCGTGCTGGGCACCCAGATCGCAATTGCGCAAGAACCGTCTATGGGGTCTCAGTGGCTGAACTCGCCGACATCTCGAGTAGAAGCGCTTGCGGTCCTTCAGACCTTGAATGCCAATCTCCTGAGTAACGCCAGTGCTACGTTGACCCTTGATCGCTGGTGCGCCGCGCACAAGCTCGCACCGGAAGGTTCTAAGATTGTAGCTCAGCGTGTGGGCGGGCAAGACAAGCCGGCCGATGAGCACATCCGTGAACTTCTGACCGTCGGACCCGGTGAGCTGATCGCTTATCGCCGCGTCCGCCTGGTCTGCGGCGACCGCGTCTTATCCGAAGCCGACAATTGGTATGTACCTGCAAAATTAACTGCAGAGATGAATCAGGCGTTGAAGACCAGCGATATCGCGT